>NZ_JBQSXT010000010.1:0-123951 GCF_052378605.1 Halomonas sp. AOP27-A1-41
GTTTCCTTTGACAAGAGATGACCATCGCCTTCTACATCGTTGAGGTACTCGCAGATAACCGGAGAGTCATAAAGGACGTCGCCACTATCCGTCACGAGGGCGGGGATTTTTCCAAGAGGATTTACATCCCGAAATCCCGTCGAGGGATCGCGGGGATTGGTCTCTGTCATTGTCACTTTTTCGTGCAAGCCAAGCTCGTACGTGACGACTCTTACCTTTCGCGCATAGGGTGAGTTTGCTGACATGTAGAGTTCCATTGACGGCTCCAGGCATGTGTTCTGATACATATTGTTCGTTGTGTTGCCTTGATTTAAGTCATGATATTGATAAATTTCAAAAGTATTTATCAAATCAATTGATCATAAAAACGAATTACTTTGGCGGCAAGCTAAGCCCTGAGCGGGTTTTAGTGATTTTTTCTTCATAAGACATAAGGCCAATGGATGACGGATATTTAGTTCACCAGAAACCTAGGGAAGTTGAGCAGATAGCTGCGGCCTGACAATGTGTCCGATCTAACTGGTCTAAATAAATGACACAGGAAGGTTGGCATTGCCGTTAAGTTGAGCGTGACGCCGGGCGCCGGGAAGACACACCACGACCACCGAGCGTGAGCGGATCAAGGCGCTGGACGCGAGAATCGGGAGTTGAAGCAGGCCAACGAGACCCTCCTACGCAAGGCCTCCGCGTATTTTGCGACGGGCAGGCCCTCCTGCGCCGCGGCATCATCGATGATCACCGCACCTCTACGCTCATCGAGCGTTTCACTTCGGCATCTACGCGATTGCCAATATTCCTCCGCTGACCAACATAATCGAGAATATATACAGAATTTTTACCTGTGAAGCGTCCCGCTAGCGCTCTTCGTCGACGCTTATTATACGAAATGCTTATTGACCCCCCATGAGTTTAAATTTTTTACTATGCCCCGCTGCGCAACCGTTTGCACACAGGCGAGAGAGCCGCCTCGAGCATCTCGGTATGCTGGAAAATCCATTAAGAGCGAGACAACAATATGCGTAAACTAATCGCCTGTATGATAACGCCCGCGATACTCACGCTGACGCCACTGGTGCAGGCGGATGAACACCTCATTCGTATCGCTACGAGCGTTCCCGAAGCGCACTATCTGACGCAGAGCGTCAAACGCTTCGCCGATGAGGTCGCTGAGCGCACCAACGGTGACATCACCTTTGAGATCTATCCGGCCCAGTCTTTGGTCACTGACCAGCAGATGGACCAGGCGGTCAGCAACGGTACGGTCGATATCGGGGTCGCCTCGGCGTCGATCCTGGCGGGGACCATCCCTGCGTTCAATATTTTTGCTGTTCCCTTCCTCTTCGATACTAGTGAGAAACTAGAGCAGTCGGTCACCCCGAATAGCCCCATCCGCGAGATTCTCGACGGCGAGATGGAGAAAAAAGGATTCGTTACACCGTTCTGGATTCCCTACGGTTCGATCGTTCTCGTCACGCGGGAAGAACCCGTCAGAACCCCCGATGACATTCAAGACATGAAGGTCCGTACCTTTGGCTCGACGGTCAGTGATTTCATCGAGGCGGTGGGCGGCTTACCGGTCGTGACCAGCGGCGGAGAGCAGTTCCTCGCCCTGCAGCGCGGTATCGTCGATGGTGGCTTGACCGGCTGGTCGTCGGTGCTTGATCGCAGACTCTACGAGGTCACTGATAACGTCACAGCGCTCAACCACATGTACGAAACGCACTTCGCACTCATGAATCAGCAGGTCTGGCAATCGCTGAGTGATGATCAGCGCCAGATCTTCGAAGACGCCGGCCAGGCACTCGAAGCGCAGCTGAGCACCGACCTCGTCGATGAGACTGAGCAGGTCAAACAGGATTTGAGAGACCATATGACAGTCATCGAGCTCAACGACGACGAGAGGGCACAGTGGCAGGAAGCTTCGTCGTTGGTCGCCGATGATTTCTACGAGCAGAGCGATGCCGTTTCCCGCAAAGTTTTCGAGGAAGCTGAAAAAATTCAGTGATGTCGACAGCCATCGGTTTTCCGAACCGTTGTTCACGTGCCGACCCGGATAGCGGGCCGGCGGTGAAAGACGGTTCGAGATCAGCCGGGCTCCATTAGCTCATGAGCTTTAGAGATGACTGCTATGTCTGATACCCGTTTCAATCACGCCCTTCTCACCTGGCGCCGGCTCGTCCGCGGTTTGGGTGAGGCCGCATCCTGGATCTATTTCTGCATAGGTATCGCGGTAGCGTATGAGGTCGTGTCGCGATATTTCTTCAATAGTCCTACTGCCTGGGTCGAGGAAATATCGCGGGTCGGCATGGTGTGGGCAACCTTCGCGCTGCTGGCGCCATGTCTCAACCATCGCCAGATGATCTCCATTACGCTGCTTTACAATAGCGTGGGTCGCAGAGTCGGACTGCTGCTGGATTTGTTGCAGTTATTGGCCATGATCGCCGTCGGAGCGCTGGTCGGCTGGTTTGCCTTCGTGCAGATGGTGCAGTCGATCGAGATGGGGCGTGCCACTGCAACCAGCATGTCGCTGCCCTACTGGATCTTTCATCTCGCGTTGGTGATCGGCTTTGCGCTGCTCGGAGTACAGGCGATTCTGGAGATGATCTGGATCTGTTTAAGCGGTGAGCGTTTGTTCGATAAAAAAGACAGCGAGGATGCGCACTGATATGGATACCCTCATTATCCTCTGCGGGCTTTTGGCGCTACTACTGACAGGAATCCCAGTCGGCATTGCGCTGACGCTGATGGGAATCGCGCTGATTCTGTCTTTGGGCGTGCCGCTAGCAAGCATTCCTCAGGAGTTTCTCGGCTCGATAAACAGTTTCATCCTGCTGGCAGTTCCGATCTTTCTGCTGACATCCAATATTCTGCTCAAGGCGGGTGTGGCGCGTGATCTTTTCGATGCTGTTCACAGCTGGATGGGGAGCGTTCGCGGCGGTGTCGCCATCGCCACCATTCTCTCCTGCGGCATCTTTGCTGCGATCTCTGGCTCGTCCGTCGCCGTTGCCGCCATGATTGGCACCGTGGCGATCCCCGAAATGACTAGTCGCGGCTATGACAAGCGCTTCGTCATGGGGACGCTGGCCGCTGGGGCCACGCTGGGCATACTCATTCCTCCGTCGATTCCGCTGATCATCTACTCGGCAGTGGCCGAGCAATCGACTGCCAGCATGTTCCTAGCCGGTATCGGTCCGGGACTTCTGCTAATCGGGCTGTTTCTCTGCTACTGCGTGATCAAGTCGTTCATGGGCGGCGCGCCAATCGCGGACAAGGGGGAGGGTGGGGATGCCAATGCCCGGTTCCGGGCGACGCTCAAGGCGCTACCCACTCTCGGCATCGCTTTCACCATGATCGGGGGGATCTATGCTGGGGTCTTCACCCCAACGGAATCCGCGGCGGTCGGGCTGGTTCTCAGCCTAGTCTATGTGCTGGTGTTCAAACGTACCATTGCGCTTCACCAGTTACGCGAGGCGGTAACGGAGGCGGGGCTTACCACGTCAAAGCTTCTGCTGATCATTGCCGGGGCCAGTGTCTTTGGTAAGGGCATCATGCTCTATCGGATTCCCTACGAGGTCTCCAGCTGGATCGCCTCGAGTATTGCGACACCGTTCATGTTCTTCCTTGTCGTGATGCTCGTGCTGCTACTGCTGGGACTCTTCCTAGAAGGCATTGCCATGATTCTCATAGTACTGCCGATCCTACTGCCCTCGCTCGGCGTTCACGGTCTGGATCCAGTGTGGTTTGGGATCTTCTTCGTGCTGATGATCGAACTGGCTCTAATTACGCCGCCGGTGGGCATGAATCTGTTCGTCATACAGTCCGTGGCGGGGTCGCCGTTGAAGGATGTGGTGCGCGGGGTGCTGCCCTACGTAGTGATCATACTGGCGACGGTCTTCATCATCTATTTCTTCCCACAGGTGGTGCTCTATATCCCGTTTTATAGCTGAGTGGGGTAGTCAGCGTGAGCCGCTGGAACTGCGAATGATCAGCTTCCCTCTGAGGCTGACGGTTTCATCAGGTAGATGGGGACTCTCGACGCGGCTGGCAAGCATAGCGAAAGCCCGCTCGATCATCACCGACAATGGCTGCTCGATGGTGGTCAGGTCGTAAATCGGGCGGGCCGAGGAGGGCAGGCCATCGAAGCCCACCACGGCGATATCGTCGGGTACTTTTATGCCATGCAGGCGCAGCGCGTCGAGTAGCCCCATTGCCATGATATCGCTAAGTGCGAAAACAGCATCGGGTCGGCGCGATTTCGACAGTTTTACTAGCTCCAGTCCCGCCTCATAGCCGCCGTAGTAATGGGACTTGCCGTCGTAACGGTGCTTGAGCTTCAAGCCAGCCTGTGCCAGTTCGCCGGTGAAGGCATTTTCGCGTTCCTGAGCAGTCGAGCTGTGTGAAGACGTGGTCACGATGGCAAATTTCTCGCGCCCGTTATCGATCAGCAAGCGTGCTAGATCGCGTCCGCCGGAGAAGTTGTCGCAGGTCACGGCGCAGCCGTGCTGGAGCGCAACGCGGTTGACCATCACCAAGGGAACAGTATTTTTCTCACAGACCTCGGCCACTCTTGAACTCTGTATCGCGGATGAGACCAGGCAGCCGTCGACCTGATACTGCAGTAGTGCCTCGGTCGTTCGCTCTTCGACCGGCCCAGAGCCTGCGTGAATGACCAGAAAGCGATATCCCAAGGCCTCCGCCTGGCGGGTCGCCTCGTGTAATAGCTCAGTATAGAAAGGGTTGGTGGAGGGGCCGAGTACCAAACCGTAAAGACCGCTACGTCCCGACGAGAGCGTTCTAGCTAGCACGTTGGGAGTGTATCCGTGCTCGTGTGCCAAAGCCAAGATGCGCTCCCGGGTCTTTTTCGAGATACGCGTATCTCCACGTAACGCGCGAGTCACCGTGGAGGGCGCAACTCCCGCCATTTGCGAGAGCGTGACGATGGTGGCGCGGCGGCTGTCGGATAACATTGGCGTCTGCTTTATGCGTGAGATTGACTGCGTGAGCTTAACGTAAATGACGCGCTCATTTCATACCTATGTTATCTCGTGGGCTTGCTCGGCGCATCCTTATTAGCCTTATTGCTAATAGAGAAGCACTTGTCATGAATAAAAATCGGTCATAGACTCCAAAGTTGCGCAAACGTTTGCGCACCCAATGAAATTATCGAGCTTAGTGAGGTCGACTCCGATGGCAGAAACGAAACGTCAGATGAAAATGGTGGGTTTCCTGCAAGCCCAGAACTGCTCGATTGCGCCCGGATCGTGGCGCCATCCGGCCAGCGCGACGGACTTCCTGACGCCCGAGTATTACCAGCGCATTGGACGCGTGCTGGAGGAAGGCAAGTTCCATCTGGCCTTCTTCGACGATCGCTTGGCGATGCCGGACATCTACCAAGATGATCACGGCGAAGCCGTCGAGAACGGTGTGCGCGTTGTCAAAATGGATCCGGTGTCGATCATCTCGGCGATCGCAATGGCCACGAGCCGAATCGGGCTGGGCATTACCTACTCGACCACCTACTACGAGCCGTTCCACGTTGCTCGGCTCTTTGCCACGCTGGATCTAATGAGCAAGGGGCGTGCCGCGTGGAATGTGGTGACGTCACTAAACAACTCTGAAGCCGCCAATTTTGGGCGCACCGAGCATCTGGCCCACGATCTCCGCTACGAGCGTGCCGATGAATTCCTGGAAGTCGTACAGGGACTCTGGAACAGCTGGGACGGAGACGCCCTGGTCGTTGATAAACAGAGCGGTCAGTTCGCCCATGCCGACAAGGTTCATCGACTTTCTCACGAGGGTAAATTCTTCTCCTCCCGTGGCCCGCTACCTGTGCCGCGTTCGCCTCAAGGCCAACCGGTGTTGATCCAGGCTGGTCAGAGCGGCCGCGGAAGGAAGTTCGCCGGGCGTTGGGGTGAACTGATCTTTGTTGTCTATCCCAACCTAGAAGCGGGCAAGAAGCAGTATGCCGCGGTCAAGCAGGAGGTCGAGGCGGCTGGGCGCAACCCCGACGACGTAGCGATCTGCCCGGCCTGCTATGTCTGCGTCGGTGAGACCCAAGAAATCGCCGAAGAGAAGCGCGAATATATTCGCAATCTAGCCAAGCCGATCGATGCTCTGGTGCTTCTCTCGGAAGCGCTCAATTACGACTTCGGCAGCAAGTCAATGGACGACGAGTTCACCGACGAAGAACTCGAGAAACTCTCCTGGACCGGTTTCCGCGAGCGTGTGGTAGATCTGAGTGGCAAGCCCAACCCGACGGTGCGTGACTTCGTTCACTTCTCGGGGCGCGGGACCATCGGTGAATTTCCGATTTTCTGCGGTACCCCCATTGCGGTCGCCGACCAGATGGAAAAGTGGTTCGTCGAGCGCGCCTGCGACGGCTTCGTGCTCGCCGCTACTCATACCCCCGGCGCCTTTGAGGATTTCACCCGTATGGTGGTCCCCGAGCTTCAGAGACGCGGGCTCTATCACCACGACTATCCGGGCACTACTCTGCGCGACAGCTTAGGCCTGAAGGTGCCTGGTCGCTCAGTTTGATTGTCGCAAGCAAACGCCGTGATTTACCGCTTATTACGTGAGGCTGATATGAAAGAATTTCGAATGTTGTCGACGAGTGGAATCCTCGGCTACGGCTTCGCCGAGGAGTCGCTCAAGATCGGGATGTCCTGGGATCCCCACGTCATCGGTTGCGACGGTGGAAGCACGGATCCTGGGCCTTATTACCTCGGCGCCGGCAAGTCATTCTGTTCCCGGCTCTCGGTCAAGCGCGACCTGCGCCTAATGCTTCTGGCGAGCGTCGAAGCAAGAGTGCCGTGCATCGTCGGAACCGCAGGTGGCTCCGGCGGTGAACCACACTTGCAGGACATGGCGGCGCTGGTACGCGAGATCGCCCGGGAGGAGAAGCTGTCGTTTAAAATGGCTCTGATCCACTCTGAGCAGTCCAAGGAAGACGTGAAAGCGTGGATCGATGCGGGTGCGACAAAGCCGTTGGCACGTATGGCGCCACTCGATACGGCGACGGTCGATCGAGCCGAACGAATCGTGGCGATGATGGGCCCGGAGCCCTTCGCCAAAGCGCTCGACGAAGGGGCGCAGGTCATTCTCGCCGGGCGCAGCAGTGACCCCGCTCAATGGGCCGCGCCGGCGATCCGCGCAGGTATGTCACCGGCGCCTTCCTGGTACGCCGGCAAGATGCTCGAGTGCGGCGCCGAGCCCACCGTGCCTAAGGAGCCGGACTGCATTTTTCTGCGCGTGCGCGAGGATCATGTCGTGTGCGAGCCGCCCAATCCGATTCGGCGTTCTACCCCGCTGGCTGTGGCCAACTTCGCGATGCACGAGAATGCCAGCCCGATTCATCACATCGAACCTGGTGGGCTCCTCGATACCAGCGAGTGTCGCTTCGAAGCCCTCAATGACCGTGCGGTGAAAATCGATGGCATGACCTGGCAGCCCGCCGAGCGTTACACCGTCAAGCTCGAGGGCGTCGAGAGCATGGGCTATCGTGCGATCACGCTGTGTGGTACCCGCGACCCGATACTGATCCGCCAGATCGACGACTATCTGGCGGTGCACCGCGAGAAGGTGATGAGCAAGGCTGAATCATTCGGTGTCTCTCGCGAGGATTATTCGCTGATCGTGCACTGCTATGGCCGCAACGGCGTTATGGGCGACTGGGAGCCGCTCGAGACGTTCGAGTCTCACGAGCTCGGCTTTGTGATTGAGGTCGTCGGCAAGACCCAGGAGGCCGCCAACGCCGTGCTGGCCATGGCGAGAACCTCAATGCTCCATGCCGACTTCCAGGGACGACTGTGCAAGGAGGGTAACATGGCTTTCCCGTTCAGCCCCTCCGATATCGAGATGGGGGAGTGCTATCGCTTCAGTATTTTCCATGTCGTCGAGCTCGATGATCCCTGTTCAATCTTTCCTATCGAATATGAAGAGGTTTGACGACCATGGCTTTGATCAAAGACATCGCACAAATCTGCAAAAGCAAGAATGCTGGCCCTTTCTATATCACTATTGATGTCCTTTTTGAGGATCCAGAGACCTACGCCAAAGTCAAAAAGACTGGCGTACTCTGTGCCGCGCTGTTCTCTCGGCTTTATGGGGTCGAAGAGAATGACGTGCTTTTCACGCCTTACGACACGGCTTTGGCGTTCAAAGCGACCCTGCCACGCACTATTCCTGCTGGAGATTTAGGGGATACCGACGTTTACGGGGCACAGCAGCATGCTCCGTTGCTCGACGTCGATATACCCATCTCGGCTTAGTCAATAGCGACTGGGCAAGGCACTCGACTACTAGTGGCACGACTTTAACGCTTCCGTTCGGCGATGACCAATCGTCGGGCGGGCTGGAAAGGTCATGGCCCGAAGAGGTGAATAACAATGACAACTCAGACATCCGATATCCGCAAAGTCGCGCTGGCAAGCTATGTCGGCTCGACTTTGGAATGGTACGACTTTTTTATATTCGGTACCGCAGCTGCACTGGTCTTCAATCAGCTGTTCTTTCCAGATTTCGATCCCCTGACAGGTACGATTGCTGCCTTCGCGACATTCGCCGTGGGCTTCATCGCGCGTCCGCTGGGCGGCATCGTCTTCGGCCACTATGGTGATCGCATTGGGCGCAAGGCGATGTTGGTGCTGAGCCTGACAATGATGGGCGGAGTAACCTTCCTGATCGGATTGGTGCCTACCTATGCCTCGATTGGCATCTGGGCGCCGATCCTGGTCACGTTGCTGCGGTTCCTACAGGGATTCGCGGTTGGGGGCGAATGGGGCGGGGCTACGCTGATGGTTGTTGAGCACGCGCCACAGAGGCAGCGTGGCTTTTATGGGAGCTGGCCGCAGATGGGCATCCCATCGGCATTGCTGCTTTCATCCGGCGTGATGGCTGCGGTGAGCGCTCTGCTTAGCGAAGCGCAGTTCATGGCATGGGGTTGGCGATTACCCTTTCTATTCAGCGGCGTACTGCTGGTGTTGGGCATCGTATTACGTTGGACTCTCTCGGAGTCGCCGAGCTTTCGTAAAATTCAGGAGAGTGGCGAACGCGAGAAGTTCCCAGCAGCCCGAGTGTTTCGTCAGCATGGTCGCAAGACGTTTCGGCTAGTGGCTTCACAAGCCGCTGAGAACGTCAGTTTTTACGTGCTGGCCGTTTATTCGCTCTCGTATCTGACCACCGTGGTGGGCATGGAGAGATCTACCGTGCTCGAGTCACTGATGATAGCGGCCGTCTTTTGCGTAATAGCACAGCCGATCTTCGGTGCACTTTCCGATCGGATCGGCCGTCGGAAAGTCTTCGCCGGTGGCATGATCTTCAACGGCCTCTTCATTATTCCGTTTTTCTTGCTGCTCGACATGCAAAATGCCATGGCAGTGACGATCGGAATGACGGTGGCAATTGTCTTCGGGCAGGCCACAACCCAATCTACCCAGCCGAGTCTGTTCGCTGAGCAGTACGACGCATCAATGCGCTATAGCGGTGTCTCCATTGCCTATCAGTTCGCTACTGTGATCTGGAGTGGTCCCACACCCATCATCGCAGCAACGCTGTGGGCGTGGACAGGCAGCTGGATTCCGCTGGCACTTTATATCATCGCAGCGGCCTGCCTCTCCGTATTCTCGATTCTGCCGTTGCGTGAAGCAGCCGGAGCATCACTCGAGGCAGCCGATGGCAGCATTCAAGATGCGTCGGGACAACCCCACGGCCGCGACCACGAGACGTCCGTACACCCAAAATCAGGTGCCTCGGTCGTCGGCATACAAGGTACTAAAGGAGGAGCATTATGAGCGACGAAAAACGTATCCTGAGGAACGCTCTCGGGGCATTCGCCACTGGCGTGACGATTGTCACGACCAAGACACAGGACGGCAAAGATCTGGGGAGAACCGCCAATAGCTTCAGCTCCGTCTCGCTCGATCCACCGCTAATATTATGGAGTCTGTCGAAAACTTCCTCGTCTTTCGATGCCTTCAAGCAGGCGGACTACTTCGCAGTGCATATCCTTTCTGCCGATCAGGACGCGCTATCGGGAACCTTCGCCTCTTCATCGGCGAATTCATTCGACCACGTGGCTGTCAAGCGCGGACACGATAGCATACCCCTGATCGAGGAGTGTGCGGCGCGATTCGAGTGCAAGACGACCTATCAGTACGAGGGCGGCGACCACATCATTTTCGTAGGTGAAGTGATTGATTTCCAGCACTCGTCGACGCCGCCGCTGCTCTTTCACGGCGGCCGCTATGGTCAACTGGTGAGCCATAATCAGGCTGAGCTCTCTTTCGCCCGTCGTGCCGAGAGCCTCTCGCCAGAAGACTTCATTTACCTGATTTCTCGCGTGTTCTATCGGATCCGCGAGGCGGCCGTCGCCGAGCGAAAAAGACGCGGCTGGAGCGGTGCCAATTACGCCGTAATGACGTTGCTCGGGCATGAGGATGGCCGAACGCTTGACGAAATCTATCAGATCGGTCGCTCACGGGGTGATGAGGTCAACCAAGAAACATTAGAGGATCTTAAGCACCGCGGTTTAATCGAATTACACCCCAGCGGTAACGACGACATGTCAAGAGCTTGGCTTTCTTCCGACGGTAGGCGCGCGATGATTGAAATTGTGGCGATACTCAAGTCATCAGAGGCACAGTGCTTGACGCCGATGGAAGACAACGACATTCGCGTACTTAAACAACTGTTGAGTAAGCTCGCGATAGATGAAGCGGGCTCCGGCTGGCCGCCTATGCCGAGTGTGGCGACGCAAGAAGCCGGAGAGACGACAGACGCCGAGCAACGCTAGGGAGGCAAGTCATGAGCGACTTTTGCGTAGGCGATATAAGAGTGCGCGCTGTGCGAGAGATAGAGGACCACTCTTTCGAGATTCGTCAGTTCTTTCCCAAGGCCGACGAGGCGAGCCTGGCGGCCGAGAGCGACTGGTTGGCACCGCCTTTTCTCGACCCAGAGACCCGCTGCATCACGCTTAGCATTCATACTTGGGTGATCGATACCGGCAAGCATCGCGTGCTAGTGGATACCTGTGTGGGCAATAACAAGGAGCGCCACGCTCGAACTCATTGGACGCACTTGCAAACGCCTTTTCTCGAGCGCTTAGCAGACGCTGGCATTTCGCCGGAAAGCGTTGATTACGTGTTGTGTACTCATCTTCACGCTGACCACGTCGGCTGGAATACGCAACTAATCGACGGTGAGTGGCGGCCAACGTTCCCTAACGCTACCTATCTCATCGGGAGAGTCGAGTACGACTACTGGGAGAAGGCTGCCCACGACGACGATGGCACCGGACATCACCTAGCGGCCTACCGCGACAGTGTGCTACCGGTGATTGAGGCCGGCCAGGTCGAGATCATAAATGATGGCTTCACTATTGACGACTGCCTCAGCGTGCATCCGGCGCCGGGGCACACGCCGGGACATGTAGCCCTCTGGCTGCGCTCGCGCGGTGCCTCATGCGTTTTTACTGGCGACATCATTCATCACCCCATACAGCTACGCTACCCCCACTGGAGCTGCATCGGCTGCGCAGAACCCGAGCAGGCCAATGAGACCCGGCGCCAGCTGGTCGAGAAGATCACCGACACCTCGACGCTTCTGATGACCGGCCACTTCATTGCTCCGCACGCGGGCCGAGTTCGCACGCGGAAGGGCAACATGGAATTCGAATTCGCCGAAGATGGTGAAATCGGTGGACGGGATTTTCCTGCTCCAAAAATCCTTAGTTTTTCACCCTTCGCCTAATTCGCCCCTAAAAAGGTCAGTTCACAAACTTTGATCACTACGGAGACCGCCTCATGAAAACTCGAGCTGCCGTTCTAAGGGAAATGAAACCCGCTAAACCCTACAGCGCGAGCCGCCCATTGGAATTGGTGGATCTTGAGCTCGACGATCCAGGCTCGGGCGAGGTACTGGTTAGAATCCGCGCCGCAGGACTGTGTCACTCTGATTTATCCGTGATCAACGGCAACCGACCCAGGCCCATGCCAATGGCGCTCGGTCACGAGGCGGCGGGAGAGGTCGTAGCGCTGGGCGATCACGTCGACGATCTCGCCGTGGGCGACCACGTAGTGCTCACGTTCGTACCCAGTTGCGGGCATTGCTTGCCTTGCGCGGAGGGGCGGCCAGCGCTTTGTGAACCCGGTGCCGCAGCGAACGCGGCCGGTACGTTGCTCTCGGGCCATATTCGGTTTCGAGGTCAAGACACGGAGATTCATCATCACCTGGGCTGCTCCGCATTTGCCGAATACGCTGTGGTGTCGCGTCGCTCCTTGGTCAAGATCGATTCAGCTCTATCATTCGCCGAGGCGGCTTTGTTTGGTTGCGCGGTGTTGACCGGGGTAGGCGCCGTCATAAATACAGCGAAGCTTCAGGCTGGTCAGACCGCAGTCGTGATCGGTTTGGGGGGTGTCGGGCTGGCCGCGCTACTTGGTGCCTTGGCGGCCGGTGCCGAACAGGTTATTGCTATCGATCTCTCCGATGAGAAACTCGTGATCGCCCGTGAATTGGGAGCCACAACGACAATCAATGCAGCGGAGCCGGACGCGATCGAGCGAGTCCGCGAACTCACCAGAGGTGGAGCGGATGTCGTACTCGAGTTCGCGGGGTCGGGCAAGGCGCTGGAAACCGCTTATCGGATGACGCGGCGGGGAGGAACCACCGTAACGGCAGGGCTGCCTGCGCCCCATGTCGATTTGCCGGTCAATATCGTCAGTCTGGTTGCTGAAGAGCGAACTTTGAAGGGCAGCTATATCGGTACCTGCGTACCGGTGAGAGACATTCCGAGATATATAGCGCTCTATCGAGCCGGAAAGCTACCCGTGGATCGCCTGTTGAGCGACATTATCTCTCTCGAGGAGATCAATGAAGGCTTCGATAGGTTGGATCGAGGGGAAGTTATTCGGCTGGTGGTCGAGTTCTAAGAGGGTGTTTATAAATATTTCAGGCTATGTGAGTTAACTGGCGGAGCAGTTGGCGGCTGCCAGCCAACTTAATTCACAGAGTTGGGCGCGTCGGTCATAAGGCATCACCAGCCGACGTGCCATTTCGCTCCAGATGCGTCGCTCGATGCCCTAGTGTTTTGGGAGGGCAATGGTTCCCTTAGCATTCGGCTTCCGTAATGAAGAGTTCTCCTAGCTCAGCGTTCAATACCGGCCCGTTGGCATAGTCCGAATGGCGCACTACCTCTGCGTAATGCCGCCCAGCTCGCAAATGCCTGGGCAGGTTGCGCTACGTAGGGTGCTAGGGCGATCTAGACAGAAATAAAGTTCAACATACAACCGTGCGGTTAGCTATTCCCATCGGAATATATTGATCCTGGTCGAGTAGGGGTAGTGAGCCTTCTAATTAGTTCTAAAAAGGAAAATTCCATGTCGTTACCCGAGTTGCTAGTAACCAAAGCCTATATTAATGGTCAGTGGCGTGATGCTCCCCATCATTTTGCTATCACCAATCCAGTAACGGGTGAATTGCTGGCTGAGGTTCCTGATCTGGATCCTGCCGCGGCGCGCGAGGCTATTGCAGCTGCAGAGGCTGCCTGGCCTGCCTGGAGAAAGCGCACGGTAAAGGATAGGGCGGCTCTGCTTCGAAATTGGTATGAGCGTATCATGGCCAATCAGGAGGCTCTGGCTCGGTTGATGACAATGGAGCAGGGTAAGCCGCTGGCTGAGTCTCGTGGAGAAGTGGCTTATGGAGCTTCTTTCGTCGAGTTTTATGCTGAAGAAGCCAAGCGCATGGCTGGGGAGACTCTGCCCAGTCATGGCGTCAACAAGCGTATCCTGGTATTCCGTGAATCGATAGGTGTAGTCGCGGCGATCACGCCATGGAACTTTCCGCTGGCCATGATCACCCGAAAATGTGCTCCGGCCATGGCGGCTGGTTGCCCTGTGGTGATCAAGCCCGCCGAGTCCACTCCACTGACCGCGCTTGCGCTGGCGCGTTTAGCGGATGATGCTGGTATACCTGCGGGCGTACTCAATGTGATTACCGCCGAGCAACCCGCAGCTATTGGCGAGGTTTTAACCTCTGATACTCGTGTTCGTAAGGTATCCTTTACAGGCTCTACCCCTGTAGGTAAGCGGTTGTTGGCTCAATGTGCGGATACAGTTAAGAAAGCGTCCATGGAGTTGGGCGGTAATGCTCCCTTCATCGTATTTGATGACGCCGACCTGGATGCAGCAGTGGAGGGTGCCATTGCGTCAAAATTTCGCAACTCAGGACAAACGTGCGTTTGCGCCAATCGACTTCTAGTTCAAGCTGACGTATATGATGCTTTCCTTGACAAATTGTCGGTACGTATACGGGAACTTAACGTCGGTAATGGCTTAGATGAAGGTGTAGATCAAGGACCGCTGATTAACCAAGCTGCGGTGGATAAAATTCAATCCCACATCAAAGATGCTTTGAGCAAGGGCGCCCGTCTTGTCTGTGGGGGTAAGCCCCACGAGCTGGGCGGCACATTTTTTGAGCCTACCTTGTTAGCTGATGTTACCTCTGAGATGCTCGTGGCGCGAGAGGAAACGTTTGGCCCTTTAGCCCCTGTATTCCGGTTTGAGACGGATGAGGAGGCCATTGCTATGGCAAATGATACCGAATTCGGCTTGGCTGCGTATTTCTTTGCTCGAGATTACCAGCGTATTTGGCACGTCATGGAAAGTCTGGAATGTGGCATGATTGCTGTCAATGAAGGTTTGCTAACTACAGAATTAGCCCCTTTTGGTGGCATTAAAGAATCGGGCCTTGGGAGGGAGGGGGCTCATTATGGTCTGGATGAATTTACAGAGCTGAAATATGTCTGTCTAGGAGGGCTATAGTGAGAAGCGGCTGTAAAACTAGCTAGCGCCCATCGAGAAACACATATTTTCAGTCAGTTCAGCTCGCCCCTGGGAATCGGGTTGAGCTGAGCGCCCTCAGAAAATTGAAAGCGGCTAAATACGAGGGCGGTCTCAGTGACCAAGTGCAACACCTGACCTATCAGGTATCGTACTGCCATGTCACATTGCTACCACCATCTCGCCCCTGAAGATCGAGCCGCCATTATGCAGATGCAGGCAAGCCATTCCATCCGCGCTACCGCCCGACATATCGGACGAGCACCCAGTACGGTATCCCGAGAAATAGCTCGGCATGCCTTCAGGGCAGATCAACGCTACGACGCCAGCCTAGCCGGACATCGGGCTCGATTGGCGCGTCATCGATCACGTCGCCAGCCCAAGCTGCATCCCGGTGGAGAGCTGTTCGAACTGGTGGGTACCTGCTTCGCAAGTACTGGTCACCTCAACAAATAGCGCGCACACTGAGAGTTATGTGTCCCAATGATTCCCGCCGTCGGGTATCGCATGAAGCTATCTATAACCCGCTTTACGTGATGCCACGCGGCACGCTCAAGAAAGAACTCGTTGCCTGTTTACGCCAGGGAAACGGCAAGCGCCGGCCCCGTAGTCGTGGCAAGGACCGACGTGGTTAATTACCGGATCTGGTCAGCATCCACCCCCGCCCACCCGAGACCGAAGATCGTCTTATGCCCGGCCACTGGGAAGGCGACTTAATCATGGGCGCTGATAATCAGTCAGCCGTCGGCACCCTGGTGGAACGCACAACCCTCCTGGTGGTCCTGGCGAAGATGCATGGCACCACGGCAACCGCGGCCTCCATCGGCTTCAGTGACAAGCTCAACGAGGTGCCACGAGCGCTACGGTTATGACCTACGATCAAGGCAAGGAAATGGCCGCCATGCCGAGATTACCCAGAAGACGGGCACGGCGATTTACTTTGCCGATCCGCATAGTCCTTGGCAGCGCGGTTCCAACGAAATCACCAATGGTCTGCTTCGTCAGTACTTGACAAAAGGCACAGACCTATCTGTCTACAGCCAGGAAGAACTCGATGCGATCGCCGATTCGATGAATACACGACCCCGTATGACATTGGACTGGCGCACGCCGCTGGAAGTTTACGCAGAAGTCCTTAGAAAATCAGTCGCTGGACCAGACACACTTCAATAGTGTTGCGCTTGGAATTTGAGATCGCCATGTCTAATAGGTCCGTTGGCGTTGATTTCCGGTGCCTACCCGAAGCATTGGATCAAGCGGTGAGGCTCTAGGAGGGCCATAGTGAAACGTCGGCGTCGGTCATAAATACAGAATCTGGCTAGACTCTGATTAACAAATTCATTTCTAGTAATCTTGAATTCAATCAATAAGCGCAGCACCTGCGGTATGTCCACCAGTGCTTCGACTGCCAGCGTCTGGTATTCCTGGATATTCTACTTGAGCTTCATGGCGATTCTGTTTGATCTTCTCTCTGTAAATTCTCTGCAATTCGCCTATGCAGAGAGGAGCAAGATGCTGATTTTAAAGAATTGTCTGAGATGTGAATCGTCCTACTAGGTACTCTTTGCCGCCATGTCCGCTGTGGGTCGTATTCCGCTATTAAACGGACGTTCAGCGTGGGCCGACATAACGCCGCGCTCTGCCGGTGCCCCGACAGTGACGATCGACTGCAGCTACTTGTTGGGCGCTACTCAATTGGTTGATCCTTGCTTTCCCCGTCGTAATAATCCACAACCGAGGAAGTGCGGTGGAGCTGCCTCAGGCTGGGCGCCTCGGCCGCATCGGCGTAGACGCCGATTTTGTCTGAGTCCGGATATTCGCAGATCTCTACTTCTGCCACATTCGACAATGACAGATAGCGCATAGGTTTGCTGCCAGTGTTGATAAGCTGATGAGCGACCTCAGCGCCGCCAGTGGGGCATGCAATGACATCGTGCTTGCGAATACGGTAATTCTGACCACCGAACCGCAGTTCACCCTCTCCCTCGAGGACAAGGAACACCTCTTCCTCGGCACGGTGCGAGTGGAATGGGCATTGTGCCACGCCCGGTGGCAATTCCGTCAGATTGTACCCAAGTTTTCGGGCACCAATAGCAGAACTAAACCGTGCTCGCCGATAGGTGTAGTAGCCATTTTCCTCAAGATCCTTGAGCTCGAGGTCGTCAAGATTCACAAAGGGTTTTGACATGGTTCCTCCAGGCAAACGGAGCTGACATCAACCGGTGCGCCGGCGAGAGAGATACCACTGCGCCCAATATCAATAAACGTACGTGCTGCCTTCGTCGAAATTACCGCTTCAGGTCGACACAAGAAATTGGATCGTTGCCGAAGTGAACCGCTGTCCGTTACAGGTCGTCACCAACTATACAGTTGAACTGCGGGAGAGCAGCTTTACTCCGTCTGGACGACACTCGCCCTTTGGAGACACATGCCGGTAGAGCGTCTGCCGGGTAATCCCAAGCTCCCGGCACAAGTCGCCGACCTTAGTTTCCGGCTGCCCCATGCTGGCCATCGTCAGGCGCAGCTTTGCAGCTGTCATCTTGTACGGCCGGCCACCCTTTCGGCCTCGTGCTCGTGCGGATGCGAGTCCCGCCTGCGTCCGTTCGGAAATCAGTTCACGCTCGAATTCAGATAAAGCAGCAAAGATCCCGAATACCAGCTTGCCAGCGGCAGTCGTGGTGTCAATGGATGCACCATGACCGGTCAGCACCTTTAGGCCGATGCCGCAGCCGGTTAGGTCATGGACGGTATTGATCAGATGGCGCAGGTCGCGCCCGAGTCAGTCCAGCTTCCACACGACCAAAGTGTCTCCTGGCCGGAGTGCTTTCAGGCAGTTCGTCAGGCCGGGTCGATCCTCACGTTTACCGGACGCCTGGTCTTCATAGATATGTGCCGGCTCGACACCGGCAGCGCTTAGCGCGTCGCGCTGTAGGTCGGTGGCTTGGGAGCCGTCAGCCTTGGATACCCGCATGTAACCTATCAGCATGTTGCACCTGTCACATATACGTTCGATTAAGTGACAGCGTGTGCAAGGAAGTGCGGGCCGTCAAATTTTGTCACTTAACCAGTCACTTATTTTACGACATGTAAAAGGGCTATTGGGCTCATAATGTGACAGGAATCCTGAATACAGTAGTCTGGTTTTTGCTATATCGGGAACGCCCATTCGGTAAAGTGCACCAATCGTATGGCCTAACGCGTCATGCTGGCGTTTATTGCGTGCGGGAAGGTCGTTGTTTCCCTTGGGAATAACCTCCCAGGTGCGCGAGACATGGGAAATACTGCTGGAAACACTCGTCAGCTTGCTGCGCACCGCCAGCATGGTGCGCTTGAAGTGAGCGCCGAGATGGCTGCGTATGCCGGTGTTGCTAAAGCCCAGACCGAACACGCCCTGACGGCGACCGATATGCGAGCTCAATCGTCCTAATTACTCGGCGGAATTAGCGTCTTTTTCCATCTGCAGAGAAAGAATGCATAACGCAATGGTCTGCACGACTAAATAAGCGGCATGTACCACTACCATGGAGAGAGGCGATGACATTGGGTACATATCAGACATCACATAAATGCCGAAGCCGTTATGCTGGAGATAACAGAAAAAGGTATGGTCTGCGATAACCACAGCTCCCCACGTTATCGCGCGCCAGTCGCGATAGGCCAATAGCACCGACAATAAGATGAAGATCAGAAAATGCTGTCAACTTCGATCAGGCCGGAGAGCAAGTGAATCTGCAGCGCAGAGAAGACCATAATGGAAGTGGCGACCAACAGGCGCATTGCGAGTGCTGTCGGCATTAGTGTCAGCAACGGTGCTATAAGTCCGTAAAGGGGGTGCAGATGAAATCTTGGACTACATCGGAGGTAGTTCATGTATTCATCCGCACCCCCAAAGCCGACAACCTTCATCGACGTTGACATTAGGAAGATGGCGAAGAACTGCACCAGCAAGGCCCCAGCGCCGACCAGCAGCGCCGAAGCCAACGACCATGAATGGGTGCCATGGCCAGTGTCGCTACAAACAGTGAAATACGAGGTGTTCTTCCGACAACCCAGCATGTCAAGACCAACCTGACGGACCATCTATACAATTAGGGGAGTGCGGCAAATCGTAGGCCAATAGCCTCGGTTTCTATGTGGTTGTCTGCTTACCTGATGAGCTGAATAAAGTCAATTAGTAACCAAATTATTTTTCGGGGGGATTACCCTAGCAAGCGCTTTGGCAATTTCTTGGGCTTTCTCGAAAAGCAGCTTGCCGAACCCTGCTCCTTTGAACTCATGCGCGAGGTAAATTCTTTCAATCTCCAGCCCTGCTCCTTCCTGCATCTCGGTTTGAGCACTTCCCCAATTTATTTTTAGGTAGCCCGCGCATAGGCCTTCGACTTCCAGCAGCCAGAACTGGGATTGTTCGCGCTGTAACTCATTTGCCATTTGATCGACAGAAAATGCTTGGCTCAGATACTTGCTCATGACTTCGGGCGGATAGAAATCAGAAAAGGTTTCAAGGTAAGTCTTACGGCCAATATCAACGAGCCCATTAGTATCTTCGAGGGTCGCCTGTCTAATCGTTAAGCTCATTTATTTTCTCTTTGAAGCAACGCATTTTGATGGTCAGCCTGGTAGTGGCTTCTGCTATTCGTAATACCATTTATAATCTTGGGAAGATAATGATCAGCGCGATAATCGTGTGCTCAAGGTGGGTAATATTCAAAAGTGCCTTCCTGTGGCAGGGGAGAGAGCATGTTAACCAAGAATGAGCCAACGTCCCTGTTGACCAACTTGATACTCTTAGGCGGGTTGTGGCGCTTCGAGCAGTAACTGCCTTGATAGAAGCGTCCACTGATCTTCCCAGTACTCAGTGGGCAGGCGTTTAAAGTCGCTGCGCACGTATTGAGAAATGCGTCCCTCCGCCTGGGCGGCGAGCAGGTTAGCGGCCGCTGAGGCTGGAATGCTGGCGCGGCGCCCTTCGCGCAGTTCGGCTTCACGAATAATCTGCTTGAGTTGTAGTTCCAAACGCTCAAATAGCTGATGAACGCGCTGGCGCAGGCGGGCTGTTTCGCCGGTCAATACATCGCCGCCCATCACTCGGGCAAGTCCTGGGTTCTTTTCGGTAAAGCCCAGTAGTAGCGCCAGAATAGTGCCACAGCGGGGGATGGCGTCGGGCACCTCTTCTAAAATACGCGTAATGCGTGCAAAAATGCTCTCTTCAATAAAGTCGATTAAGCCCTCAAACATTCGCGCTTTGCTGGGAAAGTGGCGGTACAGTGCCGCCTCGGAAACGCCGACCTGGCGTGCAAGGGCGGCCGTGGTAATACGCTTTCCACTATCTTCTTCCAGCATTAACGCGAGTGCTTGAAGAATCTGCTCGCGACGGCGAGGTTTACGGTCGTCACTCATGACGTTAGCCCTCCGTTGCCGTTAGCTCGCGTCAGTAATAAGCGTACCTACGCCAGCGTTGGTGAAAATCTCCAACAACACTGCATGGGGAACACGACCGTCGATAATATGCGCACTGTTAACGCCATTTTTAACGGCATCAAGCGCACAGCGTATTTTGGGCAGCATGCCGCCATAAATGGTGCCGTCGGCAATCAGGGCATCCACTTGAAGCGTGCTTAGCCCGGTTAATACCTTGCCTTCCGCATCCATGAGGCCGGCGACGTTGGTCAGTAGCATTAGCTTTTCAGCGTTTAATGCCTCGGCTAATTTACCCGCCACCAGGTCGGCGTTAATGTTGTAGCTATGGCCTTCATCGTCAACGCCGATGGGCGCGATCACTGGAATGAAGTCGCGGGCAGCGAGCATTTCGATCAGGTCTGTTGAAATGGACTCGACTTCTCCCACATGTCCAATATCGATAATTTCCGGAACGGTCATTTCGGGGCTTTGGTGCTCGACCTTTAGCTGGCGAGCACGAATTTGTGCGCCATCCTTCCCTGTTAGGCCTATTGCCTTGCCACCGCTTTGGTTAATCAGGTTGACGATGCTTTTGTTCACCAGTCCGCCCAGTACCATTTCAACCACGTCCATGGTCTGGGAGTCGGTCACGCGCATCCCGTTCACAAAGCGCGATTCGATATTAAGCTTTTCAAGCAGGCTGCCAATTTGTGGACCGCCGCCATGAACCACCACGGGATTAATGCCAACTTCTTTCATTAGCACGATATCACGTGCGAAAGAGTTGATGAGCGTGTCTTCAGTCATCGCATTGCCGCCGTACTTGACCACAACGGTTTTGCCGGAGAACTGCTGAATATAGGGGAGTGCTTCGGAAAGCACCTCCACAACGACCTGCGGGTCGCGACTGGCTGAATTCATCGTGTTGTCCCTTGCTTGCTGTTTTCTTTTATCCAGATGATACGTGGCTAATGAATATTGTTATCGTGCTGCATATCACGAGTGCGCGGTTAAGCTGGCATCTCGGGAATTTTGAGTGCCGGTGCCACACGAGCTAACGCGTTGACAAAACATTCCCGTATACGCATTAGTGCCACGGCATTTTTCCCTTCAAAGCGCATCACCAAGGCAGGTGTCGTGTTGGATGCGCGACATAGGCCCCAGCCATCGGGGTAATCAACGCGAATGCCATCCAGCGTGGTTTTAATACCTTCGCCGAAGTCACCTTCACGGGCAAGTGCCTCGATCAGGCCAAATTTTTCGTCATCACTAACGAGTATATTAATTTCTGGCGTGCTTGGATCTTGAGGAAAGCGGTCAAAAAAGGCGTCTGCATCTTCGTTATAAAGCGCCAGAATTTCCAGTAGGCGCGCGGCGGAATAAAGGCCGTCATCAAAACCATACCAGCGTTCTTTGAAGAAAATATGGCCGCTCATTTCCCCGCCCAGCAGAGCGTTGGTTGCCTTCATGCGCGCTTTAATCAGCGAATGGCCGGTACGCCACATTTCTGGCTCGCCGCCCGCTTCGCTAATGACTCGGGCAAGGTTACCCGTACATTTAATATCATAGACCACCCTAGCGCTTGGGTTACGCGAAAGCATGTCGGTCGCAAAGGCCATCAGGAGGTGGTCAGCGTAGATGATGCGGCCGCGCGGTGTAACAACGGCAACTCGGTCGCCATCACCGTCAAAGGCAAGCCCGATATCCGCGCCGGTTGTCTGAACACTCTTGATCAGGTCTTGCAGGTTTTCAGGCTTGCCGGGGTCAGGGTGGTGGTTAGGAAAATGGCCGTCAATCTCACCAAACAAGACCGTTGTTTCAACCCCCAGCTGCTTGATTAGCTCGGGGCCTAGCTCACCGGCTACGCCGTTACCACAGTCTACAACAGCTTTGATAGGGCGCTTAACGCTAACATCTTCCAAAATACGGGTAAGGTACGCGTGCCGGATGTCGTATTGATGAATGCTGCCCTGGCCGCTGGTGAGGTCATGGGTGTGAATGCGTTCATACAGCGCGGCAATAGCGTCGCCTGATAATGTTTCACCTGCCAGGACAATTTTGAAGCCATTGTAGTCGGGCGGGTTATGGCTGCCGGTCACCATGACCCCTGAGCAGCTCTCAGGCATCACGTGGGTGGCAAAGTAGAGAACAGGCGTGGGCACCATGCCGATATCAATAACGTCGCGCCCAGCGGCTGTTAAGCCTCGAATCAGGGCGGCTTGCAGGCGCTCGCCGGATAAGCGACCGTCTCTGGCAACGATGACACACTGCTCACCCCGGGCGGCCGCTTCTGAACCAATCGCACGGCCAATCCACTCTGCGGTGGATTCGCTCAGCGTGTTATCGACAATGCCGCGGATATCATAGGCACGAAAAATCGAAGCAGGTACATCCATTGGCTACTCC
Organism: Halomonas sp. AOP27-A1-41; assembly: GCF_052378605.1. Lineage (NCBI taxonomy): Bacteria > Pseudomonadati > Pseudomonadota > Gammaproteobacteria > Oceanospirillales > Halomonadaceae > Halomonas > Halomonas sp. AOP27-A1-41. The sequence goes on from NZ_JBQSXT010000010.1 coordinate 22,635, forward strand.
TGTCAGCGCGTAACGTTCGCCCGAGCCTTGTTAATGACGGACAGTATTAATGCCGCCCCGTATTAATGACGGCCAGTGCTGCCAAATCCGCCGCCGCCTCGGGTGGAGTCGGTAAAGGCATCAACAATAGAGAGTTCTGCTTGCACCACCGGCACGAGAACATACTGGGCTAGCCGCTCAAAAGGCGACAGTGTAAAAGCGCTTTGGCCGCGGTTCCACACCGAAATCATCAGCTCACCCTGGTAGTCTGAATCGATCAGACCTACCAGATTGCCCAATACAATGCCGTGTTTATGGCCCAGGCCCGAGCGGGGAAGAATCATGCCAGCAAGGCTTGGGTCTTCAATATAGATGGCAAGACCCGTTCGTACGAGCTGGCATTCGCCAGGATTGAGCGTTAGCGGTTCGTCGAGCAGCGCCCGCAGGTCCATGCCCGCAGCGCCATCAGTGGCGTAGTGCGGCATGTGGTCGTGTAAGCGCTCATCAAGCACTTTGCACTGCAGGCGGGGGCGGGTGGTCATGTAGAGCTCCAACATTTAAAAAAACGATAGTAAAAAGGATATTGAAAACAGCTTTAAAAATAGGTGCTAAGGGCTAGATCAGCGCTAGCGCTTGACGAACAATGACCTGCGCAAGCTGAGTTTTTGGCTGAGGGGATTCCAAACGCTGCTCGGTGCCTTGCGCTGTGCGCCAGAGCAGCAGCGCGGCATTCTCATTGCTGCCAAAGCCCAGGCCCGCTTGAGAGACGTCATTGGCGACAATCATATCAAGCCCCTTGCGGTTAAGCTTATCGTGGGCGTAATGCTCCAGTTGCTGTGTCTCTGCGGCAAACCCTACGACCAAGGGGCGTTGTTCGGTAGGCAGCGCGGCCACATCGGCAATGATGTCAGGATTTTTGATCAGTGTAAGCGTGAACGTATCACTATCTTCCTGCTTTTTAAGCTTGTGCTCGGCAGGCGAGGCCGAGCGATAATCAGCCACTGCCGCGCAGCCAATAAACAACGCCGCCTCAGGCGCCCGGTGCATGGCTTCTTGATGCATTTGCTCGGCCGATTCAACATCAATACGCGTAACGCCGTTGGGCGTTGGCAAGGCCACAGGCCCGCTAATCAGAGTAACCGTAGCGCCCTGCGCTACCGCCGCCGCCGCCAAGGCGTAGCCCATTTTACCTGAGCTGTGATTGGATAGGTAACGCACGGGATCAAGCGCTTCACGGGTAGGGCCTGCGGTAATGACTACATGAGGGGCGTTGCCTGCCTGGGGTGCACCTGAAAAGAGGCGTGCAACAACCTCAAAGATAGCATCAGGCTCGCTCATACGCCCTGGGCCTACATCGCCACATGCCTGGTCGCCCGCCGCGGGGCCGATAAGTTGCCAGCCATCAGCGTGCAGTTGCGCTACATTGCGTTGCGTCGCCGGGTGGCGCCACATGGCCTGGTTCATGGCCGGGGCGATCAGCCTAGGGGCCTCGCTGGCCAGGCACAGCGTGGTGAGTAAATCATCCGCCATGCCGTGGACCAGCCGAGCTATCAGGTCCGCCGTTGCGGGAGCGATCAGGATAATATCCGCCCAGCGGGCGAGCTCAATATGCCCCATCCCGGCTTCCGCTTCCGGGTCAAGCAGAGACGTGCGCACCGGCTCGCCGGATAACGCCTGCAGTGTCAGTGGCGTAATAAACGCCTGAGCACCACTGGTCATTACCACACGCACTTCACAACCGGCTTGTTTAAGCAGCCGCACGATCAGCGCGCTTTTGTAAGCCGCTATGCCTGCACTAATGCCCAACAGAATGCGTTTACCTGCAAGCGTTGAGAGCGTCGTTGGAGTAACAGAGGCAGAAACAGAAACCATGGTAAAGGGCCCACATGCGCGTTCTTAAAGAGGCTTACCATACCATTCGTCTTGCTAATTTGGCATGTTGCTACAAATAATGCGTAAGCTAGGTTTACTGAGCTTTTTGCGTACATGTCTTTGGGGTGAGGAGGTAGGGGGATGGGGATAAATCATTGGCCGGAGGGTGAGCGGCCACGAGAAAAGCTATTAACCATGGGCGCGCAGACGCTTTCTGATGCAGAGTTGCTGGCGATTTTCTTGCGCGTGGGCGTGCAGGGGCGCTCGGCGGTTGATTTGGCGCGTGATCTGCTCACCGCATTTGGCGGCCTGCGTCCGCTGCTGGAAGCGGACCAGGCAAGCTTTTGCGCGGCGCACGGTTTGGGAAGTGCCAAGTTTGCCCAACTGCAGGCCACGCTTGAGATTTCAAAGCGCCATTTAGCCAGCCAATTGGCACGTGGCAACGCGCTGACATCGCCTGAACTGGTGCGTCATTACCTGAGCTCTCAACTGCGCCATTTGGGGCATGAGGAGTTCGCGGTAATTTTTTTAGACACGCAGCACCGAATTATTCGCTATGAATCCCTGTTTCGCGGTACCCTAGACAGCGCCTCCGTTTACCCCCGCGAAGTTGCCAAGCGCGCATTAGAACTTAGCGCTGGCGCCGTTATCCTGGCCCACAATCACCCCTCCGGTGTGGCTGAGCCAAGCGATGCTGACCGTCGTATCACCGAACGCTTAAAAGAGGCCCTTGGCCTCTTTGACGTACGTGTCTTGGATCATTTCGTGGTGGGAGATGGAGACGTGGTCTCTTTTGCTGAGCGCGGCTGGCTATAGGCAGTAGATAGAGGGCAGGCATTTAATGTCTGCTGTCTAGGTAAAATACCTAAAAAGTGGCTTTTTTACGCCTTTTTAGACGGTTTTGCTTGCCGGTGGTCCGGTGCTCTGGTATAAAGTGCCACCTTTAAACTTGGGTTGAATAACGGATTTGGGTACAGCTAGACGGTTAACGGCGTCGACTCCCTCTCTTCCGGTTTGCCCGACAGTTTTGAACACTCAGGCTTATATCCTGGCCAAGCGGTTGGAGGCTCTCATGTCCAAAGTATGTCAGGTTACCGGCAAGCGTCCGGTAACTGGTAATAACGTTTCACACTCCCAGCGTAAGACACGTCGTCGTTTCTTGCCGAACCTGCACTCCCATCGTTTTTGGGTTGAAGCCGAAAACCGCTTCGTCAAGCTGCGCGTTTCCTCCAAGGGCATGCGCATCATCGACAAGAAAGGTATCGAGACGGTTCTGGCTGATATCCGTAAGCGCGGCGACGCCATCTAAGACAGCATTTTTGGGAGAGTAAAACCATGCGCGATAAGATCAAGCTGGTGTCCAGTGCCGGTACAGGCCACTTCTACACCACTGATAAGAACAAGCGGAACACGCCGGATAAGTTCGAATTCAAGAAATACGACCCGGTTGTCCGTAAGCACGTTATCTACAAGGAAGCCAAGATCAAGTAATCGCGTAAGCGATGATGATCGGCTTCCACTGCAGGCGAGCGCCTGTTGAAAAACCCGGCCCGTGCCGGGTTTTTGCATACATGGGGGTTGCAGATGCAGGCGACTTAATAGTGGCTTCGCATTGCCTGCCTTGTAAGTGCCTATCCTGTCGATATCCCTATCGTTAATCAGGTTCTCTTCATGCCCGAACTGCCCGAAGTCGAAACTACCAAGCGCGGTATTGCTCCCTATTTGGAAGGCCAGGAAATTACCGAGGTGCGTGTTCGCCAGCCGCGCTTGCGTGTTCCGGTGCCTGACGATTTGGCTGAGCGTTTGGTCGGTGCGCGCATCGGCACCCTGACTCGGCGTGCCAAATACCTGCAAATCCCTGTAAAGCAGTCGCCAAACGATGCAACGTTGCTGTGGCACCTGGGAATGTCGGGCAGTTTGCGCATTGCCCAAGTGGGGGATATCCCCAAAAAGCATGATCATGTCGATGTGGTCACCGCAGACGGCTATGTGTTGCGCTATCATGACCCACGTCGCTTTGGTTTTGTGGATTGGCAGTTAGGCGATGGGACGGCAGACCGGCGCCTTGTCCACCTTGGGCCTGAGCCGTTTGATGAGGCCTTTAATGGCCAGTGGCTATATGCGCTTTCGCGTAACAAGCGCGTGGCGGTAAAACCCTTTTTAATGGATAACCGGGTCGTGGTGGGCGCGGGGAATATTTACGCCACTGAAGCGCTGTTCATGGCCGGTATTGATCCTCGTCGTGCAGCCGGGCGTATTTCTCTTGCCCGCTATGAGCAGTTAGCGGCGGCTGTAAAAGAAGTATTGGCGGCGGCTATCACTCAAGGTGGTACCACGCTGCGCGATTTTGTGAGCGGCCAGGGTGAGCCTGGTTATTTTGCTCAGCGGTTAAATGTTTATGGGCGCCAGGGGCAGCCCTGCTTACGCTGCGGTAGGGAGCTTCGGCGTATTACGCTTGGCCAGCGCGCCAGTGTGTTTTGCCCTGGCTGTCAGCATTGATAGCTGATTACCCTTTTGTTATCTGTTGTCTACGCTTTTGGAGACTGTTGTGACTCAACGCCTGCGCTTAAATAAAAACGCCGATCGCCGCTTAAAAGCAGGCCATCTGTGGATCTACTCCAACGAAGTGGATATTAAAGAAACGCCGCTTAAGAATTTCACTGCTGGCGAAACCGCGTTGGTCGAGGCCTCTAACGGTAAAGTCCTGGGCGTGGCGTATATCAATCCGCACTCGCTGATTGCGGGTCGCGTGATGTCCCGTGATCCGGACATGCGTCTGGACCGTTCACTGTTTGTGCACCGTTTCAATCAAGCGCTGTCACTGCGTCAGCGTTTATATGCCAAGCCTTTTTACCGCCTGATTCACGGTGAGGGTGACCTGTTGCCAGGTCTGGTGATTGACCGGTTTGGCGATGTATTGGTTGTTCAGCTAAATACCGCCGGCATGCAGGCGCTGGCCGATGAGATTGTCGATGCGCTTGAGAAAGTGGTTAAGCCTGACGTCATCGTGTTCCGTAACGATACCGGCGGGCGTCGTCAGGAAGGGCTGGAAACTCACGTCGATGTAGTGAAAGGCACACTGCCCGATGAAGTATTGATCGAAGAGAACGGCACACGCTTTGCCGTGCCGGTGCTTAACGGTCAGAAAACCGGTTGGTTCTTTGATCACCGCGAGAACCGTGCCTGGCTGAACCGCCAGGTGGCTGGCAAGCGCGTGCTGGATGTCTTTAGCTATGTGGGTGGCTGGGGTGTCCAGGCGGCGGCCAATGGCGCCTCTGAGGTGCTGTGTATCGATGCTTCAGGCCCCGCGCTTGAGCAAGTGGCGCGAAATGCTGAGCTTAACGGTGTGCAAGAGCAGGTCGCCATTGGCGAAGGCGATGCCTTTGAAGCTTTGGCAGCACTAAAAGCCGATGGCGAACAGTTCGACGTGGTGGTTCTGGATCCGCCTGCGTTTATCAAGAAGCGTAAGGATATTCCTAATGGCGAGCGGGCCTATGCGCGCTTGAATCGCGAAGCGATGCGTTTGCTGGGCCGCGATGGCCTGTTGCTTTCAGCGTCGTGCTCCATGCACCTGGGGGAAGATCGCTTGGTAGATGTCGTGCGAGGCGCGGTACGTCATCAGGATCGCCATGGGCAGGTGATCTTCCAGGGCCATCAAGGGCCAGATCACCCCATTCACCCGGCCATTCCAGAAACCGCTTATCTTAAAGCGCTGGGCGTGCGCGTGTTTCGCGATTAATCCATTGAGTCATTAGGCGGGGTGGGCAAGCTGGATTAGCACGGTAGTGGCACAAGGAGCAGAGCAATGGAGTGGGCGTTACCCGATCCCTTTGTGATCGATATTCATGTTAGCGAAGCGGCGATAGATGATTATCAGCACGTGAATAACAGCGAATACCTGCGCTGGGTTGAGCAGGTTAGCTGGGCCCACTCCGAAGCCTTGGGGCTTTCCATCGAGCGCTACCGCGAGCTGGACCGCGCCCTGGCCATACATCGCCATGAGCTGGACTATCTTGCTCCTGCCTTTGCGGGTGATGAGCTTCAATTAGCGACGTGGGTCGTCGCCTGTGATGGGCGCTTTAGCCTTACCCGGCGTTTCGAGCTTAAGCGGGTGCGAGATGCCAAAATACTCTTCCAGGCGCGCACCCGGTTTGCGTGTATTGCGCTTTCAAGCGGGCGCCCCAAGCGCCTGCCAGAGGAGTATCAGAGAGTCTACGGCGGGGCCTTAATAACAGAGTGACGTTAAATTTTCGGTATAAAACCCTCAAACGCTGGATTTTTACTCCTGTAAAACGCCTTAACCGGCGTTTTTTTGTTTTGTGCTTAAGGAAGTGGTGGGTCGCTTGAGCTGTGCTGTAATGCTAAGACCGTTGTTTAATCTTACGCACAAAAAGAGAGATCGCTATGCAGATTGCCGTCCCCAAAGAGATCAAAAACCATGAATATCGTGTCGCCCTAACACCCACCGGCGTGCGTGAGCTTGCCCAGCGTGGCCACACCGTTAGTGTGCAGGCAGGCGCAGGAGAGGGCGCTGGTTTTAGCGATAGCGACTATGAGGCTGCGGGTGCGCAGATCGAAAGTGATGTCGACGCCTTGTGGAAGAATGCTGAGCTGATTCTTAAAGTAAAAGAGCCACAGGTGGAAGAGGTTGCGCGCCTCACTTCCCGGCATACGCTGTTTACCTATCTGCATCTTGCAGCGGAAGAAGCCCTGACGCGGGGCTTGATGGAGAGCGGGGCTACCTGTATCGCTTATGAAACGATTACAGATGCCAATGGTGGGCTGCCGCTGCTTGCGCCAATGAGTACTGTGGCTGGGCGTATGGCCGTTCAAGCAGGGGCGCATGGCCTGGAAAAAGCCCAAGGGGGCGCTGGCGTTCTGTTGCCGGGCGTGCCGGGGGTTGCACCGGCAACCGTCACCGTAATAGGCGGCGGCGTCGTAGGTGAAAACGCCGCGAGAATGGCGCTGGGGCTGGGCGCGGATGTCACTATTCTGGATAACTCACTGGCGCGGCTAGACGTTCTGGATAGCCGCTACCAGGGGCGCATCAAAACGGTTTATTCCACCGCCGATGCGCTGGATAACGCTGTGCGCGAGTCTGATATGATTATTGGCGCCGTGTTAATCCCGGGCGCGGCGGCGCCCAAGTTGATTACCCACGCTATGCTGAGCGATATGAAGCCAGGCAGCGTGCTGGTGGATGTAGCGATTGATCAGGGTGGCTGCTTTGAAACCAGTAAGCCCACCACTCACGCCGAGCCTACGTATATCGTGGAGGGCATTGTTCATTACTGTGTAGCCAATATGCCGGGCGGCGTATCACGCACGTCAACCCTTGGACTCACCAATGCCACGCTGCCCTTCGTGCTGGCGCTGGCCGATAAAGGCTGGCAGCAGGCGCTACACGACGATCCTCACTTTCTGCCAGGGCTTAATGTGCATGCAGGGCAGGTGACCTACCAGGCCGTTGCCGATGCCTTTGGTTTGGCGTGTATCGCCCCAGCAAGCGCGGCATCACGATAAGTACGAATGACCGATCAGGTGCGCTAACCCGCAGGGCGCGACAGTGGGTTTTTAATGTTTGTCATCGTTAGTAATGAGGCGGCACCTCATCTTCAGGGCGGCTTTCCCCCTGATGGTCGCCTGCCTGGAACGCTTGATGCTGTTCACGCAGGCGTTCACGCATTAATGCGCTAAGCTGTTCTAGCTTGGCAAGCCGCTTTTCCTGTTGGGCAACTGCTTGGTCAAGCGTGTCCAGCCAGTGCTCCTGGTAAGCCAGGCGGCTTTCGAGATTTTCGAAAAGTTGATTTAGCTCAGCAGGAGAAAAGTCTTGTGTCATGGTAACATGGCAACCTTGTGTAATATGTCCGGTACTGTTAGGAATGGGCCTGATGGTTCGGGTATTGTCTTTCGTTCGTTACCCATACAACAAGAGAGCTTTTATCATCTATGAATCCAAAAGTTGTGTTTCGCTGTTTCTTAATCAGTGTATTACTAGCCGCCCCCACGCCGCTTTTGCTGGCGGGGATTGTTCATTTAACCAACGCGCCTCTGGCCGATTTATGGCAGGCAGAGTTAGCCATTAGCGGTATCAGTGGTGTTTACATTGCCGTTGCCTTGGGCAGCTTCATCGTTTTATTTATAGGTACGTTAGCGTCGGCTGCTCTGGCTCCTCCGCTAGTCGTTAAACCGAAAGTAGAAAGCTCAGGCGACACGCGTGTTAAAGCTGCGCCGCGTCAGCCCCAGCCTGCCGACGAACGGGACGATGAAGAGGAAGACGTCATCGACCCCAACGACGGTCGGGAAGAGGGTGAAGTAAAGTGGTTTAACACCAATAAAGGCTATGGCTTTATTACTCGTGATAATGGCGAAGATGTGTTTGTTCACTTTCGTGCTATTCGGGGTCGCGGCCCGCGTATGCTGGCAGAAGGCCAAATTGTGCGTTACCACGTCATCAAGAATGACCGTGGTTTACAGGCCGATGATGTGAGCATTATTGAGTAGCATGTCCACAAGCGTAGTACCAATGTGAACATAATCGACCCCGCCCCGGCGGGGTCGATTGCATTTCAAGAACAGTCTTCAAAAATAGTCTTAAAAAAAAACCGCCTTTATGCCGTCTTCTTTCAGGCAGCGTTAGCGGCCTGAGTCGGGCCACTCAATAGCGCCTTCTTTTCCACCGGGTAGCACCTGCCAGAAGCGGTCAGGATCATCGCCTGGATGCCAGCCGCCAAGCGAGCAGCGCACTTCCGTTTGCAGCGCCTCTGCGGCGTGTTGCGCGCACTCCTGGTCGGTCATCCAAGGCGTATGGCTACTGTCAAACCATAAGCTTGCAAAGCGGTCAGCTGCTTTTTCGACCAGTAGTATGGGCACCTCTTTCCCCTGGTGTTGACCATGGGTTTTCCACTTGCCTTTGCCGGCAGGGCTTAATGGCGGTGCAGCAAGCGCACTGGCAAGCCATGCGTTAAGCGCTTCCAGTGAAATGCTGGCGACATACACTTCAATGTCCGGGTAGCGCTCCATCATACGTTGACCTCATCAAGCGTGAGTAGGGCCTGAAGCGTTGCCTCATAGATGCGGCTCAAATCATCCAGGTCGCTAGCGCGTACGCGCTCATTCACTTTGTGGATAGTGTCGTTAAGCGGGCCAAGTTCCACCACTTGAGCACCCAAGGTGGCAATAAAACGCCCGTCAGAAGTACCGCCGCTGGTGGATAGCGCGGGGCGCTTGCCGGTCACGGCTTCAACACCGCGTACGGCCGCGTTAACAAGCTCGCCTTCTGCGGTTAGGAACGGCTCGCCGTTCAGCGTCCAGTCCAGCTGATACGCTAGGCCGTACTGGTCAAGAATCGCCTCGGTACGCGCCTTAAGCTGCTCATGCGTCACTTCTGTCGAGAAGCGGAAGTTGAATACTGCTTCTACTTCGCCGGGGATGACGTTAGTCGCCCCAGTGCCCGCTCGCAGGTTGGAAATCTGAAAGCTGGTGGCCGGGAAAAAATCATTGCCCTCATCCCAGTGCTCATTGATGAGCGCATCCAGCGCGGGCATCGCCTGGTGAATGGGATTACGCGCCAGGTGCGGGTAGGCCACATGCCCCTGTATCCCCTGAATACGTAAAACGCCGCCCAGCGAGCCGCGGCGACCATTCTTGATCACGTCGCCAAGGTGTTCGGTAGAGGAGGGTTCGCCGACGATACAGTAATCAAGCCGCTCATTGCGTTCGCGCAACTGCTCGACCATGGCGCGAGTGCCATCCACTGCAGGGCCTTCCTCATCGGAGGTGATTAAAAACGCAATACGCCCATCGTGGTCGGGGTAGCGAGCCACGAAACGCTCCACAGCGGTTAGCATAGCGGCCAGACTGCCCTTCATATCGGCGGCGCCACGGGCACAAAGCATGCCGTGATCGTCAATACAGGGAGCAAACGGCGGGAATTCCCAGCCATTTGGTGGCCCGCTGGGCACGACATCGGTATGACCCGCAAGGGCAATGACTGGGCCGTGGTGGCCCCGCACTGCCCAGAAGTTCTGTACATCGCCAAACGGCATGCGCTCAATATGAAAACCGAGCGCCGTTAAGCGCTCGATCATTACGTCCTGGCAGCCTTCATCATCCGGCGTCACTGACGGGCGGCTGAGCAGCTCAAAGGCAAGCTGTAGCGTGGGCGACAGCGTGTCAGGCTCAGTTATGGGCATGCAGCGCCTCATTTAGCGCGATGGCGCTTTTATTGGTCAGGCACTCGACGCGGCCATTTTTAGAGTTGCGGCGTAGCAGCAGGTCGTTTTGGCCCGCTAGTTCACGCGCCGCCAGGGTTTTCACTTCGTTGCCCTGGTCGTCCAGCAAGGCCACTTTGGTGCCTGCGGTGATATACAAGCCGGACTCCACCGTGCAGCGGTCGCCCAGCGGAATGCCGATACCGGCATTGGCGCCGATCAAGCAGCCTTCGCCGACCTTGATAACAATATTGCCACCGCCTGACAGCGTGCCCATGGTGGAGCAACCACCGCCCAGGTCAGACCCTTTGCCGACCATCACGCCGGCTGAAATACGGCCTTCAATCATGCCGGGGCCTTCGGTGCCTGCATTGAAGTTAACAAAACCTTCATGCATTACCGTGGTGCCTTCACCCAAATGAGCGCCCAGGCGTACCCGCGCCGTGTCGGCAATGCGTACACCGGCCGGCACAACGTAATCGGTCATTTTGGGGAATTTATCGACACAGTCGACGGACAGCGCACGGCCGGCGAGGCGGGCTTTCAGGCGACGCGCTGGTAGCTCTTCGATATCGATGGCGCCTTCATTGGTCCAGGCAATATTGCGCAGCAGGCCAAACATGCCGGTCAGGTCAAGACCATGCGGCTTGACCAGGCGATGCGATAGCAGGTGCAGCTTAAGATAGACCTCTGGCGCCGTTTGCGGAGCCTGATCCGTTTCCAGGAACATGGCCACTAATGGGCGCTGGCTGGTGGCCAGCGCCTCAGCAAGCTCAGCCTGTTCAGGGTGCCCGGCTGCCTCAAGCGCTTTGGCTAAGCGGGTGCAGTCTTCTGGCAAAAAGCTAACGGCGACATTGCCCTGCGGCGCATCAAGCGCTTGTTTGGCCGCATTTATCAGGCTTTCCTGCGGGCTGAAGAGCGGTGCCGGGTAGTAAATTTCCAGCCAATCGCCTTGAGTGTTTTGCGTGCCAATTCCAAGCGCAAAGCTCAGCATAAAAGTTCATCCTGTTGTTGATAACGTTGTTAACCGGGTCATTAGCTAACGTAAAAGCGGCGGAATAACAAAGTGTTGATTCAAAAATAAGCAAAATAGTGGCGTTGGATCAGCCACTGATTTTATCGTAATCGCCGTCGCGATAGCCTATTTTTAAGGCGTCACTGCCGGTGTCCAGCAGTGGTCGTTTAAGCAGTGTTGGGTGTTGGAGCAACAGCTGGCGCGCAGAGTTGGCATCCAGGCTGTCTTTGTCTTCCTGGGGAAGGTCGCGCCATGTCTTGCTGCGCTTATTGACGACTTCCAACAGCGGTGCCCGCTCTAAAAGATGCTCAAGCAGGCTCGCCGAAAGACCATCTTTACGCAAATCATGGGTTTTAAAAGGCACGCCGTTCGCTTCCAGCGCTTTGCGCGCCTTACGACACGTATCACAGGTATCAATGACATAGAGTGTAAACATGGTATCTCCTTTCGAGCTGTTGGTGCCGTAAAAGGTGAATTAACCGCGCTCAATAAGCTGGCGGATACGCTGCGCTGCTTCCAGGGTGGGGGCAAGCTCCGCCACCAGGGCTAGGCGCAGCCGCCCTGTGCCTGGGTTAATGCCCTGAGCATCAGGGCGGCCCATCAAGCTGCCGGGCAGCACGCTCACGTGTTGCTCGGTGTAAAGCCGCTGGGTGAAGCCGATATCATCCCCCCCTGGTACCGCGGGCCACAGGTAAAAGCTTGCCTCTGGCGTTGGGAAGTCCATCACCGGGGCCAGTACCTCCACCACGGCGCTGAATTTTTCACGGTACGCATCGCGATTGGCGCGTACGTGCGCTTCATCCTGCCAGGCTGCTATTGAAGCATGTTGAACCGGCAGCGACATGGCGCAGCCATGATAGGTACGGTAGCGCTTGAACGGTGTAAGAATGTCCGCATCGCCTGCCACAAAGCCTGAGCGCAAGCCCGGCAGATTGGAGCGCTTGGAGAGCGAGTGAAAGACGACGCAGCGCCGGTAATCGTTACGACCCAGCTCAGCACAAGCCTGTAATAGCCCCGGCGGGGGCGCGTTTTCATCCAGGTAAAGCTCGGAATAGCACTCATCAGAAGCAATGATGAAATCGTGCTCGTCGGCCAGCGCAATCAGCTGTTTAAACTCATCCATTGACGTAACCGCGCCGGTCGGGTTGCCTGGTGAGCAGATAAATACGATTTGCACATCACGCCAGGTATCGGGGCTGACACTGGCAAAATCTGGCCGAAAGCCGTTCTCGGCCGTGCCGTTTAAATACACCGGTTGACCGCCAGCCAACAGCGTCGCACCTTCATAAATCTGGTAAAACGGGTTGGGCACTATCACCCTGGCTGGCCGAGTACGATCCAGTGCGGCCTGTACAAACGCAAAAATGGCTTCACGCGTGCCATTAACCGGCAGTACCTGGCGCTCGGCATCAAGGCCCGCAAGCTTAAAGCGCTTGGTCGCCCACTCAGCGAGTGCTTCACGCAAGCTTGGCAGGCCGTTGGTGGCCGGATAACGCGCCATATCAAGCTGATGCTTTACCAGCGCATCAAGCGCTGCAGGGTAGGGCGCGTGCTGCGGCTCGCCGATGGTTAAGGGAATATGCGCCAAATGGGCAGGCGGCGTAAGGTCAGCTTTGAGGCCGGCCAGTTTCTCAAACGGATAAGGGTGTAGGGCGGTGAGATCAGAATTCATGGCGTATCCGTTGAGAGCGTTCTATTGAGAGCATGCCCTGCAGGCGTATTAAACGGCAGGCTAAGCGCCGATTATAAGCAAGCCTCGGGGTTGGGCTCAAATTTAACCACGGGGCGCGGCGTCTTTACGTGTTTACACGCCCAGCACCTCAATTAATCGCTCGCGCAGCTCTTGCTGGCGTATTGGGTCGGTTAAGGGTTCGCCTGCTTTCGTGGTGATAAAGAAAACGTCCTCAACACGCTCGCCCAGCGTGGCGATTTTGGCCGCCGAGAGGGCGATGCCCTGCTCCATAAAAATACGCCCTACGCGGGCCAGCAGCCCTGGTCGGTCAGGGGCCGTTAGCTCAAGGAGTGTGCGCTCGTTAGCCGGGTCCTGCTCAATCAGCACTTCGGTGGGTACCTTGAAGTGCTTTAACTGGCGCGGCGTATGACGGGTCACAATTTCTGGGTAGTCGTCTGGGTCATCCAGCTCTTCGATTAAGTGCTGACGCATCTCTTCGATACGCGCCGTGTCGCGAATCGGTTGACCGTGGCTATCCAGCACAATAAAGGTGTTTAGCGTCCAGTCATTGCGCGAGGTAGCAATGCGGGCATCATGAATGGAGAGCCCGAGCTGCTCCATGGCGGCGGCGGTGGCGGCAAACAGGTCATCCACCGAGCGTGTGTGGATAAACACTTTAGTGCCGCCCTCTGCCATATCAAGCGTCGGTGCGCTGATTAATACCAGCGGCAAGGGGGAGGCGTTATGCGCCAGGATGCCTTGGGTTTGCCAGGCAATCTCGCTGGGCGCGTACTGGAGGAAATAGTCTTCCCCAAGCGGTTCCCACAATGCATCAATCTGCGCGCGCCCAAGCCCCATGTTCTGGAGTAGCGAGCGTGCTTCAGAGCGTGTTTCCCGTACCCAGTCATCACGGTCCGGTGGGTTTTTTAGCCCGCGGCGTAAGGCGCGCTTGGTTTCAGCATATAGCTGGCGCAAAAGCGATGCCCGCCAGCCGTTCCAAAGCGTGGGGTTGGTGGCGTTAATATCGGCCACGGTGAGCACATACAGGTAATCCAGACGCATTTCGTTACGCACGATCAGTGCAAAGTCGCGGATCACGTCAGGGTCGCTAATGTCGCGCTTCTGAGCGGTCATCGACATGAGTAAATGGTGCTCGACCAGCCAACTGGCAAGCTTTGTATCGTGGGTTGAAATATGGTGGTGCTGGCAAAAATGCGTAACGTCTTTGGCGCCGATTTCCGAATGGTCGCCCCCGCGACCCTTGCCGATATCGTGAAACAGGCCCGCTATCCACAAAATGTCCAGCCTGGGAAGCTGGTGGATGAGCGCAGCCGCCACGGGGAAGTCGTCTTTGGCATCGGGTTTGCGAAAGCCGTGTAAAAACTTCAGCAGGCGCAGCGTATGCGCATCCACGGTGTAGATATGGAACAGATCATGCTGCATCAATCCTACGGCTCGGCCAAATTCGGGCAGGTACTTGCCCAGTATGCCGTAGCGGTTCATGCGCCGTAGCTGGCGCGGTACGTTGCCGGGGGCGCGCAGTATTTCCATAAACAGCCGCTGATGGTGAGGATCATCGCGGTAGTGATCATCAATCTGATGGCGGTGGTCGCGAATCAAGCGAATGGTGTCCGCCCGTACGCCTTCAATTTCCGGGTGCCTGGCCATGAGCAGGAAAAGCTCCAGCATGGCTTCAGGCTGCTCGCGAAACAGCGTGCGCGAGCGTGCTTGAATATAGCCGCCCTTGGTTTCAAAGCGCTCGTTGAGCTGGATGGTTTCCAGCGCCTCTTTGCCGCGCAAAATCACTTCGTCGAAGTGCTGAAGCAGCATGTCGTTAAGCCCGGCCAGTGCCGTTACGTGGCGATAGTAGCGCTTCATGAACTGCTCAACGGCTAACCGCTCGGGCGTATCTTTAAAGCCAAACAGCTCAGCAATCGTGCGTTGATGATCAAACAGCAGGCGGTCTTCGGCGCGGCCGGTCAACATATGCAGCGCATAACGCACCTGCCACAAAAATGCCTGGCCCTGGCTTAAGATACGCAATTCGGCATCGTTCATAAAACCGTTGGCGACAATGTCGGTGTACTGTTCCGTACCGAAGTGGCGCTTAGCGACCCAGCCAATCATCTGAATATCGCGTAGGCCGCCAGGTGAGCTCTTCAGATTCGGCTCAAGGTGGTATTCGGAATTGTTGTAACGGTAGTGGCGAGCAATCTGCTCTTGCCATTTGGCTTCAAAGAATCGGTCGGCCGGCCAAATGTGCTCGGCGCTTAAGCGCTCGCGCATTTTTTCGCGCAGTGATGCAGGGCCTGCAATCAGGCGGGACTCAAGCAGGTTGGTGATGACGGTGACATCCGCCTTGGCTTCACGCTCGCAGTCGTTTAATGAGCGTACGCTGTGACCGATTTCCAGACCGATATCCCATAAAAAAGTGATAAAGGCAGTGAGCGGTTCGCGGTAAGCGGTGTCGTCGTCATCTTCAAGCAGCAGCAGAAGGTCGATATCCGAATGGGGGTGTAGCTCCCCTCGGCCATAGCCGCCAACAGCAATCAGTGCGACGCCGTCATCTGGCCAGGCGTGCTGCGCCCAGGCAATGGCGAGCAGTTGATCCAAGTACCAAGCCCGCCCCCGCACCAGGTCGCGTATATCGGCGCCCGCACGAAACCGGTCATCCAGCTTGGCCTGGAGCTCACGAAGCGCCGTTTTAAACGGCGCTATGGGTGAGCGCGAGCCGGATAGCTCTGTACGAAAAGCCTCAAGGTCGTAAAGCGACGTATCCGGCTCGAACCGGTGGTGGTGGAGGAGCATTAGTTATCTAAAAAACTAAAGTCTTCATCGCTACGCGCGGTCAGTACTTCAACCCCGGTCTCGGTGACCAGCAAGGTGTGCTCCCATTGCGCTGAAAGGCTCTTGTCCTTGGTAACGGCGGTCCAGCCATCGCGCAAGACTTTGGTTTTGTAGCCACCCACGTTGATCATGGGTTCGATGGTAAAGCACATGCCAGCCTCTAAAGCGATATCAGCGTCTGGTGCGTAACCATCGTAATGCAGGAACTGGGGGTCTTCATGAAAGCCTGCCCCAATACCGTGGCCGCAGAAATCGCGAACGACCGAGTAGCCATGGCCTTCGGCGTGCTTTTGAATTACTCGCGCAAGCTCTGAAAGGCGTACGCCTGGCTTTACCAGCGCGATGCTTTTATACAAGCACTCCTGGGTAATCCGGCACAAGCGCTCGCCCTGTATGGTTTCGCCGATGATAAACATGGCACTGGAGTCACCGTGATAGCCGTCAGGGGTTTTAACGGTAATGTCCAGGTTCAGGATGTCACCTTTCTTGAGCTTTTTATTAAAATCCGGAAAGCCATGACAGACCACATGGTTGAGCGAGATGCACGTGGCGTGGGTATAACCGTGATAGTTGAGCGGAGCGGGAACCGAGCCCAATTCGTTAACAATATAGTCGTGACAACGCTTATCAATATCGCCGGTGCTTACGCCTTCTTGTATGTAAGGAGCAATCATTTCCAGCACGCTGGCGGCTTGGCGCCCGGCTTCGCGCATTTTCTCGATTTCTGAAGGTGTCTTGATAGGAACGTTCATGAATTCTCGATATGGGTTCAGGCTGAGGTAGTAAGTAACAGCATTAAATGACAGCGTTAAAGCGACAGTATTAAGTGACAAATAAACATCGTAACACGGGCTGTGACTTCATCTTGGTAATGATCTATGGTATAAAGCCGCGCGCTTTCCTGCAATCGCTCGCTCGCTTCTTTGTGGTGAGTCGGCGATCATGGCAAGGCGAACAACCCGCAGCGGGTTCACTTTGAAGACGCTGCTTAAATAGCAAGCCTTGAAAACACACATGCACCGACACATGGTCCCGGGTGCCGCTGATAACGTTTTATACGTGGTCAATGGTCGGATCCATGGGGTGCGTGGAGGCCTAACCCGAGTTTCAGGAGTTTTACCATGTCTCACGTTAATATGCGTGACCTGCTCAAAGCAGGCGCTCACTTCGGTCACCAGACTAAGTACTGGAATCCGAAGATGAACAAATTCATCTTCGGCGCACGCAACAAGATTCACATCATCAACCTTGAGCACACTCTTCCGGCGCTGAACGAAGCCGTTGATGTGGTTGAGAAGATGTCGGCATCCAACAACAAAATTTTGTTTGTTGGCACCAAGCGTAGCGCTAGCAAGATCATCAAAGAAGAAGCGAATCGCGTTAGTCAGCCGTTCGTCAACCATCGCTGGTTGGGCGGTATGCTGACTAACTTCAAGACTATTCGTCAGTCTATCAAGCGTCTGCGCGAACTTGAAACCATGCGCGAAGACGGCACGTTCGACAAGCTGACCAAGAAAGAAGTCCTGATGGCAACGCGTGAGCAAGATAAGCTTGAGCGTTCTATCGGTGGTATCAAGAACATGGGCGGCCTGCCGGACGCACTGTTCGTTATCGACGTTGACCACGAGCGCATCGCGATCAACGAAGCCAACAAGCTGGGTATTCCGGTTATTGGCGTGGTTGATACCAACTCTAACCCTGATGGCGTTGATTACGTTATCCCGGGTAACGATGACTCCATTCGCGCTATTCAGATCTACGTGAAAGCGATTGCTGACGCGTGTGGTCGTGCGAAAGAAGGTCGTCCGGACGAGTTCGTTGAAGTGACCGAAGAAGCGGCTTCAGCCGACACTGACGCTGCTGCTGAGTAAGATAGTAGCGGTTGCGGCGGATAGTTAAGCCGCATCGTGTTGAAGAGGGGGCCTATGCCCCCTTTTTCCCGCTTTGGATGAACATCCGGGTGGGCCGATTACGCCGGACACCAAGCACCGGCAAGCGACCTTCAAAGTGATATATGATAGTCATTTATCGTGGCTATACTCTGTAGGGCGTTTAACTCTCATAGAACCATTTCCGAGGTGAATTCTCATGGCAGCTATCAGCGCCTCTCAGGTCAAGGAACTGCGCGAACGTACTGGTCTCGGCATGATGGAGTGTAAAAAAGCACTCACCGAAACCGACGGTGATATTGAAGTCGCGATCGAAAACCTGCGTAAAAATTCAGGCTTAAAAGCCGCGAAGAAAGCCGATCGTGTTGCTGCAGAGGGTGTTGTTGTTACCCGTGTAGCAGAAGACGGTAGCTACGGCGTAATGGTTGAAATCAACTCCGAGACTGACTTTGTTGCGCGTGATGACAATTTCATTGCGTTCGCTGACAAAATCGCCGCCGCTTTCTTTGCCGCGAAAAGCGAAGATGTTGCTGCCGTTATGGCGGGCGACCTTGAAGCTGCCCGCGAGCAGCTGGTTCAGAAAATCGGTGAGAACATCGGCGTACGTCGCGCGGTAGTTGTCAACGCCGTTGACGGCGGCTTGGTCGGTGCCTACGTTCACGGTGGCCGCATTGGCGTTCTGACCGTACTTAATGGCGGTACTGCAGAAGCAGCGAAAGACGTTGCTATGCACGTGGCAGCTATTAACCCAGCCGTTGCTCACCCGGCCGATATGCCGCAAGAGCAGCTGGATCAAGAGAAAGCCATCATCCTGGGTCAGCCGGACATGGCAGGCAAGCCTGAGCAGATTGCTGAGAAAATGGT
The DNA here is from genome assembly GCF_052378605.1 of Halomonas sp. AOP27-A1-41. Taxonomy (NCBI): domain Bacteria; kingdom Pseudomonadati; phylum Pseudomonadota; class Gammaproteobacteria; order Oceanospirillales; family Halomonadaceae; genus Halomonas; species Halomonas sp. AOP27-A1-41. The sequence goes on from NZ_JBQSXT010000010.1 coordinate 40,986, forward strand.
TCAAGGCCGCCTGAAGAAGTACCTGGCAGAGAACAGCCTGACCGAGCAGCCGTTTGTTAAAGATCCGAACCAATCCGTTGCTGAGTTTGTTAAATCAGCCGGTGGCGAAGTGGTTAGCTTCACGCGCTTTGAAGTGGGTGAAGGTATCGAGAAAGAAGAAGTCGACTTCGCTAAAGAAGTTATGGAACAGGCTGGCCGTCGTTAAGGTCAGACGTTCTAGTCAGAAGATGGCGTGCGCGTAAGCGCACGCCTTCGTGTATCCGGCCCCTGCTAAATAGGGGGTTGCTTCGCCCACCTGTGTCCAAGTCTGCTTCAGGAGAGATGCCATGTCACGAGATGTTCAAGAGCCTACCCCGCTTGTTGTGCCCCATAAGCTTGAAAAGTCGAAGTCAAAATACAAGCGTATTTTGCTGAAACTTTCAGGCGAGGCGCTAATGGGAGAGCACGATTTTGGTATTGACCCTAAAGTGTTAGACCGTATGGCGCTGGAAATCGGCCAGCTGGTGGGTATCGGTGTGCAGGTCGGGATCGTGATTGGAGGCGGCAACCTGTTTCGGGGTGCGGCGCTCAGCGAAGCCGGAATGGATCGGGTCACAGGCGACCACATGGGAATGCTGGCAACGGTCATGAATGCGTTGGCCATGCGCGATGCACTGGAGCGTTCAAATATTCGTTCGCGGGTAATGTCGGCGATTCCCATGAGTGGTGTGGTAGAGCATTATGACCGCCGCACTGCCATCCGTTATTTAACGTCAGGAGACGTGGTACTGTTTTCGGCAGGAACCGGTAATCCATTTTTCACAACCGACTCGGCCGCTTGTTTACGCGGTATTGAAGTGGACGTGGATGTGGTCATTAAAGCGACCAAAGTGGACGGGGTGTATAACAAGGACCCCCTAAAACATGCTGATGCCGTAAAATATGATCAGCTCTCTTACGATGACGCTCTGGACCAAAAGCTAGGCGTTATGGATTTGACCGCTATCTGCCTGGTACGTGACCATGATATGCCGGTGCGGGTATTTGATATGAATAAGCCTGGCGCCCTGCTGAACCTGGTAGTAGGGGGCAAGGAAGGCACGCTAATAGATAGAGGGTAAGAACGTGATTAATGATATTAAGAAAGACGCTGAATCTCGCATGAAAAAAAGCGTTGAAGCGCTGAACAGCAACTTCAACAAAATCCGTACCGGGCGTGCACACCCCAGTATTCTGGATGCTGTTACCGTCGATTATTACGGCAGCCAGGTGCCGCTTAGCCAGGTGGCATCGGTTAACGTTGAAGATGCGCGTACGCTTGCGGTCGCTCCTTGGGAGCAGGGCATGGTGCCGAAAATCGAAAAGGCTATCATGACCTCTGACCTGGGCTTGAACCCTTCAAGCGCGGGTAATGTGATCCGTGTACCGATGCCCATGTTGACTGAAGAGACGCGTAAGGGCTATATCAAACAGGCACGTAGCGAAGCTGAAAATGCTCGCGTGGCTGTGCGTAACGTGCGTCGCGATGCCAACGGTGATTTCAAATCCTTGCTAAAGGACAAAGAGATTACCGAAGACGATCAGCGTCAGGGTGAAGATGAAATCCAAAAGCTGACCGACAAATATATTGCCGAAATCGATAAAGCGCTTGCCGCGAAAGAGCAGGACTTGATGCAGGTATAAGCACCTGCCTTTTATTTAGCTGCGGGTAGCCAGGCTGCCCGCTAGGCCTATGGCTTTACTATGACTGAGCTTTTGTGCGAGACCTCATGACGTCACCGCAGTTTCCTCAAGAACCGCCGGACGACGCAAGCACGCCACCCAAGTGCCTGGGTGAAGCACTGCCGTCGCATGTCGCGATCATAATGGACGGCAATAATCGCTGGGCAAAGGCCCGCGGCCTCTCTGGCGTACGTGGTCATCGTGCAGGCGTCGAAGCCGTCAGAGCGGTCATTCAGCGCGCAGCCGAGCGCCAGGTAAATACGCTGAGCCTGTTTGCCTTTTCAAGCGAGAACTGGAAACGTCCAGCGGCTGAAGTGAATGCGTTGATGGAGCTCTTTTTGATGGCGCTCAAGCGCGAAGTTAAAAAGCTTAATGAGCGCAATATTCGGCTAACGATTATTGGTGAGCGGCGTGGCTTCTCTCACGCCATTCAGAAGTATATACAGCGTGCAGAAGCGCTGACCGCGGATAATACCGGCATGCACCTGGTGATCGCTGCCAATTACGGCGGGCAGTGGGACATCGCACGTGCAGCGCGACATTTGGCTGAGCAGGTATCCGCCGGTGAGTTACAGCCTGGCGATATCGATGAAGCCTGCTTTGACAGGGCAATGGAAGCAGACCATGTGCCTCCTGTTGACCTGTGTATCCGAACAAGTGGCGAACAGCGATTGTCGAATTTTATGCTGTGGCAGTTAGCGTATGCTGAACTGCATTTCTCGCCCTTACTCTGGCCCGATTTCGGTGCCGATGCGCTGGACAGCGCGCTGTACGACTTTTGTCAGCGGCGTCGACGTTTTGGCATGACCGACGAACAAATAGAGGCGCAAGGTGCTTAGACAGCGGATTATAACCGTAGCCTGGCTGGCGCCCTTGGTGCTGGTGGGTTTGTTTGGATTGCAAGGTGGCGCGTTTGCGCTTTTTACCGCTTTGATGGTGTTGCTTGGGGCCTGGGAGTGGACGAACCTGGCAGGCGTTATCCGGCAGCGTCAGCGTGTTCAGTTGGTCGCCGGGCTTGCGGTGGTGATGCTACTGATGTGGCTCACCGGTGCCGCGTTTGCAGTATGGCCTTTATGGTGCGCCGCCCTTGGCTGGCTGGCTAATCTTTACTGGGTGACCCATTATCCGGAGAAAGGGCAGCAGTGGCAGTCAACACCGCGCCGCTTGGCGATGGGGCTATGGGTGCTGCTGCCCTGCTGGGTCGGCTTTAATATTCTGCGCGATAGCGGCGGCGTATGGCTGTTATTTGTATTACTGCTGGTGTGGGCGGCGGATATCGGCGCCTATTTTGCCGGGCGTCGTTTTGGTAAGCGCAAGCTCGCCCCAAGGGTTAGTCCCGGAAAGTCCTGGGAAGGCGTTATTGGCGGGTTGGTTGCCACCACGCTACTGGCGCTTGTCTTCGCCTTTTGGCAGTCGTTAACCCCGGGTGTAGCTGTTGGCTTGGTGGTAGTCACCGTTATTGTCACGCTTATTTCAGTGCTGGGTGATCTGCTGGAAAGCATGCTCAAACGCTACCGAGACATCAAGGACTCAAGCCAGCTGCTACCGGGCCATGGCGGCGTGCTGGACCGGATTGATAGCTTGACGGCGGCGATTCCGCTCTTTGCGCTGCTCTATTTGCCCGTTCTTCAAGGGCAGGTGCCTGTCTTATGAGTCAATCGTCCTGCCAGTGGATTACCGTGTTGGGCTCAACCGGTTCTATCGGGGTGAGCACCCTGGATGTCATCGCCCGTCATCCCGAGCGTTATCGGGTGTATGCGTTGACGGCACATACCTCCAGGGAAGTGCTTCTGGAACAGTGCCTGGCCCATCATCCCCGTATCGCGGTACTCGATCATAGTGACGATGCGCAATGGCTTCGCCAAGCGCTTGATGACGCTGACCAACCGACCGTCGTGCTGGCGGGTCGTGAAGCACTCTGCCAGGTTGCCCGTGAGGCGTGTGTCGATGCCGTTATGGCCGCCATCGTTGGGGCAGCGGGGCTGCTGCCTGCGCTGGCCGCTGCAGAAGCGGGCAAGCGTGTACTACTTGCTAATAAAGAAGCGCTGGTGATGAGCGGCGCGCTGTTCATGCAGGCGGTTGAGCGCTCTGGCGCCACGCTGTTGCCTATCGATTCTGAGCATAATGCTATCTATCAGTGCCTGCCGGTAAAACATCGCGGCGGGCTTGAGCGTCACGGCGTTCGACAGCTGCTACTAACAGCGTCTGGCGGGCCTTTTCGCACCTGGAGTGCGGACAAGGTTGCCAATGCGACGCCCGACCAGGCCTGCGCCCATCCTAACTGGTCGATGGGGCGCAAGATTTCGGTTGATAGCGCCACCATGATGAACAAAGGCCTTGAATTAATTGAAGCGTGCTGGCTGTTTGATGCAACGCCCGAGCAAATTCAGGTGGTAGTGCATCCGCAGAGTGTGATTCACTCCATGGCAGCTTACATTGATGGCTCTGTCATCGCCCAGCTGGGCAACCCGGATATGCGTATACCCATTGCCTATGGACTGGCATGGCCCGAGCGTATTGAGGCCGGTGTAGAAGCCCTGGATCTGTTCCAGATCGCGCAGCTGGATTTTGAAGCACCGGATGAAGCGCGCTTTCCCTGCCTACGCTTGGCCCGTGAAGCCATACAGAAGGGCGGTGCCGCGCCGGCGATTCTCAATGCCGCCAATGAAGTCGCTGTTGAGGCGTTCCTGGCGGAAAGGCTCAGCTTTGGTGAAATAGCCAACGTGGTTGAAGAGGTTGTATCGCAGCCCTATGCAGGCAGCGCCGATACGATTGAAAATATCTTGGCTGCAGACCACTGGGCGCGTCAGCAGGCAGCGCAAAGGGTCATGTTACAAGCAGGCTAGACACTGCCGTACCGAATATTGAGAAGCAAGTAGGTCACTTAAGCATCGGCTGATGTGCAGGGTGCCAGGGAGTTTATTGTGGGCCTGTTACAAAACATTTTAGCGATCATCGTCGTGCTGGGTTTGTTGATCACCTTTCACGAGTTTGGCCACTTTTGGGTGGCGCGCCGCTGTGGCGTCAAGGTGTTACGTTTTTCGGTGGGTTTTGGCAAACCGCTCTGGTCCACCGTCGACCGCCAGGGGACGGAGTACGCGATAGCGGCCATTCCGCTGGGCGGCTATGTCAAAATGTTGGACGAGCGTGAAGCGCCGGTACCGGAAGATCAGCTTGACCAGGCCTTTAATCGCAAAACGGTATGGCAGCGTATCGCCATTGTTGCCGCTGGGCCTTTGGCAAACTTCCTGTTGGCTATTGTTGCCTACTGGGCGCTCTTTGTATCCGGGACGACCGTGGTCGCTCCCATGGTGGGAGATGTGCTGCCTGATTCACCGGCAGCTGAAGCAGGCCTTGCCCACGGCGATGAAATTATCGCTATTCAAAATGATGCCGTACGCTCCTGGGAGGAGGTCAACCTAAAGCTTATCTCGATGATTGGTTTTAGTGGCTCGCTAACCATCAATGTGTTGCCTGAGGGCAGTAGCAGTGAACGAGCTTACGCGCTGGAGGTCGATAACTACTTGGCCCGCCAGGACCCGCCCCAGCCACTGCAATCCTTGGGTATGACGCCTTGGCAGCCAGAATTCCCAGCAGTATTAGGCCTGGTGGTCGATGGCGAAGCTGCCGCCAACGCGGGGTTGCAAGCAGGCGATCATATTATTGCGATTGACGGCACGCCGGTGGAAGATTGGATGCAGTTTGTCACGATGATCCGCCGTAGTGCGGGTGAAACGCTTAGCGTAGCCTATGAGCGAAATGGCGAGCAGGGCACACTAACACTAACGCCGGGTAGCAATCTGCTGGAGAGTGGCGGTGAGGTTGGGTACATTGGTGCAGGCGTTGAGTCGGTAACGTGGCCTGAGTCGCTACAGCGCGAAATTCGTTATGGGCCTATCGAAGCGGTTGGACAAGCGCTATCGCGTACCGGTGATATGATTTTATTAACCGTTGATGCGATTCGTAAAATGTTGGTAGGTTTGATTTCACCTTCCAACCTTTCCGGTCCTATTACGATTGCGCAAATTTCGGGTGATTCGGCCCGTGCCGGAATGGAAGCCTTTGTAGGCTTTTTAGCCTATTTGTCCATCAGCCTTGGCGTGCTTAATTTATTGCCTATTCCGGTGCTCGATGGTGGACACTTGCTTTACTATTTTTTGGAAATCGTACGTGGGCGGCCGGTCTCTGAACAAACCCAAGCCATTGGATTACGCATTGGGCTTGCCATGGTTGGCGGTCTGATGGTGATGGCTCTGTATTTTGATCTGATGCGCCTTTGGTAATGACGCGTGTAGCGCGCAGGATGCCTTGTCATCTGCCTGCACAAATGTATATGGTGCTTATCTAACGTGATAGGCAGACCAACGCGAGCGAACTGACAGCATGAAAATCAAGACCCTTGGAATGGCAGCACTCTTGCTGGTAGGCGCTAGCGGCGCCCAGGCACAATCCTTTGATGTTTCGGACATTCGAGTGGAAGGACTACAGCGGGTGTCCGCTGCATCGGTCTTTAATGCGTTTCCTGTCAGTACGAATGATCGGGTTAGCGAGCAGCAGCTAGCGTCAGCCGCACGCGATTTGTTTGCCACTGGTTTATTTGAAGATGTTTCGCTAGCTCGTGAAGGCGATGTATTGGTTATTCAGGTAGTTGAACGACCGACCATCGCGCGCTTGAACCTCACTGGCAATAAGCAGATTTCAGAAGAGGACCTGCGTAACGGCTTACGTCAATCAGGGTTGTCGGAAGGGCAAGTGCTGCAACTCTCGACCCTTGAAGAGATTCAGCGTGAGCTTGAAGGTGTTTACCAGGCTCAGGGACGCTACAGTGCTCGCATTACGACCGAGGTTGAACAGGTTGATGAAGGGCGTGTACAGGTCAATATCAATATTAATGAAGGCGAGGTTGCCAAGATTCGCCAGATTAATATTGTTGGCAATGAAGATTTTGACGATGAAACGCTGCGCGATGTTTTTGAGCTGAACGACAAGCCGGGGCGCTTCTTTGGCTGGTTTTCAAGTGATGAGTACTCGCGTGAAGCGTTATCGGGCGATATCGAGCGCCTTCGCACCTTCTATCTTGATCGTGGCTATGTAAATTTTGATGTTACCTCCACGCAAGTCTCTATTGGACCTGAAAAGTCCGAAATATTTGTTACGCTTAATGTTGATGAGGGTAACCAGTATCGAGTAGGTGATGTCCGTTTTGTGGGTGATATGCAAATCAGCGAAAGCGAAGCACGCCAACTAATGGAGATCCATAGCGGAGACATTTTCTCTCGTGGTCAGGTGAACGCATCGACCGAAGCGCTACGCCAGCGTTTGGGCGCTGAAGGTTTTGCTTTCGCCGATATTCAGGGTATTCCTGAAATGGCGGATAACGGTGAAACGGTTGACCTGGTCATCGCGGTTGAACCTGGCCAGCGCACTTATGTTCGACGTATTGAGTTTTATGGTAATACCACCACCCAGGACGAAGTGCTGCGTCGGGAAATGATTCAAATGGAAGGCGCCCCCGCATCGACCGACTCAATTGCTCAGTCGCGCCAGCGCCTTGAACGGCTTGGCTTCTTTAGCCAGGTAGAAGTGGATACCCAGCCGGTACCAGGTCAGCCTGATCAGTTGGACGTCACCTACAGTGTGGAAGAGCAGCCCTCAGGCTCGGTGTCTGCCAGCGTGGGCTTTTCGCAAAGTGCCGGGGTAATCTACGGGGTTGGACTGGCACAAAACAACTTCTTGGGTACGGGTAACCGGGTCAATGTTGGCGCGCAGCGCAGCGACACCTTCACCAGCGTCAACTTTGCCTTCACGGATCCTTACTGGACACTTGACGGTATTTCTCGCGGCTACAACATATTTTACCGTGAAACGGACTATGCCGACTCGGATATCTCTACCTACTCGACCGATGCGTACGGCGCGGGTATCAACTTCGGCTATCCGGTAAGTGAACTGTCTCGCCTCAACTTCGGGGCGAGTATTGAAGAACTTAAAATTAAAACCTACAACGATACGGCGTCAGAAATTCATCGCTATGTGGATGACGAAGGGGAGCGCGCTCAAAGCCTTAAACTCACGGCGAGCTGGACGCGTAACAACCTTAACCGAGGCGTGATGCCGACAGCCGGTAACTATCAGCGCCTGTCGCTTGAAACCGGCGTGCCGGGCGGCGATGCAGAGTACTATAAGCTGCGCGCTCGGGCTCAGCAGCTATATCCGCTCAATAACGATGAGAGTTGGGCGCTTAAGTTTAGCGGTAACCTTGGCTATGCCAATACGTTTGATTCAAACGATCCTTTTCCCTTCTATGAGAATTTTTACGCAGGTGGTTTAGGATCGGTACGAGGCTTTACATCCAATACATTGGGGCAACCTACCACGCCGGGAGTTGAAGGGGGGCGTGATCGCACAATGGGCGGTAATGTGTTGGTGGAAGGTAGTGCTGAAGTTATCTTCCCCATGCCCTTTGTAGAAAACCAGCGTTCTGTGCAGCCTTCGCTGTTCCTGGATGCCGGTAATACGTTCTTGAACTCCTGCTACAAGGTATTAGAAGCTGATGTGGGTCGTCAGCAGTGTAGTTCTGGCGTCGACCTGGGCGATTTGCGCTATAGTGTGGGCGTTGGCCTTTCCTGGTTAACACCGGTTGGTCCGCTGACCTTTAGCATCGCGGAGCCGCTTAAAGACAAAAGCGGTGATGACACACAGTTCTTCCAGTTCTCGCTGGGACAAACATTCTAACTTTGCTAAAGGGGCGCGCCCTTGGTAGCGCCCCCGCTTGATGATAAGGAAGTGACTCGATGCGTAAACTGACAGCGGCCGTGTGCTTATTTGGTGCGATTGTTTTACCGGTTCATGCAGCAGAAGCTGCAGAGGTTGCCGTGCTGGATTGGCGAGCTGCGCTGATGAATACCCAGTCGGCTCAAACCTCGCTAAATCAGCTGGAAAACCAGATTGGCAGTCAGCAGAGTGAAGCTCAAAGCCTGGGAAATGAGTTACAGCAGTTGCAAGAACGCTTGCAGCGCGAAGGCGAAACGATGTCTCAGTCGCAGCGCGAAACACTGATCGCTGAGCTGCAGCAGAAAGGTTCGCGTTTTGAGCAGTTACGTCGTGATGTTATGGAGGCTCAGCAGCGTTCAGAGCAGCAGTTTCTGGAAGGTGCGGAACTCAAGCTTGAGCAAGCGGTGGAGCAAGTGCTGAACCGTCACAATATTGATGTATTGGTTGAACCTCAAGGAGTGCTTCATTCCTCGGTTGATTTGCCTAATGTGACTGATGAAGTTACGCAAATATTTGATTCGATGTAATTAATTTTTTAATGACTGTTGGTGTAGCTGTGCTGCACTATTGCTTTATTGGGCTCCCATGACGCACGCATCTCACCATCTTACACTTGCGGACATTGCTCGCCATTTAGGGGTCACCTTTGAAGGTGATGCCGCGCTACCCATTCGTGGTTTAGCAACACTTAAAGAGGCCACATCTGATCAAGTGGCCTTTTTAACAAATCGCGCTTACCTCAAGGATTTGGCCACCACTCAGGCGGCAGCCGTGCTGCTTCACCCTGAGCATGGCAAGAGTTGCCCGGTGCCAAAGCTTGAGATGGAAAACCCCTACCTAGGGTATGCCAAACTCTCTCAGCTATTTGACCCACTGCCTGCACGTGATAAGGCCGGTATCCATCCCACCGCGGTCGTTGCCGACAGCGTAACGCTGGGTGAAGGCGTCTCGATCCAGGCCCACGCCGTAGTAGAAGCGGGTGTAACACTGGGTGACCACGTTGTGGTGGGCGCTGGGAGTGTCGTTGGGGCTGATAGCGTTATCGGCGAAAATACTCGGCTGCATGCCAATGTGACCGTGTGTCATGGCGTGATTATTGGCAAGCGGGTCATTTTACAAAGTGGTTGTGTGATTGGTGGAGACGGTTTTGGGTTTGCCCACGACGGTGAAGGTTGGCACAAAATTGCCCAGTTAGGTGGCGTTGTGCTGGGTGATAATGTCGAAGTTGGCAGTTGCTCAAGCATTGACCGTGGTGCGCTAGGCGATACCCTGATTGGCGATGACGTTAAAATCGATAGTCAGGTACAAATCGCTCATAACGTCACTATTGGTGCCCATAGCGCTTTGGCGGGCTGTGTCGGTATTGCAGGGTCCACCAAAGTAGGCAAGCACTGCATGTTGGGTGGGGGGGTTGGATTATCAGGCCACCTAACGATTTGTGATGGCGTTCAGGTCACCGGAATGAGCCTTGTGACCAATTCGATTCATACTCCCGGCGTCTACTCGTCAGGTACGGGGGCAATGAGTAATTCGCAGTGGCGTAAAAATGCGGTGCGGTTTAAGCAGTTGGATGATATAGCCAAGCGGTTGTCTCGGCTGGAAAAAACGACGCGTGACGCCTAAAAGCCATATTGTTTACTAAGTAAGTAGCTTGAGACGAGAGGGCGGCAGGGTATAATTCCTTGCCCTTTAACCAGACGAAGTGCTGGTATTTGCCTGATGCCTATCAGGCGTTTTTCATTTTGAGGTCGTTACGATGGTTATGGATATTAACGAAATTCGCGAATACTTGCCCCACCGCTACCCGTTTTTATTGGTGGATCGAGTGACAGCATTAACTGTGGGCGAATCCATCGTTGCGTTCAAAAACGTTAGTATTAACGAGCCATTTTTCAACGGCCACTTTCCACATCATCCGATTATGCCGGGTGTGCTGGTAGTCGAAGCACTGGCCCAGGTTTGCGGTATTTTAGGCTTTAAAACAGTTAACAAGCTGCCAGCGGATGGCTACGTGTACTACCTGGTGGGTAGCGACAATGTACGTTTCAAGCGCCCGGTTATGCCTGGTGACCAGCTTCAACTGGAGGCTAACGTAATTCGTGGCAAGCGAGGCATTTGGAAATTTGCGTGTCGCGCCACGGTTGACGGAGAGCTTGCCTGTGAAGCAGAAATTATTTGTGCTGAGAGGAAGGTTGCTTGATACATCCTACTGCACTGGTTGACCCAACGGCAACGCTCGCAGATGACGTTGAGGTTGGCCCTTTTAGTGTTATTGGGCCTAACGTCACGATCGGCGAAGGCTCCATAATCGGCCCGCACGTAGTGGTCAAAGGACCCACTGTGTTGGGGAAGCGCACGCGTATTTTTCAGTTCGCCTCGGTAGGTGAGGATTGTCAGGACAAAAAGTACGCTGGTGAACCTACTCGTCTGGTCATGGGCGACGATAACGTTATCCGTGAAGGCGTGACGCTTCACCGTGGTACGGTACAAGACCGTGGTGAAACGACGATTGGTTCCCGCAATCTGTTTATGGCCTACGTACACGTGGGCCATGACTGTGTCATCGGCAATGACTGTATCCTTGCCAACCAGGTAACGCTCGCCGGGCACGTAACGCTGGGTGATTACGCTATCCTGGGTGGCCTGTCTGCCGTGCACCAATTTTGTCACTTTGGTGAACATGCCATGGCGGGCGGTGGCTCTATTATCACTAAAGACACGCCTGCTTATGTCATGATTAACGGCAACCCGGCAGAAGCGCGTGGTCTGAACCTGGTCGGCTTAAAACGCCGTGGCTTTAGCCGTGAGGCGATTAATGCACTGAGCGTTGCTTATAAATTGGTCTATCGCCAGGGGCTTACCGTCGAGCAAGCGCTTGAAGAGATGCGTGCGCGCTTTGATATAGAGGAAGTGACGGAGTTCGCTGACTCTATCGAACGTTCGACCCGCGGCATTACGCGCTAACCATGTCCATTCGCTTATGACCTTGCAGCGTGTTTATCTGGTGGCTGGCGAGCTTTCGGGGGATATCCTTGGGGCTGGTTTGATGCGTGCGCTTAAGTCGCGCCATCCAGAGGTTGAGTTTCGTGGGATTGGCGGGCCTCGCATGATCGCTGAGGGGATGCAAAGCCGCTTTCCGTTGGAAACGCTTTCTGTGATGGGGCTGGTTGAGGTCATCAAACACCTGCCTGAGCTGGTAGGTGTGCGCCGCACGCTGCGTCGCGAAGCGCTCGCCTGGCAGCCGGATATCATGGTGGGTATCGACGCGCCTGATTTTACGCTCGGCCTGGAAAAGCAACTACGTAATGCCGGAATCAAAACGGCCCACTACGTCAGTCCTTCTGTTTGGGCGTGGCGACAGGGGCGTGTGAAAGGCATTGCCAAATCCGTTGATGGAATGCTCACTCTGCTGCCCTTTGAGGCCGATTTTTACCGGCACCACAGTGTTCCTGTCGTGTTCGTGGGTCATCCGCTTGCCGATGAGCTGCCGCTTGAAAATGACCGCATCGCAACGCGACAGGCACTAGGTCTTGATGAAGATGCGCCGGTGCTTGCTTTGTTGCCAGGCTCGCGCAGCAGCGAAATACGTTTCCTGGGTCATACGTTTTTAGCCGCCGCTGAACTGCTGTGCCAGCGCCATGCCACGCTAAGGGTTTTGATTCCGGCTGCCTCAGCACTGCGTCATGATGAAATTCAGGCGCTCTTGTCTCACTATCCAACGCTTGCCGAGCGTGTGCAGCTGTTAAATGGCCAAGCGCGAGAGGCAATGGTCGCCAGTGATGTGGTGCTCTTGGCTTCCGGGACCGCCGCGCTTGAAGCCATGCTGTGTCACCGGGCGATGCTGGTTGCGTACAAGATGGCGCCGGCCACGCATTGGCTCGCCAAGCGTATGGTGAAAACCCAGTGGATATCGCTACCCAATCTGATCGCGCAGCAAAGCGTGGTGCCTGAGCTTATTCAGGACGCGGCGACACCGGAAGCTATCGCAGACCAGCTTTATGAGTTGCTTAGCAATCACGAAGCACGCTTGGCGTTAGAGGCACGCTTTGCAACGATGCACGCCGACTTGCAGCGCAACGCCAGTCGACGCGCCGCTGAGGCAATCACCGCTATCGCCTTAGGCCAGTCACTGGAGCAGCACAATGCCCGCTAAATCAGGCGATTTTCCGCCGCTTGAAATCGCCTATGTGGGCGAGCGCTTGGCGGGGGTCGACGAGGTTGGGCGTGGGCCGTTAATCGGTAGCGTCGTGGCTGCGGCGGTGATTCTGGACCCAGCACGCCCCATTGACGGTCTGACTGACTCTAAAAAGCTCACCGCCCGTAAGCGTGAAGCGTTAGACGTGCTGATACGCGAACAGGCGTTAGCCTTTGTAGTCGCTGAGGCAAGCGCTGCCGAAGTTGATCAGTTCAATATTTACCACGCCACGCACTTGGCAATGCGTCGTGCGATTGATGGTTTAGCCCCTGCGGCCGAGTACTTGCTGGTGGACGGTAACCGTTTGCCGGGACATAGTTTGCCGGGGCAAGCCGTAGTCAAAGGCGATGCGCGCCATCCCGCCATTGCTGCGGCGTCGATTCTTGCCAAGGTCGCGCGCGATGCCCAGATGGTTACGCTGGATATGCGCTATCCTGAGTACGGCTTTGCACGTCACAAAGGCTACCCAACGAAAGAGCATCTTGAGGCGCTATCCGCTCACGGGCCGCTTGAAGAGCACCGCCGAAGCTTCGCCCCCGTTCAGCGCCAATTAGCCCTCATTTAAGTGCTGTCGCTACGTTAAATTAACGTTATTTCATTTCTTTTTACCGAGATTCTACCGAGAGTGTCATGACGGTACCGTTTGTTCATCTACGTTTGCACAGTGAATACTCCCTGGTCGACGGCTTGGTAAAACTTAAGTCGTTGGTCAGCACTACCTTTGATCGCGGTATGCCGGCATTGGCGCTAACCGACGAAACAAATCTGTTCGGCTTGGTGAAGTTTTACAAGGCCGCTCAAGGGGCCGCACTCAAGCCCATTATTGGCAGCGACTTATGGCTCTTTAATCCCCACGATGAGTCACATCCTTACCGTATAACGCTGCTGGCGATGAACGATGTCGGCTATCGCAACCTGACCGAGCTGATCTCCAAGGGCTGGACCCACGGCCAGCGTCAGGGGCGGGCCATTTTGGATAAGCGCTGGGTGCTTGAACAAAGTGAAGGCCTGATTGCGCTTTCCGGTGCGCGGGAGGGCGAAATTGGCCGCCATCTGCTTTCCGACCATGAACGTGAAGCGCGCCAACTGCTAGAAGAGTGGCAGGTTGCCTTTCCGGATCGTTTCTATCTGGAGCTGATTCGTACCGGGCGTCCGCTTGAAGAGGCGTGCGTGCATGCCAGCGTCAAGCTTGCCATCGATACCGGCACGCCAGTGGTGGCTACCAATGACGTACGCTTTCTTGAGCGGGAGGATTTCTGGGCGCATGAAACGCGTGTCGCCATTGGTGAAGGCAAGGCGCTGGACGACCCGCGCCGTGAACGCCGCTACACTGAAGAGCAGTATTTAAAAAGCCCGGACGAGATGGCAGCACTGTTCTCGGATATCCCCGAGGCGCTGGAAAACAGCGTGATGATTGCCGAGCGCTGCAGCGTGGATGTACGTCTGGGTGAGATATTTTTGCCTGAGTTCGAAATCCCCGAGGGAATGACCCTGGATGAGTTTTTCCGCAAGGTCTCCCACGACGGCCTGACGGATCGCCTGAACTTCCTGTTTCCTGTCGAGCGCTACCCGCGCGACAGCGACGAATACAAGGAAATTGACCAGCGTTACCGCGACCGGCTGGAGTTTGAACTCAACGTTATTATTCAGATGGGCTTCCCCGGCTACTTTCTGATCGTCATGGACTTCATTCAGTGGGCCAAGGATAACAACGTACCGGTCGGGCCTGGGCGAGGTTCCGGTGCGGGCTCTCTGGTTGCCTACGCGCAAAAGATCACCGACCTTGACCCCATCGGCTACGACCTGCTGTTTGAGCGCTTTTTGAACCCTGAGCGTGTTTCCATGCCCGACTTTGACGTCGATTTCTGCATGGAAAAACGCGACAAGGTGATCGAGTACGTGGCCGAGCGCTACGGGCGTGACGCGGTATCGCAGATTGTTACCTTCGGCACCATGGCGGCCAAAGCCGTGGTACGCGATGTGGCACGCGCTCAGGGGCGACCGTACTCACTGGGTGACAAGCTCTCCAAGTTGATCCCGTTTGAAGTGGGCATGACGCTTGGCAAGGCGATTGAGCAGGAGGCTGCGCTTAAAGAGTTCATTGCTAACGACGAAGAAGCTGAAGAGATCTGGGAAATGGCCCTCAAGCTTGAGGGCACGACCCGTGGCACCGGCAAGCACGCGGGTGGCGTGGTCATCGCGCCCACCAAGCTGACCGATTTCTCGCCCTTACTGTGCGATGAAAGCGGCAATGGGCTGGTGGTTCAGTTCGATAAAAACGATATCGAAGACGCCGGGCTGGTCAAGTTCGACTTTTTGGGACTGCGTACGCTGACCATTATCGACTGGGCGCTTGAGATGGTCGATAAGGTTCGCGGCGTGAACGGCCAGGAACCGCTGAACATCGATGCGATTCCGTTGGATGATGGCAAAACGTTTGAAATGCTCAAGCGTGCTGAAACTACCGCCGTTTTCCAGCTCGAATCTCGCGGCATGAAGGAGCTGATCAAGCGCCTGCTACCGGATTCGCTGGACGACATGATCGCTCTGGTGGCGCTGTTCCGCCCCGGCCCGCTGCAGTCAGGCATGGTCGATGACTTTATCAACCGTAAGCACGGCCGTGCCGAAGTATCTTATCCACACCCGGATTACCAGCACGAGCTGTTAAAACCGGTGTTGTCGCCTACCTACGGTATTATCCTTTACCAAGAGCAGGTCATGCAGATCGCTCAGGTAATGGCCGGTTATTCGCTGGGCCAGGCCGATATGCTGCGCCGGGCGATGGGTAAGAAAAAGCCCGAAGAGATGGCCAAGCAGCGTTCAGGCTTTATGGAAGGCTGCGCGGCCAATGGGATCGATAAGGATCTTGCCGGTAATATCTTCGACCTGGTGGAAAAGTTCGCCGGTTACGGGTTTAACAAGTCGCACTCTGCCGCCTACGCGCTGGTGTCTTACCAGACTGCATGGCTGAAGGCCCATTATCCAGGACCATTTATGGCCGCGGTTATGTCCACCGAGATGGACAACCTGGATAAGGTAGTGCCGTTAATCGAGGAGTGCCGTAACCTCAAGCTGACCGTTACTCCGCCGGACGTTAACGTAGGCGGCTACAAATTTACCGTGGATACCGAAGGGCGCGTGGTTTACGGCCTGGGGGCGATTCGTGGGGTGGGCGAGGGGCCCATCGGGGCAATTGTCGAGGCGCGCCAGACGGGTGGGCCGTTCACCGACCTGTTCGATTTCTGCCGTCGGCTTGACCCTAAGCGTATGAACAAGCGCACCCTGGAAGCGCTGATTCGCTCAGGGGCGCTGGATAACCTTGGCCCTAACCGGGCCGTGCTGGCGGCTTCTATGGAAGATGCCCTGAAGGCCGCCGCCCAGAACCACACCAACCAGAGCCTGGGCATGCTGGACATGTTCGGCGAGGCTTTTGCTGATGCCGAAGACGAAGCGCTCGACGTCTACACTGAGTACCTCGGTGCGCGAGAATGGACCGACCGCGAGCGCCTTTCAGGTGAAAAAGATACCCTCGGGCTTTATCTTACCGGGCATCCGATTGATGAATATGAGCGTGAATTAAAACGCTTTGTATCAACACGTATTAGCGATTTAAAACCCTCCCGCGAACCTCAGCGGGTGGCCGGGCTGGTGGTTGCGATGCGTACCATGAAGTCCAAACGTGGCGATACCATGGCGTTTATCACCCTGGATGATCGCACCGGGCGTATTGAAGCATCGTTGTTTGGTGAGCTATTCGACCAGTTACGTGGTCAGATAGAGGCTGATCAGGTATTGATTGTTGAAGGCGAAGTTTCCAGTGACGATTTCTCGGGTGGGCTGAGACTGCGTGGAAAAGATGTAACGCCTATGGTCACTGCCCGTATTCGCTATGGCGATGCCGTTGAGCTTGCACTGGACGCCGAGCGTATCAATGGCCGCTTGGTCGAGAGTCTGCGCGATAGCTTAGCGCCCTACCGGGATAATGGCGGTTTGCCGGTGCGGTTGCAGTATCGCCATGCCCAAGCCGTCGGCTGGCTGGAGCTTGCCGGTGAATGGAAAGTCGCGCCCAGTGATGACTTGCTGCTTGCGTTGCGCGATGTGGAAGGGCAGGCGGGGGTTCAGCTACGTTACCGCTAAAACCTGACCGTAAGACGGTTGGGTAGTGTCGTTGAGCAGACCCTGCCTTGCGTGGCAGGGTCAGGATGCGATAATACGTCTATTAGATACTCGTTTCGACAAGGCCTTTTTATAGGCAGCTTACAGGCAGAGCCGATGAATCCCAATTATCTCGATTTTGAACAGCCCATTGCCGAGCTTCAGGCAAAAATTGAGGAGCTACGTTTGGTTAGCTCCGACAGCGTTAATCTCTCCGATGAGATATCCCGGCTGGAGGAGAAAAGTCGTAAGCTGACCGAATCGATCTTCAAGGACTTGACGCCCTGGCAGGTCTCTCAGCTATCGCGTCATCCTCAGCGCCCTTATACGCTCGACTATCTTGAGCATATGTTTAGCGACTTTGACGAGCTACATGGCGACCGTAACTTCGCTGATGACGCTGCCCTGGTAGGCGGCGTTGCGCGCTTGAATGATAAGCCGGTAATGGTGATCGGCCACCAGAAAGGGCGCGATGTTAAAGAGAAGGTGCGCCGTAACTTCGGTATGCCTCGCCCGGAAGGTTATCGTAAAGCGTGTCGTCTGATGGAAATGGCCGAACGCTTCAAAATGCCGATTTTAACCTTTATCGATACCCCCGGTGCTTACCCAGGCATTGACGCGGAAGAGCGTGGCCAGAGTGAAGCGATTGCCTACAACCTGGCGGTCATGTCGCGCCTGAAAACACCGATTATATCAACGGTTGTTGGCGAAGGCGGCTCCGGTGGGGCATTGGCGATCGGCGTATGTGATGAGCTGTACATGCTTCAATACTCCACCTACTCGGTTATTTCGCCAGAAGGCTGTGCGTCTATTCTCTGGAAAAGTGCCGAAAGAGCCTCTGATGCGGCCCAGGCAATGGGGATCACCGCAGAGCGCTTAAAAGAGCTTGGCTTTGTAGATGGGCTGATTAAAGAGCCGCTAGGCGGTGCGCATCGTCATCCGATGACGACGGCGGAGCGTGTGAAAGAGACCATCACCGAGGGCCTTGAGCGCCTTCAGGCACTGGATACCGATGCCCTGCTGGAGCGCCGTTATAAGCGCTTAATGAGCTATGGCGCCCCAACTGCCTAATCAGCTTGAACGCCTGTTAAACGACGCCCTGGTGGAAACCCCACCGGGGCGCTCTATTTGGGTCGCGCTCTCCGGAGGGCTTGATTCCGCATTGCTGCTGACGCTGGCAGCTTCTGTTTGCCGCCAGGCCAATCACCCGCTGCGCGCCATCCATATTCATCACGGCTTGCAGGCCGCCGCCGATGACTTTGAACAGCACTGCCAAGCGCTTTGCAAGCAGCTTGGCGTGCCGCTTAGTGTGGTGCGCGTTACGGTCGACGCCGCCGCTGGCGGTATTGAGGCGGCAGCGCGTCAGGCGCGCTATGCTGCGTTTCATGAGCATGTTCCCACGGGAGACACCGTTTGGCTGGCCCAGCATCAGGATGATCAAGCGGAAACCTTTCTGCTGGCGGCACTGCGGGGAAGCGGTATTCGTGGGTTAGCGGGAATGCCACACTGCCGTCATGCACACGGCCTTACCTTCGTTCGGCCCTGGCTCTCGATTGCCCGGCGCTGCCTGGAGGGGCGAGCCTACCAAATCGGCCTTGAATGGCGCGAAGACCCCACTAATAGCGATGTCACGCTTGATCGTAACCGCCTGCGTCATGACGTGTTGCCTCTTCTCAAAGCGCGCTGGCCCGACATGGCTGGCGCGTTTTCCCATAGCGCTAAGCATGCCGGGGAAGCGGATGCGCTGCTTAGTGAGTATGCCCAAGCGGAGTTGGAGGCGCTTCGCACAGATGCTAACAGCGCCGACCTGGAGTGTATTGATGCCCTCGCGTTGGCCACGCGCTCACGGCCTCGCCAGCGATTGCTGATACGCTCCTGGTGCCAGCAGCGATTATTGCCGACCCCGCCTCAGCGTCGTTTGGAGACGCTGCTTGATCAATTAACGGCCGCACCGGACGCGAGTGTGCACGTCACGTGGCCAGGAGCGGAGGCTCGGGTGTGGCAACAGCGGCTTTATCTAATGGCGCCGCTGGAGCCGCTACCGGCCTGGCAGTGTGCCTGGGATGGCAGGGCAGGGCAGGCAACACCGTTAGGTGCGCTGGAACTCTCGTTGGAGTCCGATACGCCGCTAACGTTGCGCTGGCGCCAGGGAGGAGAAGTGATTGCGCTTGCCGAGCGAGGGCGCCGAGACGTTAAAAGGCTGCTTCAGGAGGCCCAAATTCCCCCATGGGAGCGCGAGCGGCTGGTGATGGTCATGGCGGAAGACACTTGCCTTGGCGTGGTTCAGCCGCCAGCCAGAGTGCTCTGGAAAGCGGCTAACGTAAGGTTTGTCTCGTAGGCGGTGCGCCCGTCTGTCTCTTTTAGCTTTCCTGTATGACGTTCAGCGTGAAGCCTGCGGCATCCATATACGCCTGCTCCTGCTCAATATCGGTGCTGAGTAGCGTTGGTTCATCGCTGGCGGGCAGTGCCAGCGTTAAGCTGTCGGAATCAACACTAATGTTCGGCAAGGGCGGGGCGTTTTCGGGGCGTGAGTGGTTAATCAGTACCGCCAGGCGCAACAATAGGGCAAGCCGTATGCTGTGCGCGTGCTGCGCCTTGGGGAGCGCCTGCCACTCCTTGAGCGGGAATTTACGCCGATGGGCACGCACTAGAAAGGCCAACTGATGCTGCTCCGGGCGTGAAAAGCCCGCCAGGTCAGAGTTTTCCAGCAGGTAAGCGCCATGGCGATGAAACTGGCTATGGGAAATAGCCAAGCCAATTTCGTGTACATGGCTGGCCCACTGCAGATAGTAACGGTGCTCATGGGTAAGCGACCAGGCGTCTTGCACCTGCTTAAACAGACATAGTGCGGTCTCGGCCACGTTATCGGCCTGTCGGGTATCCACGTCGTAAATGCGCTGGAGTACTTCAAGGCTTTTGGAGCGCGTGTCTTCTGCGCTATTGCGTCCGGCCATATCATAGAGCACACCCTCGCGCAGGGCGCCGTCGGCAAAACGCATTTGGTGCAGGTCAAATGCCTCGAAGATAGCGCTTAAAATGGCCACCCCAGCAGGGAAAACTCGTGCGCGGTCAGGCTTTAACCCGTCGAGTTCGACTTTGCACAACTGTTTGCACTTGAGCAGGCGCTCACGCAGTTTTTTGAGCCCGCTGCGCGTAATCACACCTTCAGTGGGTGTGTCACCATAGGCGAGAAGAACGCTAGCCACTGCTTTAATAGTGCCACTGGAGCCTACTGGGTCTTCCCAGCCAAGGCGCAGGTAGGGGCGCTGGATATGGGCAAGTTCTGATAACGCGGCCAGTTCGGCGCGGCGCATGCGCTTTTCACTCATCTCGCCGTCAGGAAAGTAGCGGCTGGTAAAGGTCACACAGCCCATGCGCAGGCTTTCCAGCGCCTTGGGTTCAAACTTTTCACCAATGATAAATTCTGTTGAGCCGCCACCAATATCGACAATCAAGCGGCGCCCGTTTTCGGCCAAGGCATGAGCCGCCCCTAGATAGATAAGCCGGGCCTCTTCACGGCCCGCAATAATTTCGATGGGGTGACCAAGCTGTGTTTCAGCCCGTTCAATAAACGCCTGGCTATTATGGGCGTCACGCAGGGCGTTAGTGCCCACGATGCGCAGGTTTGCGCTCTCAATATCACTTAAAAACGGCGCGAAGCGGCCCAGGCAGTCCAGGGCGCGCTGAATGGCTGCTTCGTTAAGCTTGCCCTCTTCATCCAGGCCAGCCGCCAGTTGGACTTTTTCACCCAATCGTGCAACGACTTGAAGACGCTCATTTTGATAGTTGGCTACCAGAAGATGAAAACTGTTGGAGCCGAGGTCAATGGCGGCTAGCCGCTGTGGTGCTGCGTTTTCCAGTTCGCTAACAGGAGCGCTAACGGGGGGTGAAATGTCCTTGGGCATGAGCTATCCTTCGTATTGGCTTTGCCAAGGTTGCGGTGCGCTTGAGCTATTGTCAATTGGCAAAGACTTGCGTTTATCGCGGGCCTTGACTACCATCGAACGACAGGTCTGACTCGACCTTGCCTGCTACAAGGCTGATTGCTAGAAATTACCCAAAAAATTACTAGTAATAGCTCTGCTGACAAGAGATCGTTGATAGCGTGTCGATTCAGTTGTCTTGGTTGCCAAGCTTTTCTGGTGCTAGGCTTTCCTAGTTAAGCTTTCTTGGTGCTAGGCTTTCTTGGTATTATCGGGACTTATCGAACGTCGTATTTATTTAATGCTGTACTTACCTTGGCTAAGCACGCGATGATTGTGCTATGTATATTGACTAACTAACGCTTATCCAGCATGTTAACAAGATACTGCTTATCCAGATAGCATCAGCCATATTTCCAAGTCGTCAGATGACCCGCTGATTGGTTCTTTCCTTACGCCAATCAGAACAAACAACTGCATGTACCCTCGAACTGAGCAATAACTCATTGCCTCATTGCACCACTGCCATGAGTTTTCACATGCCCAGCGGCTTACCATCGAGTACGTGCTTTATCGGGACCTGAACGCATCACACGGCGCCTAGCCATATCAGTACGTGCTACGCCTCCTGTCTTATTCTGGCGCCTTGCGCCTAGCTTCCAGAGCAACTTTCTAACACGCCGATGAATCTCACTGAACTCAAGCAAAAAACCGTTCCCGAGCTGCTCGATATCGCCCGCGAAATGGGTATCGATAACCTGGCCCGTTCGCGCAAGCAGGACATCATTTTCGCCATCCTCAAACGACACGCTAAAAGCGGTGAGGACATTTACGGCGACGGTGTACTGGAAATTCTTCAGGATGGCTTTGGCTTCCTGCGTAGCGCCGACAGCTCCTATCTTGCCGGACCGGACGATATCTACGTATCGCCCTCGCAGATTCGCCGTTTTAACCTGCGTAAAGGCGACTCCATTTCCGGCAAAATTCGCCCGCCCAAAGAAGGCGAGCGCTACTTTGCTCTGCTCAAGGTTAGCCAGATCAACTTTGACCGTCCGGAAAATGCCAAGCACAAGATTCTCTTCGAGAACTTAACGCCGCTATTCCCGAATGACCGTTTGCGGATGGAAATCGGTAATGGTTCCACCGAAGATCTAACGGCCCGTATCATCGACCTGACTGCGCCGATTGGTAAAGGTCAGCGTGGCCTACTGGTGTCTCCGCCTAAAGCGGGTAAGACACTGATGCTGCAGAACATCGCCACCTCAATTACGCGCAACAACCCTGAGTGCCATCTGATCGTACTGCTGATCGATGAGCGCCCGGAGGAAGTGACCGAAATGTCGCGTACCGTACGCGGTGAAGTGGTGGCTTCCACCTTTGATGAACCGCCGGCGCGCCACGTTCAGGTCGCTGAAATGGTCATCGAAAAAGCCAAGCGTTTGGTTGAGCACAAAAAAGACGTGGTTATCCTGCTGGATTCGATTACCCGCTTAGCGCGTGCCTACAACACCGTCGTGCCGAGCTCCGGTAAAGTGCTTACCGGTGGTGTCGATGCGCATGCGCTTGAGAAGCCTAAGCGTTTCTTCGGTGCGGCGCGTAATATCGAAGAGGGCGGCAGCTTGACCATTATCGCCACGGCTCTGGTGGATACCGGTTCGAAGATGGATGAAGTCATCTTCGAAGAGTTCAAGGGTACCGGTAATATGGAAGCGCACCTTGATCGCAAGCTGGCGGAAAGGCGCGTTTTCCCGGCAATCAACATTCGTCGCAGCGGCACGCGGCGTGAAGATCTGCTGGCATCTGAGGAAGAGATGCAGCGCATGTGGATTTTGCGCAAGCTGCTCAACCCGATGGAAGACACGGCTGCCACGGAATTCCTGATTGATCGTCTGAAGGATACCAAGACGAATCTTGAGTTCTTTGAAGCGATGAAACGCCGCTAGGATTGATGAGAATTACTATAGCGGCGCAAGCCTAGCGGGGAGTGTGTCTTGAAGTATAACGACTTGCGCGACTTCATCGCGGCGCTGGAAGCGCGCGGTGAACTCAAGCGTATCCAAGCCGAAGTCGATCCTTACCTGGAAATCACCGAGATTTGCGACCGCACGCTGCGTGCCGGTGGCCCGGCACTCTTGTTTGAGAATGTGAAGGGCCATGATATGCCGCTGCTGGGCAATCTTTTCGGTACACCAAAGCGCGTGGCACTAGGAATGGGGCAGGAGTCGGTCGAAGCGCTGCGCGAAGTGGGTAAGCTGTTGGCCTTTTTAAAAGAGCCTGATCCGCCCAAGGGGTTGAAAGACGCCTGGGATAAGCTGCCTATCTTCAAACAAGTGCTTAGTATGGGGCCTAAAACCGTTAAGCGGGCGCCAGTGCAGGAAGTCGTTTTTGAAGATGACGAGGTTGATCTTGATCGCCTGCCTATCCAGCACTGCTGGCCGGGCGATGCGGCGCCTTTGGTCACTTGGCCGCTGGTCATTACCCGCGGCCCGCATAAAAAACGCCAGAATCTGGGGATTTACCGGCAGCAAAAGATTGGCAAGAACCGCTTGATCATGCGCTGGCTCTCCCACCGTGGCGGGGCGCTGGATTTCCAGGAGTTTCAGCAAGCGCATCCTGGCGAGCCTTTCCCGGTTGCCGTAGCGTTGGGTGCTGACCCGGCCACGATCCTGGCGGCCGTGACCCCCGTCCCTGACTCACTCTCCGAATATGCGTTTGCCGGGCTTCTGCGCGGCTCGCGTACCGAGCTTGTTAAGTGCGGCCATTATGACCTTGAGGTGCCTGCCTCCAGTGAGATTATTCTGGAAGGGGTTATCTATCCTGATGATATGGCGCCTGAAGGCCCATACGGTGATCACACTGGCTATTACAACGAGGTGGATCACTTCCCGGTCTTTACGGTAACGCGCATGACCATGCGCCGTGATGCCATTTATCACTCCACCTATACCGGGCGGCCGCCGGATGAGCCTGCCGTTCTCGGGTTGGCGCTTAACGAAGTGTTTGTGCCGATACTCTGCAAGCAGTTTCCTGAAATTGTCGACTTTTACCTGCCGCCTGAAGGCTGTTCGTATCGCATGGCGGTTGTCACCATGAAAAAGCAGTACCCAGGTCACGCCAAGCGCGTGATGATGGGGGTATGGAGCTTTTTACGTCAGTTCATGTACACCAAATTCGTGATTGTGCTGGATGACGACGTTGATGCGCGCAACTGGGAAGACGTGATCTGGGCGATCACCACGCGTATGGACCCGGCGCGAGATACCGTGATGGTTGAGAATACGCCTATCGATTATCTGGATTTCGCCTCGCCTGTCTCTGGCTTGGGTTCCAAAATGGGGCTCGATGCGACCAACAAATGGCCAGGCGAAACAGACCGCGAGTGGGGCACGCCCATCGTGATGGACGAGACGGTCAAAAATCGCGTTGACGAGCGGTGGGAAGAGCTGGGAATCGGTATTCCTCTGCCAGCACAGCGGCATGGCGGTTAAGAAGGCAGTTAAGTTTAGCGGCGCACGTTGATCGATTTTTCATATAGAGGTTTTCATGAGCGCAAGGACGTTAACCTGCCAGGTAACGGCTGTTGAGGATTTAAATCCTGACGTATTTGGCGTGACGCTAAAAGGGCGTGCAGAATCAATGCAGCATGCGCCTGGGCAGTATCTAGAACTTAAATTGGATGACAGCACCTGGGTGCCCTTTTCAATTGCCAGTGCCGAGCAGGGCGATGGCGTCATTGAACTGCATATTCAGCACTGGCCTGAGCGCGATAATTCAGTACGACTTCGAAATCTGCTCCAGGTGGCCAATCAGCTAACGCTGCGCTTGCCCGGCGGTGAATGTGTGGTTGACGCGCAAAGCGAGCGTCCGCTGCTGCTGATTGCTGCTGGTACAGGGTTTTCACAAATGAAAGCGATTGTTGAGGCCACCCTGCGTGACCAGCCTGAGCGGCCAATCTCACTCTGGTGGGCTGCCCGTGAGCATCGCGACCTTTACGCTGAAAGCCTGGCGACTGAGTGGGCGCAGCGCTATCCCAATGTAACGTTTAAAGCGGTCACCGAATTTCCGCTAACTGAGCCTTTGGCAAGCGGCGAGCGTATTCATCACCATCAGGGCCGGGTTGATCTTGTACTGGAGAAAGCGGCGCTGACGTTCAGCGATTATGACGTGTATCTCTCCGGCTCGCCCGGCATGGTATACGCCTGCCTGGATGTGTTGGAAACCAAAGGCGTGGTGAGTGAGCGGGTTTTTTCCGACGTATTTGCTTATGCGCCGCGTGGGTGATTGATCCACGGCGTTAGTCTGTCACTTTTTGGCTATGGCGCTGATTGTTAATCAACAGTTGCCATTTGCCAAGCTTAAGGGCAGGATAAAGATATACCTTTTTTAAAACGATTTTTTGCGGCCCCTTGGCTTGCCAGTCATCAGGAAAAATATGCACACACAAGCGCCTTTCCATACTGCTAACCGCCTGCCTTTTATGGCGGTTAGTGTGTGCATGAGCGTTGTGGCCTATTTTGGATATTGGTTTAGCCACGGTGTGCCCACGGCCGACGGTTAACGTCGCGCTACTAGGCACACCTTCCAGGTTGCCTGCCGAATCTTCAAGCCCCGGTTGGTGACCCCGCCGGGGCTTTTTGCGTTTAACGGCTTTTGCCATAGGAATTTCATTAAGGAGCTGCACCATGATGTATCGCGCTTATAACGTCACTATCGCTACCGGCTATGTGGGCTATGGCTGGCGATTTAGCGACGCGCGGTCGGTGCAAGCTGCCACCTCCGACCGTGCCCGTTTGGGTGGTAACGCCAATCAACGATGTCATGTGATACCGGAGAGTTAATGATGAATGCCCAGGCAAGCCTAGCCCCGATCAAGAATGCTAACGCCAACCCCCTTGGCGACAGTACGCCCAGCCCTGTTAATCACTTACCGACACCCGCCGAGTTACGCCAAAGCGTTGCCGTTGATGCTCGGTTAGGCCAGCAAATTTCTCAACAGCGAGAAGCGGTTCAGAAAATATTAAGTGGCCAGGATAAAAGATTATTGGTGGTGGTAGGCCCCTGTTCTATCCATGACCCGGACGCAGCGCTTGAGTACGCTGACCGTTTGGCGGTGCTAAGTGAGCAGGTGGATGAGCAGATTTTACCGGTAATGCGGGTTTACGTTGAAAAGCCGCGTACGACGGTTGGCTGGAAAGGGCTGGCCTATGACCCTGATTTAGACGGTCGTGGCGATATGCCCAAGGGCATTACCCTCTCTCGTGAATTGATGCATGCCGTTGCCGCCCGAGGCCTACCGGTGGCCACCGAGCTGCTTCAGCCCATGCTCGCGCCTTACCTGGATGACCTTTTAAGTTGGGTCGCGATTGGCGCGCGCACTACAGAGTCGCAGCTGCACCGTGAGCTGGCCAGTGACCTGGCTGCGGCGGTTGGGTTCAAAAATGCCACCAGCGGTGATGTGCAGGTCGCGATTGACGCCATACAAGCTGCCGCTCATGGGCACCAGCGCTTTGCTCAAGACAGTCATGGGCGCCCCATCATGCAGCAAACAGCCGGTAACCCGCATACGCATGTTGTGCTTCGCGGCGGGCATGGCGAGCCGAATTATCAGGCAGCGCATGTTCAGGCGGCGATCAAGGCGCTGCATGAGGCAGGTCAGAACCCACGTTTAATGGTCGACTGTAGCCACGCCAATGCACGTAAAGATCATCGTCGTCAGAATGAAGTAATGCTGGATGTACTGGCCCAGCGGCAGGCGGGCAACGCCAATCTGGTCGCCTTGATGCTTGAAAGCCACCTGTTTGAGGGCAAACAGCCGTTAAACCCTAGTGCACTGCGTTACGGTGTCTCGGTAACCGATGCCTGTGTTGGCTGGGAGGCAACCGAGCGGTTGTTAAAAATGGCCGCAGAGCGATTAAGCGCACATTAAGCGACTCAGGCTTGTTTGCGTTGGTCAGCCCCGTATCATAGAACACTCATTTGGATTGCGAGGTTGGCCATGGTTTTTACCCTTGAGCCGCATGATGTACAACGCTACCGTCGTAAGGCGCGCATGATTAGCTTTGCGATGGCGGGCCAACTGGTCATTTTTGGAATGCTGTTTTCCATGCTGCTGACCTCTGCCTTGGGCAACAGCCTATGGCTCTACGCGCTAGGTATCTTCCTGGGACTTCTAGCCACCAGCGCACTCTTTGCGGTGCTGCGCGAACGGCCCTGGATGACCGAGATGCGCTATGTATGGCAGTTAAAGCAACACCTGTCGCAAATCAGGGGGTATTTACCTACGCTTAGGCGTGCACTTGAAGATGATAATCAAGCCGCGCTTAATATCGTGACCTTTTACCATCAAGGGATAACGCAGCTAGCTGAGCTAAATGGTCGTGAGCCCTCTCAAGACCCCACGTGGCTGGCCGAGAAGCATCACTTGGCGGAAAAACGGGCAGCATTGGGATTGCCGCCCAAGTTTGATACCTTTGATCCACAGGATCTACACGCCTTTAAGCGAAGCTAGTGCATTACACAATAAATCACGCGCGCAGGGAGCCTTGATAGATGACGTTTTTTACCCCTCTTCGATTAGCCGCTGTGGGTGCTTGTTTGATGGCACTCACCGGCTGTGCCTCTACGTCTTCACCAGTAGACGAGTCTGGGACAATGACCGTTAACAGCAGTGCCCCGTTGCTGCCCTCGGTACTTTTTGCTGGAAACGCCGACCAGTACCAGGGCTGGCACTGTCAGCCCGCTGACCAGAATTTAGTGACAGCGACGAATACTAATGACCTACGGCTTTGGTCGCTGCACGGTGCCTGGCAGCTGCCTCAAGCGGTTGTCGCTAACGGGGCTCGCTACCAGGATGGCAGTATCAGTTTTTGGAACCGAGGTAACCAGGCCATGGTGGAAACACCGCGTGGCCAACTGCAGTGCACCCTTGGCGAAGAGCGCAAAGTCCTTACTCGTGCAGAGCGGCCTGGCGTTATGTTTTTTGGGCATGGCAATGAGCCAGGCTGGGTGGTCGCGCTCGCACACGATTCCCCCACGTTAACTCTGGAGCTTAACTACGGCGAGGAGCGTATTGAGCTGCCCTATATGGTGAGCGTGATGGACAACGAAGCGGGCCGAGTGGTGCTTGAAAACGCCCGCGTTGAGCCTTTCTTTCGGGTGCGTATTGAAGCGGGCGCTTGCTTTGACAATATGAGCGGTTTTCCCTTTCCTGCGCGGGTAACGCTCAGCTACGGCGGTGAGCAGTTCAGTGGTTGTGGGCAGGGAATCGCCCCCTAAGCTTTTATTTCAGCGCCTATCAGCCATCACTGCTAGCGGTGCGGTGGCCACCGCTAGCAGTGATATTGAAGCGGGTCAGCGCGCCAATCAGGCGAGATAAAGTCGCTTGCACAAAGCGCCATGGTATCTCCAGCGGCCCTTGCTGCGAGACGCGACAGCATATTTAGCTGCAGCCCACGTGCGCTCTCGATCTGCTCGCTTACATCCACGGGTATCCATGTATCATCCTGCAGCGCTGCGAGGGTGAAGCTGAACGGGTGAAAGCCGGGATAGCCCAGCCGAAGATCGGTAGCAATTAATGTTTCATGTCCCTCAATATTGATGGTGTCATAGCGCAAAAAAGGGCCAGTAAACCACATTAGCCGCTGGCCAAGCGGGCCCGACAACGCACTCTCTTCAAGCGCTATATTGCGGTGAAGCGGTTCCAAACGTGGCTGACGCTTGCCATCAAATACGCTAATCAGACCTTCATAATAGCGATCTTCATTGACCACGGTAGCTCGCCATAGCACCGTGTTAAAAGGGGTTGGTTGAACCAGTAAAGGCGCCTCCTCTAGCCCCATCTCGGCAAGAACCGTTGCCAGCCGGTGCTCAATGTTCAGCTTCGCTCCGGCTGCTAGCAATAAGTAAACACTTGAGACAGCCAGCGCGGCCGTAGCGTACTTTTGTACCTGTTTTGACGCGATGCCTACGATTAAACCAATTAGAAGAGGCAGGGTGTAGAGCGGGTCAATGATAAATACAATCGGCCAGGCGACCGGTGATGTTTCTAGCGGCCAGAAGAGCTGCGTGCCATAGGTGGTCAGAGCATCAAGCAGTGGGTGCGTGATTAGCGTGAGTGTAAAAAACCACCACCAATGGATAAAGGAAATATCTCGTGCAGGGGCAAAACGGTTGCTAAGCAGGGCTAGTAACGTTGCGAGTCCGGTCAGTACAAATAACGAGTGGCTAAACCCACGGTGCTCGGTCACATTAGCGATCGCATCGCCATAGTCCAGCGCTACGTCGAGGTCGGGCAGCGTGCCCAGTAGTGCCCCTATGAGAATGGCTTTACGGCCCAAGCGCCGACCCAGCACCGCACCACCAATCGCAGCGCCCAACGCCGCCTGTGTGATTGAGTCCACTAACGTCTCCTTTGAGATAGCCCTCAAATAGCACTATACAGATTTTTCTTTGAATTCGACCTTGTATAATAAATCTGTCTAATGGTTAGTTAAAGCAGGCCGTCATTTAAACCGGTAGTGGTGTAGGTCGGGCTGAATAATGAGCTTTGACGAGCATTTGGGCATACGCTATCTGATATGCACAAGATTTGCTGGTTAAGACCTATTCTGTTTCCATCCATATAATGGGTATCCGCGTTAACATTCATTCACCGGCCTTAATGAAAAGGAAATAACATGCAGTTTTTACACACGATGGTACGTATCAGCGATCTGGATGCATCGCTTCACTTTTACTGTGACCTGCTGGGCCTTAAAGAAGTACGCCGTAAAGAGAATGAAAAAGGCCGCTTTACGCTGATTTTCCTTGCCGCCCCCGAAGACGAAGAGCGCTCAGCGCAGCTCTCCGCTCCCGAACTTGAATTGACGTATAACTGGGACCCTGAAACCTACACTGGCGGGCGTAATTTTGGTCACCTGGCCTATCGGGTAGACGATATTTACGCGCTTTGTCAAAAGCTCCAGGACGCCGGTGTTACTATTAACCGTCCTCCACGGGATGGACACATGGCATTTGTTAAATCGCCTGACGGTATCTCCATCGAGCTACTGCAAAAGGGCGACACGCTAGCACCTCAAGAGCCATGGGCTTCCATGGAAAACAGCGGCAACTGGTAAAACCTATAAGGTGACAATTATGTCCATGAAGACGTTAACGCTGCGTCATTGCTTGCTGCCCTTGTGTGTATCGGCGGCTTTTCTTTTGAGCGCGTGCAGTAGTTCGCCCGCGCCTCAAGAGAGTCATGAAGCGCCGAGCAGTGCGGAGCTTTCAGGAGCGATAGTGGATCAGCGCTGGGATCTTCTGTTGATCGGAACAGATGAGAAGTTAGCGTTTAATGAAACGCCGTTTTTTGAAATCTCTAGCGATGGAACGATCTCTGGTTATGACGGCTGCAACCGCTTTTCGGGGCAGGTAAGTCTGGGGGAAGGGCACCGTTTCGATGTTAAGCAGCTTGCCAGCACGCGCATGGCTTGTCCCAATATGGAGGATGCCCAGCAGGTAACGAATATGCTGGAAGGTGCTTATCGCTACCTCATTGACCATGACCGGTTGGTCTTTTTTGGCCCAGATAGCCGAGTACTTGGCGGCTGGCGCGAAGGTAACTAAACACGTAGCCATTTACAGTGCCTGCTGATACGCGATGGTCATACCGGTGTGTCGCAGGCCCTTTTATTTTAGGCACACATAAACACAGGGAGTTGAGTTATCGATTCAATCAAAAAGTGAACCGCTCTTCAGCCAGTGTTGAATAATCTATTCACATTGGGGGCATGAATGAAAAAGTTATGCTTGCGAAGCGTTTAAAAATAGCGGTGGAATCAGCAATGTTATGATATCCGTCCCTCGACGCTCTAAAGGGAGTTTAATCTGTGCTGCTGGTGATTATAGCGTTGGCGACGGTAGCATGTGCGTGTGCAAGCACTGAGCGCCACTCTGACGGAGACGGGTCCGCTAAGCCTAGCCCGCGCAGTAGAAACAGCCCCTCCATGGCTAGAACGGCTTGGCGAACCTCTTTACTTGCCATGCTGTCACCATCGAATAGATCCAAAATTGAGCGATAATACTCCCTTGCCGGGCGCGATTTTTCCGGTGATTGAAGCAGGGCTGTCATAAGGTAGGCAGAGCGACGAATAAGGCGGTCATCCTCGGTCAGGGCTTCATCCAGGTAAGCAAGCAATCGCTTATGTTTATGTTCCCAATCGTTTCCCGCCCGTATTTGAACGGCGTGTTGAACGCGGTCGATTTCGCGCTGCAGGACAGCAGCTACCAGGTCATCTTTTGTCGCAAAGCTATAGACCAGCCCCCCTTTACTGATACCTGCTCGTTCGGCCACGGCGTCGAGAGTGAACTGACGTCCGCCGCTCTCCATGATGATGGCATCGGCTGCATCCAGAATGCGATCAAGTGAAATTTCTTTTTTGCGTGCCATAGGGCTCTCTATTGTGTGGAAAGCCGCTCCCTGTGAATGAGTGGAGAGGCAGGTGAATCTCACTTCATTTTACCTCATGCACGCCAAGTTGCGGCGCAAGCCGTTCATGTAGGCGGTTACGTCTATTTCTTTCGTTTCATTTCATTGATCGATTGCAACAAGAAAGCCCACTTTTTATTTTCCGACTGGTCAGTCATAATTTATTTCTTACTCACTCCGTGGCTCCCCAGACGCCGCTTTCGTGCAGGACATTGAAGGATTCAAGCAATGAAAATATCCAGACGTAATTTTCTACTAGGTGCAGGTACCGGTATTGCCGGTGGCGTAATGGGCGGTTTTTTTGGGAGCCACCTATGGTGCTAGGCCTGGATGGCGTCTTGAATCGCAGATTCCCCGTGCGGAGGGGGTGGCAACGTCGGACACCTTACCCGCCGAGGCCGATGTCGTGGTGATCGGCGGTGGCATCGCTGGGCTTTCTACGGCGCTGTTTCTCAACGAGAAGGGGTTAAGTACGGTGGTACTCGAAAAGGGTGTGGTGGCGGGCGAGCAGTCCAGCCGTGCCTTTGGCTGGGTTTACTCCAACAGCTGGGATCTGGGCAAGCTGGAGCTTGCCAACCGTTCGAAGTCGATCTGGCAGGGTTTTGCAGGTCGCTTTGGTGAGGATATAGGCTTTCGCCAGACTGGCAATTTCTCGCTGTTGGCCACCGACGATGAGGTGAGCGCAAGCCGGGAGTGGCTTGCCGAGGCGCGCCATATTCAGCCGCAGACCGATGCGCGACTGGTCACCGGCGCCGAGCTTGGGCGGCTGCTGCCCAATGGCGCGGAGCAATACAAGGCGGTACTTCATCAACCCAGCGACGGCACCGCCGAGCCACGCTACTCGGTTTCGCGAATCGCGCGGGGGGCGATGAATGAAGGGGTGCAGATCGTCTCGCCCTGTGCGGCCCGTACTATCGACCGCCAAGGCGGCAGGATCGTCGGCGTGCATACGGAGAAGGGCTATATCAAGGCTTCCCGGGTAGTGCTGGCAGGTGGCGCCTGGTCGTCGCTGTTTGCCGGCAACCTGGGCGTTCATCTGCCCCAACTGACCATCGCTTCTTCTATGCAGCGCCTGAGCCCAATCGACAATGCCTTGCCCGGCGCCGGTTACGGGCCGGACTTCGCCTGGCGCCAGATGGACACTGGGGAGACCGCAGTAGGCGTGTCGACCAACGTCGCGCCCATCACTACCGACAGCTTTCGCATGCTGCTGGATTTCATGCCGGCGCTGAAGCACTCCGGCGATCTGCTCAAGGTGCGCCTGTCGAGCGACTTCTTTGCCTCGCTCAATATGGCCTCGCGCTGGTCCGCCAACGAGATCACGCCCTTCGAGCAAGTGCGCATGCTCTCGGGCAGTGTGGATAAAAACGAGGTGAACACAGCGCTTGCCAACCTGCGCCGCGCCTATCCGCAGTATGAAAACGCCCAAGTGCGCGAGCGCTGGGCCGGCATGATCGACGCCACGCCAGACTCCACCCAAGTGATTTCAGAAGTACCGGACAACGATGGGCTCTTCGTGATCACCGGATTCTCCGGCAACGGTTTGACCACGGCCCCGGCGTCGGGGGAAATGCTCGCCGAAATGATTGCAGGTGAAGAAACGACCTGCGACCCCTCCATCTATCGTTTCAGCCGCTTCACCGATGGCTCGGAGTACGTCTTCCGCCACTAATGTGTCTAGCAGCTGTTTGAAACACCAACGCCACCCTAAGGTGGCGTTGGTGGTGGGTCGTCGTATCCCGGCGGACCTACAGCGCTTCAATCTTGGTTTTCTGTTCTTGCAGCAGTTTTTTAGCCGACTGGAACTCGGCAAGCTTGCCGCGCTCTTTTTCGACGACGGCATCGGGGGCTTTAGACATAAATCCGGGGTTGCCCAGTTTTTTCTCAATGCCAACCATTAGCTTGTCATGCTTTTCGATCTCTTTATTCAATCGAGCAAGCTCGGTGTCTTTGTCGATTAGATCGGCCATCGGCACCAGAACTTCCATATCGCCTACTAATTGCGTTGCTGAAAGCGGGGCATCGTTGGGGTTTTCAAGCCAGCTCGCGCTTTCCAGTTTGGCCAGCTTGGCCAGGAAATGGCGGTTACTTTCCAGGCGCTTGGCATCTTCCGGCTTGCCTTTGGTTAACAGCACGTCCAGCGGCTTGCCGGGGGCTATATTCATCTCGGCGCGAATGTTACGCACAGCGATAATGACACCTTTCAGCCACTCGATATCGCGGGTGGCCTGCTCGTCGATCTTGCTCTCGTCAGCTTCCGGCCATGCCTGAAGCATCAGCGAGGCGCCTTCGCCCATCAAGGTGCCCGCCAAGGGTGACACGCGCTGCCAGATCTCTTCGGTAATATACGGCATCATCGGATGCGCCAGGCGTAGAATGGTTTCTAGCACGCGCACCAGCGTACGCCGTGTGCCGCGCTTGGCTTCAGCGGAGGCATTTTCGTCCCACAGCACTGGTTTGGAAAGCTCGAGATACCAGTCGCAATACTCATTCCAGACAAACTCGTAGAGCGCTTGCGAGGCGTGGTCAAAGCGGTATTCGTCCATCGCCTTGGTCACCTGGGCTTCGGTCTTCTGCAGCTCGGAAATGATCCAGCGGTCGGCCAGCGACAGTTCCACCTTGCTGCCCTGACCTTGAGAAGCGATGCCGCAATCTTCGCCTTCAGCATTCATGAGCACGTAGCGCGAGGCGTTCCACAGCTTATTGCAGAAGTTGCGGTACCCTTCTAGGCGGTTCATATCAAATTTAATATCGCGCCCAGTGGTGGCCTGCGAGAGGAACGTAAAGCGCAGCGCATCGGTGCCATGGGCTTCAATGCCGTCTTTAAATTCGTCTTTGGTCGCTTTGGCAATCGCCTTGGCTTTTTGCGGCTGCATCATATTGCCGGTGCGCTTTTCAAGCAGTGCATCCAGCGTAATGCCGTCGATAAGATCAATTGGGTCGAGTACGTTGCCCTTGGATTTGGACATCTTCTGGCCCTGCCCATCACGCACCAGGCCGTGGACATACACGGTTTTGAAGGGCACCTGGCCGGTGAACTTCAGCGTCATCATAATCATCCGGGCGACCCAGAAAAAGATGATGTCAAAGCCTGTCACCAACACGCTGGTGGGGTGGAAGGTTTCAAGTTCCGGGGTTTTTTCTGGCCAGCCAAGTGTGCCAAAGGTCCATAAGCCTGAGCTGAACCAGGTGTCCAGCACGTCTTCGTCCTGAGTCAGCGCTATATCAGCGCTCAGGCCGTGCTTCTCTCGGGCTTCGGCCTCGGTGCGGGCAACGTAGACGTTACCTTCGGCGTCATACCACGCCGGAATGCGGTGGCCCCACCATAGCTGGCGGGAAATACACCAATCCTGCAGGTCGCGCATCCATGCAAAATACATGTTTTCGTAGTTCTTGGGTACGAACTGGATGTCGCCTTTTTCCACTGCCTCGATAGCGGGCTTGGCAAGGTTTTCAACCGCCACAAACCACTGGTCAGTCAGCAGCGGCTCAATCACATCACCCGAGCGGTCGCCATAGGGCAGGGTGTTGTTAACGGCTTCGACTTGCTCCAGCAGGCCAAGTGCGTCCATATCGGCGACAATCTGTTTACGCGCTTCAAAACGATCAAGGCCTGCGTACTTGGCGGGCAGGCTAGCGTCTTCTTCCGGCTGGGGCTGGCCTTTAAGGTTGAAGATTTCCGCCTGCTCAAGAATCGTGGCGTCTTTGGAAAAGACGTTGATCAGTAAGTGGTTTTGGCGCTTGCCGACTTCATAGTCATTGAAGTCGTGGGCCGGGGTGATTTTCACACACCCCGAACCTTTCTCCATATCGGCGTGTTCGTCGGTCACTACAGGGATGCGGCGGCCCACCAGCGGTAGCTCAATAAACTTGCCCACCAGCGAGGCGTATCGCGCATCTTCTGGGTTGACTGCAACGCCGGTATCGCCCAGCAGGGTTTCGGGGCGGGTGGTGGCCACCACGACATAATCCTTGCCATCGGCGGTTTTAACGCCGTCGGCCAGCGGATAACGGAAGTGCCAGAAGCTGCCTTGCTGCTCCTTGTTCTCCACTTCCAGGTCGGAAATCGCCGTGTGCAGCGTCGGGTCCCAGTTGACCAGCCGCTTGCCACGATAAACCAGTTTCTCTTCATGCAGGCGCACGAAGACTTCCTGAACGGCTTTATAGAAACCGTCATCCATGGTGAAGCGCTCGCGACTCCAATCAACGCTGGCGCCCATGCGGCGCAGTTGGCGGGTAATGTGCCCGCCAGACTCTTCCTTCCACTCCCAAACCTTATCAATAAACGGATCGCGGCCCAGGTCGTGGCGCGTTTTGCCCTCTTCTGCCGCTATCTTGCGCTCAACCAGCATTTGCGTGGCGATACCGGCGTGGTCGGTACCTACCTGCCACAGCGTATTGTTACCCTGCATTCGCTTCCAGCGCGTCAGGGTATCCATGATGGTGTCCTGGAACGCGTGGCCCATGTGCAGGCTGCCGGTGACGTTGGGCGGCGGAATCATGATGGAGAAAGGCGCGCCCTTACCCGAAGGGGCAAAGCGGTTATCGGCTTCCCAGCGCTGATACCAGCGGGTTTCAATCTGTTCGGGTTGGTAGGTCTTTTCCATGGGGAGTCGGCTCACAACGTGCAAAAAAATGGTGACAAGTATAGCGCGATAAGAGGCAGAGCGTCAGGCCTTTGCCGAGGGGAGATGTAACCCACGCATCGCGATTAAACCCAACACAGGGCCTGGCAACAACCACCAGATAACCACCACGCTCTGGCTTGCCCAAAGGGCGGTTACCAAGGCAATGGAGGGGATGGTCAAACCAAAGCCGATAGCGTTCATCATGGCCAAGGCCGCGCCCAGCCGTTCGGCTGGCGCGTGGGCCGATGCCAGCGCCGAAAACTGTGCTGAATCGGCAATCACGCTAACGCCCCAAACGCCCAGCATCGCCAGCAGTAACCAGGGTGAAAGGCTGCCCAATAGCGGGTAAACCAGGCAAAGTACGCCCGATGTTAATAGCGCCACAAACGCAACGTGGGCGCTACCCGCTTTCCGGCTCCACCGGCCAGCCCACACGCAGCCAGGCAGGCCAAGGGCAATAACGGCAAAGCTTAGCCACGGCTGCAGGCTTGCTGACGCATTGAGCCGCTCAAGCTCGCGGCTAACCAAAAAGGGCACCAGCGCCCAGAATGCATAAAGCTCCCAACAGTGGCCGAAGTAGCCCAGTGCGGCTTTGCGAAACGGGCGCTGCTTGAACGCACCAAGTCCGGCCCAGGGGCGCCCGCTTCCGGCTTTGGCAGGTAGGTGGGGGCCAACGCCTAACCGGAAAACCATCAACGCTGCGACCAGTGCCAACAGCGATGCCAATAGCAGTGGCCATTGCCAGGGCAGGTGCAACGTTAATCCGCGCAGTAAATGGGGCGAGGCGATGCCTAGCGTTAACATGCCGACAAGCCAGCCCAGGGCCGCGCCCGCATGCGAAGGTGTCCAACTCACCACCAGCTTCATGCCCAGCGGGTAGATGCCTGCCAGGCATAGGCCGGTGGCAAAGCGTGCCACTGCCGCCAGCGTTATGCTGTCGGCAACGCCAATAAATGCCGCGTTGATAAGCGCACCGAGCACTGCTGACAGCGCAAACAGATGGCTTGCCCGCATGCGGTCGGCAAGGCCGGTAATGGCGATTAGTAGCGTACCGGTGATAAACCCGGCCTGCACCGCGATGGTCAGTAAACCGAGATCACCTTCACTAAGACCCTCCGCCTCCTGCAATGCCAAGCCAACGCCATTAACGCTAAACCACAGCGAGGTGCCAAACAGCTGAGCGAGGACGATAACTGCCAGTGGGTAGCGGGTTAGCCTGGAGGAGGTCTGCATTAGTACTCTCGTGCGTTGAGTTATTGTTGTTAAAACTGAGTATCCAAAAAGAACTACTCCTGTTCGCTCGATAAGCGAGCCCGAGCGCTTTCAATAGATTGATGCAGTTTGGCCTGCAAGGCCTCGCGGGATGGTAGGACGGTCAGGTATTCCGCCACGTGAATACCGCTGTTATCTAGCTCCAGCAGTTCAATCTGTTCCTGTTGCTTACCGGCACAGAGAATGATTCCTAGCGGCGGATTTTCATCAGCTTCTTGCTCATGTTTAGCCAGCCAGCGCAGATAAAGCTCCATCTGGCCTTTAAATTCAGCCTTGAAGCGCCCCAGTTTAAGGTCGATCGCTACCAACCGCTTAAGCTTGCGGTTGTAAAACAGCAAATCAATGTAGAAATCCTCGTCATCAATCTGAATGCGCTTTTGGCGCGCCACAAACGTAAATCCTGCGCCCAGCTCCAGAAGAAACTGCTCAATCTCGCGAAGGATAGCGTCTTCCAGATCTCGCTCCAGGTAACGATCATTTAAGCCGAGAAAATCCAGCACATAAGGATCTTTCAACAGTAGCTGTGGTGAGGGTTGGCCAGCGTTGCGCAGGTTTTGTAACTCATGATGAATGGTTTCATCCGGCTTGCGGGAAATAGCGGTTCGCTCAAATAACATTGACTGGATGCGCTGCTGTAACTGACGGGACGACCAGCCTTCAAGCTGAGATAGCTCGATATAAAAATCGCGCTTGAGCGAATCGTCGAGATAAATCAGGCTTTTTATATGGGTCCAGCTTAACTGTCTCCGCAGTGCGGAGACTTTCTTCTCTTCAGGAAATGTCTCGGCGAAGCGGATCATATGGCGTAGATTCTTTGCCGAAAATCCACGGCCGTACTCACTCGTTAATTGTCTCCCCAGTGAAGAGACAATTTGCTCACCATAACCGGCCCGCTCTTGCCTCAGAATTTCCCGATGAATGCGGTTGCCTAATTGCCAATAGAGAAGCGTTAATTCAGCATTGACGGATATTGCTGCCCGCTCTCTTGCTATGTCGATTAATTGGCGAAGCTCAGGCAGGAGTATTGAATCCTGAGTTGAGGGCTGGCTCATATCGTTTGATCCTTTCGATCAACAAGACCTGAATTATGTTCTTCGGGGGTTGATTGGGCGCTTTCGCGGAGCTCTGGCATTACCCAAGCTTATGCGGCACCACTTCGTGGCCCAGTTCTTTATAGCGCTGCCAGCAGGCGCGTTTGGCGACCAGAACGTGTTGATGCTGGTTGATAATTTCGGCAACGCGCGCATAGCGCTCAACGCCATCAGGAATATCGGGGTGCAGATTGAGAAGCGCGGTTTCTGCTTTGGGCGTAGGCAGGGTTTGCCAGCCCAGCGTTATCGGTACGCTGGCCGCCATTTCACTGTCTTCAAGCGCGTGGGGCAGGTAGGCGTCTTCGCGAAAATTCCACAGGGCTGCGTCAGCCTGCTCGGCCAAGGCCTTGTCTTCGCAGTGAAGGTGTAGCCGGTAACCCTTACGCCAAATGGTTTCGGCCAGCTTACAGGCGAATGCCAAACGCGCTTCCAGGGTGGTATCCGGGAGGATATAAAAATCGATGCGCGCCATAGCGGCTCCAGCTCTTTCAAAACGCGTTTAAAACAGTGCCGCCGCCAGGGCTGGCGGCGGAGGGAGGCATTACACCAACCGGGTGAGCCAGCCGTGTTTGTCTTCACTGCGCCCGTACTGCACGTCGAGCAGCTTTTTACGAATGCGCATGGCCACTTCGTTGCCACCGTCGCCGTTCAGGCGAATACGCTCATTTTCCGTCACCAGCTCGCCCACCGGAGTGATGACTGCCGCGGTTCCGCAGGCGAACACTTCGGTAATCTCGCCGGACGCCGCGCTTTCGCGCCACTCGTCAATGCTGATTGGGCGCTCTTCGGGGGTTAAACCTTCGTCTTTCGCAAGTGTGAGCACCGAGTTGCGGGTAACGCCTTCCAGAATGGTGTCGGTTAAGCGTGGCGTCACCAAGCGTCCATCCTTGAAAACAAAGAACAGGTTCATGCCGCCCAGCTCTTCAACCCATTTGCTTTCCTCAGCGTCAAGGAAGGCCACTTGGCCACAGCCGTGAGCTTCGGCCTCTTTTTGCGCGGCCAATGAGGCTGCGTAGTTACCGCCGCACTTGGCAAAGCCGGTGCCGCCTGGGGCTGCCCGTTTGTAGTGCGAGGAGAGCCAAATGGAAACCGGGCTGATGCCGCCTTTAAAGTAAGACGCTGCCGGAGAAGCGATCACGTAGTAGTCGACTTCGTGAGCCGGGCGTACGCCTAAAAAGGCTTCTGAAGCGATCATGAACGGGCGAAGGTAAAGGCTGCATTCGTCGGCATCGCTTGACGGCGTGGGCACCCAGGTCGTGTCCTGAGCCAGCAGCGCCTTGATGGAGCCAATGAAGTCTTCATCGGAGAGTTCTGGCAGTGCCAGGCGGCGGGCGCTGCGGCGGAAGCGCTCGGCGTTTTTCTCCGGGCGGAAGGTCCAGACCGAGCCATCGGCATGGCGGTAGGCTTTGATGCCTTCAAAAATTTCCTGGCCGTAATGCAGGACCGATGCGGCCGGGTCGAGCGTCAGCGGGCCGTAGGGGCGTACCTGATGGCCGTGCCAGTCGGCATCGACCGTCCAGCGGATATTGACCATGTGGTCGGTGAAGTGCTTGCCAAAACCTGGGTTGGTCAGGATGTTGTCACGAATGCTGTCGGCCGTTGGCTGATTGGACGGCAGGATTTCAAAACGAGTCGTAGAGCTAGTGGGCACGGCGTGTTTTCTCCGCTAGAGCCAGGCCCCGAAGGGCGATATAAGCGTGTCGTTAGCGTAGCGCGTGCCATAAACGATAGAGCACACGCTAATACTTCCAGATTTAACGGTTGTGGCACTCAAAGGCAACCATTGAGCGCACGATCCGTGCGATTAGTTGGCGCTGATTTCTACCTGGCCGTCGGCTTCACGGTCTAGCAGGTACTGGGAAAGCAGGCCAACCGGGCGGCCGGTGGCGCCTTTCTGTTTGCCCGAGTGCCAGGCGGTACCGGCGATATCCAGGTGCGCCCATGGGAAATGATCGGCAAAGCGCGATAAAAAGCACGCGGCGGTAATCGTACCTGCCGGGCGCCCGCCAATATTGGCCAGGTCGGCAAAGTTGGATTCCAACTGCTCCTGGTACTCATCCCACAAGGGTAAATGCCAGGCGCGGTCCCAGGAGGCTTCACCGGCTTCCAGCAAATCGAGCGCCAGGTCGTCATCGTTGGAGAGCAGGCCCGTCGCGTGGTGGCCCAGGCCAACAATTACCGCGCCTGTTAGCGTGGCGATATCGACAACGCTTGCTGGTTTAAAGCGCTCGGCGTAGGTCAGTGCGTCGCACAGTACCAAGCGGCCTTCGGCATCAGTATTAAGCACTTCAACCGTTAGACCTTTCAGCGTTTTAATAATATCGCCAGGCTTGGTGGCAAGGCCATCGGGCATGTTTTCTGCGGCGGCGACAATAAATACCAGGTTGAGCTTGGGCTTGAGCGCAAGCATGGTCTTCACGGTGCCGAATACGCTGGCGGCGCCGCACATGTCGAATTTCATTTCGTCCATGCCTTCGCCGGGTTTCAGCGAAATGCCGCCGGTATCAAACGTGATCCCTTTGCCTACCAGGACGTGGGGGGCTTCTTCACTCTCCGTCGCACCGTTGTACTTCATGACAATCAAGCGCGTAGGTTCGTGGCTGCCACGGCCAACCGACAGTAGTGAGCCAGCGCCGAGGGCATCCAGCGCCTCTTCGTCGAGAATGTCCACCTCTAACGCGCCGTTGGACGTCTTGCCCAACTGCTCGGCCTGTTGGGCCAGGTAGCTTGGCGTGCACACATTGCCCGGTAAATTGCCCAACGTGCGGGCGTAGTTGATGCCTTGGCCAATCGCTGTGCCAATCTGGGCGCCTTGTTGGGTAAGCGTCGCGTTTTCAGGCTCGCTAAACAGCGTGAGTGCGTTAAAGCGTGCTAAAGGCGCTGGCTGCGACTTAAACTGGTCAAAGCGGTAAACCGCGCGTTCTGCGGCCTCCAGCACCTTACGCGCTTTCCAGCTGCTGTCGCGGCTTTCAAGAGGAACATCATTAAACGCGATGCTTGCTTCGTCGACGGGCAGCTTGGTCAGCGCCACCATGGCCGCATCCAGCGCTTTTAAAAAGGCGCCTTCCTGGCACTTTTCGCGCTCTCCGAGGCCTACTAACAAAAGCCGTTCTGCGCAAAGCCCCGGCGCGAAAGGAATCATCTGTACGTTGCCAAGAGCAGGATCGAAATCGCCGCGCTCAAGCAACTGACCGATTAAACGTTCACTGGCGTCGTCCAGGCTGGCGGCCGTGGGCAACAAGTCGCTACCTTTAAACATGGGGATGACGAGACAAGCCGTTTCGGTTTTGGCCGGATTGGCGGTCTGAACGGAAAATTCCATAACGTCTCCAACAAGACAAGCATCGAGGGATTCGGGATAATGCCCCGTACTGGGTGTTGGGTTAGTGTACCCAAGCCATGGGCGCATTGCATGGCATCCTGCACGATTAGCCGGAGAGGGCATTGATTTTATTTCGGTACTTAACTCGCGAAGTGTTACTCACCATGTCGGCTGTGGCAGGGATCTTACTGCTGGTCATTATGGGCAGTCGTTTTATTCGTTACTTCTCTGACGCGGCGGAGGGAGATATCCCCGTTACCATTCTGGGTAGCTTGATGGTGTTTCATCTACCTGGCTTTATGGAACTGGTGCTGCCGCTTGCGTTTTTTCTGGGCATCCTGCTGGCCTATGGCCAAATGTACATGAACAGCGAAATCACCGTAATGGTGGCCTGCGGCATGAGCCCTCTGCAGCTGTTGCGGGTAACGTTGCTGCCCGCCTCGGTAGTGGCGGTGCTGGTGGGCTTTTGTAGCTTGTGGCTAACCCCCGCCGGGGCGTTGCAAACGGCAGCAACGCTTGAAGAGCAGCGCAGCCGGTTGGATGTATCGGTACTGGCGCCCGGGCGATTCCAGGATTTCGGTGGTGGGCGTACCGCTTATATCAGCGATTTCAGCAGCGACGGCACCGAGATGCAGGAGGTGTTGGTTCATGAACGGCCTAATACAGAAAACCCACATAGCTTTGTTACTCGGGCCGGTTCGGGGTATCAGGAAACGCGCGCTGAAACGGGCAGCCGCTTTTTAGTATTG
Organism: Halomonas sp. AOP27-A1-41; assembly: GCF_052378605.1. Classification (NCBI taxonomy): domain Bacteria; kingdom Pseudomonadati; phylum Pseudomonadota; class Gammaproteobacteria; order Oceanospirillales; family Halomonadaceae; genus Halomonas; species Halomonas sp. AOP27-A1-41. The sequence goes on from NZ_JBQSXT010000010.1 coordinate 83,264, forward strand.
GAAAATGGCGAGCGTTACGGTGTGGTGCCGGGACAGCAGGATGCCCAGCGGCTAACGTTTGAACGCTATACGATGCGCCTGGGGTTAAGTCGCGGCCTTCAGGAGTTTGATTCTATTGAGTACGCTACCACCGCGGCGCTTTGGGATGACCCTAACCCACGCGCCCAGGCGCAGTTTCAGTGGCGTACCGGTTTGCCGTTCATGGTCTTTGTATTAGCGCTCATCGCCCAGCCGCTTTCTCGGGTGAACCCACGCCAGGGCCGGTTTGCCAAGCTACTACCGGCGGTGTTTTTGTATGTGGCTTATTTGAGCTTACTGCTTGCAGCGGTCGATGCGATTGGCAGTGGAAAGCTCTCGCCATTGGTTGGCGTTTGGCCCGTGCATCTCTTGTTTTTAGGCCTCGGTTTGCTGCTTTTGTGGCGCTCACAACGTAAGGGGATGCGCTAATGCTGGCTGATCGTCTGGATCGTTACATCGCTCGCAACGTGCTGGGGGCAATTATCGTTGTGCAGTTCGTCCTGCTGGGGCTGGATATCACCATTGCCTACATTGGCGACCTGAGCGATGTACAAGGGAATTTTACCGCGCTTGATGTGTTTCTCTATCTGCTGATGCGCGTGCCTTGGCGGTTTTATCAATACGCGCCCGTAGCGGTACTGATAGGCGCGCTCATTGGCTTGGGAAGTATGGCTTCCAGCAACGAGCTGACCGTGATGCGTGCTTCAGGTCGTTCGCTGGCGCGCATCGTTTGGGGCGTGATGAAACCGGTGTTGCTGGTGGTTGTGGCCGTGCTACTGGTTGCTGAGTTTGTAAGCCCGCGCACCGAGCAGTTTGCCGAAGCGTGGCGGCTTGAGCAGCGCCAGGGGGAAAGCGCTCAACCCGCCAGCCGTAGCGGCTGGCAGTTTGAAGACGACAGCGTTTACCGATTTGGTGCCATACGGGCCGATGAGGTCGTGCTTGATTTAACCCGCTACCGGTTTGATGGGCGCCGCCTGGTGGAAGCCACCCACGCTGACCGGGCGCACTGGGAAGAGGGCGCCTGGCGGCTTGCAAACATCACCACGACACGTATCTATGATGACCGCACTGAATCCGACTATCAGGCCAGTGCTGTTTGGGAAACACAGATTACGCCGGTGCAGTTAGAGCGGCTGCTGCGCTCGGTCGATAGTCAGGCACCCAGCGAGCTATGGGCGTATTCACGCTACCTTCAAGAGCAAGGCTTAACGGCGGATCAACCGCTGTTGTACTTTTGGCAAAAAGTCTTAATGCCCCTCACCATGGGATCGCTGGTATTGATAGCGGCGTCCTTCGTGTTTGGCCCGCTGCGTACTGTAGCGGCAGGGACTCGCGTCTTTTATGGCGTCGTGACCGGGCTGTCATTTAAATATATGCAGGATCTGCTTGCGCCTGCGTCGACGATCTTTGGGTTTTCGCCCGTATGGGCAGTGCTGGTGCCAACACTCGCCTGCGCTGCTGTTGGGGTTTACTTCCTGCGCCGTAATGGCTGACGTCATGGGCGCTGGTTTAGGTCGCCGCCTGGGGGCTCTGCTCTACGACAGTGTGTTGGTAGTGGCGCTCTGGCTGACCGTAACAATCGTCCATCTGGCTTTTTTTCGACTGGTGTTGGGGCAGCCCGTTGAAGCCGTGGGGGCTTCTGCGCTATCGGTTTGGAGCCTGCGCGCGCTGTTACTGGTCTCCGTCACTTTTTTCTTCTGCTTTTTCTGGTCTCGTAGCGGCATGACGCTGGGTATGCAGGCATGGCACCTGCGCGTGCAAGCACCGAGCGGGCAAAAAATCACCCTTAAGCAAGGCCTTGTTCGCTGTGTCACGGCTTGGCTTTCGCTGGCGGCGCTGGGCATGGGCTATGGGTGGGTGCTTGTCGATAAGCAGCGGCGCAGCTGGCCAGATATCGCCTCTCATACTTGCACGGTAATAGTACCGAAACGCCAGAAAACCTCTGACTAACGAGTGTGCTCATTACGTTAATCAGAGGTTTCCGTGGGCAAAATTCGTATTAGGTGTTTCGCAACTAAATAACTAACAATCTGAATTGAATAATAAAAGCTAAATGCTAAGGGCAATCACTGCTAAAGAGCATCTTTTTTTACTTGCAAAGATATATGCGAATCATTTACATTCACCTCATGTGATTAATGAGGTGTCGCCATGTACGTTTGCGTGTGCAAGGGAGTAACCGATCATCAGATACGTCAGCAGGTGAGCGACGGAGCGCGCAGCTGGCGAGAAGTACGTGAAGCCACCGGCTGTGCGACCCAGTGCGGCAAGTGCGCTTGTATGGCTAAATCGCTAACGCGTGAAGCGGTACAAAATGCCCGTTTGGAAGCCGATATGAGTCTCGCTTACGCCGTATGACGCGAATCACTCTTGTTAGAGTTATCGTTAGCAAATAACTGATTTGTTTGAATTTTTTGATCTCTTCTTTATACTCTCAGAAAGCTGGGAGTATGCCTTTGCGTGGCCTATACTCCTTTGTTAACGTAACTGTTTGATTGCTTAGATGAACTCTCAGCATTACAACGAAAAGGTGACGTCATGAAAGGTGATCCCCAGGTAATTCAGCATCTCAACAAAGCGTTAGGTAACGAGCTTATCGCTATCAATCAGTACTTCTTGCACGCCAAGATGTACAAGGATTGGGGCCTAAAAGCACTCGCCAAATGGGAATATGACGAGTCCATTGAAGAGATGCAGCACGCCGATAAGCTCATTGAGCGCATCCTGTTCCTGGAAGGTATTCCTAATCTTCAGGACTTGGGCAAGCTGCACATTGGCGAAAATGTTAAAGAGATGCTCGAAAGCGATCTGCGTATTGAGCACGACGGCCGTAACGACTACATCGAAGCCATCACGTATTGTGAAAGCGTTAAAGACTACGTTTCACGTGATTTGCTGCGTGACCTGCTCGCCGATGAAGAAGAGCACATTGACCATATCGAAACCGAGTTGAAGTTGATTGAGCAGGTCGGTATTCAGAACTACATGCTGCGCCAAATGCAGCTGGCGGGCGACCACGAGTAAGCGCTAGCCCAGCACTTATTGACGACCGCTCACAAAAATGCCCCCGACAGTGTCGGGGGCATTTTTTTGCCTGTCATGAGTGCTATTGCCTAACGGGCGGGCTTGCTTGACCCCACAAAACTTGAAAGCGATACCGCCAGTACCGAGAGCAGCACCAGCGCCAGCGCAGGAATCAGCACCGCCCAGGGCGCACGCTCAATGTACGGCATACCTTCTGCCAGCACTAACCCCCACTCTGGCGAAGGTGGCCGTGGCCCCAGACCCAAAAAGCCCAGTGCCGCAAGCGCCAGCGCAACCCCAGGTAAGCGCAGCATGGCGTGGCGAAATACCGGGCCAATCACCGCAGGAAGAATATAGCGGCCCATCAAGCGCAGCTGCCCCACTCCTAGAAGGGGCGTTATGCGCACGTGGGGCTGGGCTTTTGCCTCGGCGACCAGCGCTGCTGTATGCGCCGCCAGGGGGGCCCAGGCCACCGCGGTAACCGCAATAACGGCGCCGCTGGTGCTGGGGCCCATCAAACCGGCGACGATAAGACCCGCAATGGTGGGCGGCGTTGCCTTGGTAATCTCTATGGGGCCGGTGGCAAGCTTGGGTGCCAGGCCAATCAAGAGCCCCAATATCAGCGTGAAAAATACTACCGCAACCGCCATGCCAATCGTGGAGAGCGCACCATGGGCCACGCGGGCCAGAATATCGCGCCCAGTGCCGTCCGCCCCTAGCGGCAAGCCAAGGCTGGGTGTTTCCAGGCGCATAAAGGCCGAACTAAACGGGTCGCGGGTAATGCCTGCAATCACTAGCACACATAGCAGAAGAACCGCGACGCTCGGGACGATCCACGCTCGCCGCGATACGCTTTGCTCGGTGTGGGTCACGGGCAGTGCGCCCAGCCTAAATGCCCGGCCGAGCAGCAGCGCGCGGCCAATATTGGCAAGGCTGCCCAGCACAATCGCAATCACCAGCAGAATAAGAATGCCGGTTTGCAGTGCAGGCATGTCCTGGGCTGATGCCGCTCCCAGCGTTGCCCGGCCAAGGCCCGGAATCGAAAACACCTGCTCAACGGCTATCGCACCGCCGGTTAGGCCGACCATGACCATACCCACCTGGGGCATAAGGCTTGGCAGCGTACGGCGCAGAACGGAGAGCGTAATACGGCGATGAGAGAAGCCCGCCACACTCCAGGTGGCCACCCAACGCTCGGTAAAGGTGGCCGAGAGGCCATCGCTGAACAAGCGGCCCAGCAAGCCGCCTGCGGGAAGCCCCAGCGCCAATGCGGGAAGCACCGCGTAGCTCAAGCCGCGCCAGCCATAGGGCGGCAGCCAGTTAAGCCAGGCGGCAAACACTACCAGAAGCAACGAGGCGAGTAGAAACTCCGGCAGGGCCGTTAATGCCGCGCCCACGGTGCCAGGCGAGCGGCTAATCTGGCCACGCAAACCTTGCCGCACCACTGGCAGGCAAATAAGCGTTGCGGTAACCACCGCCACCAGCATAGCAAAGCTCATTAGCAGCAAGGATACCTGTGCGCTTTTTAGCAGGCCGGGCAGCACCGGCGCGCCTGAAATCCATGAGTTACCTGCATCACCCTGCAAAAGCCCCAGCAGCCAGTGCTTCAGCATCTCCAGCGGCCCGGATTCCAGGCCCAACTGAGCACGAATGGCCGCCAGTGCTTCTGGTGTTGCCTCCTGTTCGGCAGAACGCGCCCGCAAGATGCTGAGCGCCGGGTCGCGGCCTGAAAGCCAAGGCAGTAGCCCCACCAGAACCACAACGCCTGCCAGTGTCACTAGGCGTGACAACAGGGGAATAAACGGCTCGATGCGTAAGCGGCGCCACAGGGGCTGTGATGTTGCGTTAATCATGCGTGGCGCGCCTTCAGGACTCGCTATCAGTATCGATAGCGGTTTTTTCGGTGATCAGCATGCGTTCACGCGGGTCGCGTTCGGCGTTGCTAACCCGTGCTGATTCCCCCTGAATGACCCGCTCGTGGAGCATCGGGATCGCCGCATCGGTGCGCAGAATAGCGGCTTCAGCGTCGATAATCGCTTGGCGGCGTGCTTCACCGGTGGGCTGCTGTGAAGCGTTGGCAAGCGCCTCATCAACGGCCGGGTCGCAAAGCTGGGCGATATTGAAAGAGCCTTCGCAGGCGAAGTCGCTGTACATGTAGGCCACCGGGTCGCCAGAATCCAGCACAGTGGCACGCGACAGGATAAAGGCATCAAACTCACCGGCTAACGCGTCGGATTCAATATGCGCGTACTCGCGTACTTCCTGCGTCACCTTGAAGCCAGCCTGGGTCAACTGCTGCTCAAGCAGGACGGCGACTTCCGGCAGCTCAGCGCGATCAGTAAAGGTCGCCAGAGTGATTTCGATGCCCTCTGGTGCGGCAGGCGCGGTACGGTCGTCTATTGAGGTGCGGTAGTCGCTTGCCCAGGCCAGTGCCGGACCCAGTAGACCTTCGGCAATATCGGCACGACCTTCGTAAACGGTCTTCACAATGGCCGAGCGATCAATCGCTTCACGCGCGGCCGCTCGCAGGCCGGGGTCCGCCATGGGGCCTGATTGGGTGTTCAAATACAGCGTGTTGGTGCGCGGCATGGGCACTTCGTGCACCAGCGCCTGGTCCAGCAGCGCCACTTGCGATACCGGAATGGCTTCTACCGCATCGGCGGTGCCGGTTCTCAGGGCAGCGGCGCGCGCCGTACCGTCGGAGACATAATCCGCATCGATACCAGCAATGGCGGCGGGCTCGCCCCAGTAATCATCAAACCGGTCAAGCGTGGCGCTGGTGGTGCCATTGATCTCTTTCAAAACAAAAGGGCCGGTGCCTGCTTCGATGGGATTTACTCGGCCATCGTCGCCATAGGCGCTAGCGGCTAGAATCGCCAGCTGCGGGCTGGAAAGCCGGTTGGCAATTAGTGGGTCGGCTTTCTCGGTACGCACCAGCACGGCATTGTCGCCATCGGCTTCAATGGTCATGTTGACGCCGTCCAGAATACGCGGCTTGGGGGCTGCTTGAGTGGCGGCTGTCAGGGAGTTCACGACGTCGTTGGCGGTCAGCTCGGTGCCGTCGTGGAAAACCACACCGTCACGAATCACAAAGCGCCACGTTTGATCGTCCACTTGCTCCCACTCGGTCGCCAGGAACGGCTGCGGGTCACTGTTGGTATCCAGACGAACCAGAGTTTCAGCGTTACTCCAGCGCGATAGTTTAAACGCGTCGTCGGATAACGGACTCAACCCTGAACGCGGCGGCTGAAGCATCGCGACGCTAATTCGCTCGTCGGCGTCTGGTGAGGCAGAGGTTTCATCACGCTGATTATCAAAGCAGCCAGCGAGTAGAAAAGGCGCGGCCAGGACAGCGGGTAACGATAGGCGAAACTTGTGGCGTAGCATTGGGGAGTCTCCATGTCAGGAACAGAAGTAGACGTTAACAACAGCCGCCAAACGTTCGTAAGCAAACGCTTGGACGCCATGTTGGCGAAACGGATTATTCGTCGCGGATAGGTTGTTTATAAGCCCGCTATACAAGCGCCCCCACGTCCGTCGGACGACAGTGCGGGTAAGCGCAGGTAGGCAGTTGAGAGACGGCCTTGATCAAATCAAGCGTGATGGGATGGCGAGGTGTGCGCCAAAGCTCTGTGGTAGGGCGGTCTTCAACAATCCTGCCGTCGTCCATTACCAGGGTGCGCTTGCAAAGGTTGGCGACCACGGATAAATCGTGGGACACCATCAGCAGGCCTGTGCCGTTCTCATCGCAAAGCCGCTTCAGCACGTTAATCACCTGGGCGCGCACCGGCAGGTCAAGCCCGCTAAGCGGCTCGTCGGCCAGTAAAAAGCGCGGGCGGGTAGCGATGGCTCGGGCAATGGCTACCCGCTGCGCCTGGCCGCCAGAAAGCTCATGGGGTTTGCGGTCCAGGAATGAAGTGCCCAACCCCACGTGCTCAAGCGCTTCCTGGGCGCGCTCAATCGGGTCGCACTTCACCTGAAGGCGAATCAGCGGCTCAGCAACCAGTGCGCGCACGCTCATTCGCGGGTCAAGCGAAGAAGCCGGATCCTGGGGAATATACTGAACCGCTTGGCGGTACCAGCGCAGGCGGGCCGTGGACGCGGGGCGCACTACTTTATGTTGGCAGGTAATTGACCCACTATCAGGCGCTTCAATGGCTAGAAGCGAGCGTAGTAGGGTGGTTTTACCCGAGCCGGACAAGCCCACCAGCCCCACACGTTCGCCGGGGTAAAGTGTAAGGTCAACATTGTTGATGATGTGCTTACGCTCACCTGCTCGCCAAAACACCTCACGTGGCAGCGTGACGCTTTTATTAAGCCCGCGTGCCGATATAAATGCTTCTCTACCCACGAGTGCTTCCTGACGACTAAACGGTAGGGGGCTTTGCATCAGGCGCTCTTTAAGTAATCAACGGATAGAGGTTCGGCCACGCTCGTGAACTCGGCTGGCTGTACGCTGTGTGCCGCGGCCACTAACTCTTGAGTAAAGCGGTGTTGTGGGGCAGTAATCAGCGTATCCAGCTCACCGCTTTCAATCATGACGCCGCGCTCGATAACCACCGCGCGTTGGCACAGCTGAGCGGCGGCGTGAAGGTCGTGAGTGATAAACAGCAGAGACGTGGCCGTTTTGCCGGTATGTTCGCGCAGGGCGCGGAGTACCTGCGCCTGGGTGACGACATCCAGTGCGGTCGTAGGCTCATCAGCAACGAGCAACGAGGTTTTACAGGCCATGGCAAGCGCGATACACACGCGCTGGCGTTGACCACCGGAAAGCTCGGCAGGCGTGCGTTTAATCAACCGCTGAGGGTCAGGAAGCCCCATCGCTTCCAGTAACGCAATAACGGCCTGCATGGCCGCTTTACGCGATAAGCCGTGGTGGCGCGTGAAGGGCTCGCGCAGCTGGGAGCCGATAGTCACCAGCGGGTTGAGCGCCGAAAGCGAATCCTGAAACACCATGGATACGCGGGTTTCATTGCGCCGCTGTGCAGCAGGGGTGTGAATAACGTCCTGGCCAAGAAGGCGAATGCTTCCCTGTACCTGAGCATTAGGCGGTAAAAGCCCTAACACCGCTTTCGCGGTAAATGATTTTCCCGACCCCGATGCGCCCAATAGGCATACGCGCTCATCGGCCATCACGTCAAAGGAGAGGCCATCAACCACCGGCTGTTGGTCAATTTGAATGCGCAGATTACGCACGGATAAAACGGGGTCGCTGCACATTGCCAACATCTCAAATCAGGCCATTAAATCGCTATTAATGGTTATGATATAACGTTTTCTATGAGGTCGACAATATGCCGTAATAAAATCCGGGGGCAGAGGAAGAGAGTAATAGAAAGAGAGTAATAGAAAGAGAGTAATAGAAAGAGCAGGTGCGGGAGTGATGAAAAATGTAGCAGAGATGACAAAAGGATAGACACAAAAAAAGCGCTGACGGTGCAGCGCTTAATGCATACCGGGCAGCAGGCTGCCCGGGGGATGGATTTATTTGGAGGAGGCCGCGAGAACGTCTTCGCTAAAGTTCGTGGCAGGCTCATCGACCGTAAAGGTCGCGCGGCTTAAACGACGTACACGCTTCATAAACAGGGCGATGCACACCAGCGTACCCAGTGCCGCCACCACATAGCTCACCTGCAGTGGCAGGCCAAAACCAATCGGCGCATAGGCGATATAGGTAAAGGTAGCCATGGTCATGAAGACCGCCGGAATTGACGTAATCAGGTACGGTTTGCGCGATAGCACCAGATACATCGTGGCGACCCATAGCGCGATCACGGCGGTGGTCTGGTTTGCCCAAGAGAAGTAACGCCACAGTAGCGTGAAGTCCATGTGGGTGAGTGCGTACGACACAACAAACAGAGGTACGGCGATTAGCAGACGCTTAACGATCGGGCGCTGATCAATTTTCAGGTAGTCGGCAATGATCATGCGTGCGCTACGAAACGCGGTGTCGCCAGAAGTGATCGGAAGAACGATAACGCCCAGTACCGCCAGCGTGCCGCCGACGGCGCCAAGCATGGTGGTGGATACTTCGCTTACCACGGCCGCAGGACCGCCCGCTGCCAACACGTTAGAAAGGCTTTGGTCACCGTGGAACAGGCTCATGGCTGCTGCTGCCCAGATCATGGCGATAATGCCTTCGGTGATCATCATGCCGTAAAAGATTTTGCGCCCGTTAGTTTCGTTCTGAGTGGTGCGAGAAATAATGGGCGTTTGCGTGGCATGAAAACCCGAAAGCGCGCCGCAAGAAATCGTTAAGAACAGTAGCGGGAAGATAGGTGCGCCTTCGGGATGCATATTTTGGAACGAAAGCTCAGGAATCGGCGCGCCCGTCACGATCATGCCAATGCCGATACCCGCTGCGCTGAACAATAACAGCGCACCAAAGTAGGGGTAGATGCGGCCGATCACCTTATCAATCGGTAGTAGTGTCGCAATCAGGTAGTAGACAAAAATCGCCATAATAATCAGGGTAAGTGATATCGGCGTCATATTGTCCAGCAGCGCGGCGGGGGAGGTGACAAATACGGTACCCACCAGCAGCAGTAGTAAAATCGCAAAGCCATTAACCACGTGCTTCATGACTTTACCCAGGAACTTGCCCGCCAGTTGAGGCAGGTGAGCGCCGTGGTTGCGAATCGAGATCATGCCCGTTAGATAATCATGCACCGCACCGGCAAAAATACACCCAACTACGATCCAGACGAAGGCGACCGGACCGTAAAGTGCGCCAAGAATAGGGCCAAAAATGGGCCCGACACCGGCAATATTAAGTAGTTGGATAAGCGAGTTACGCGTTGTGTTCATCGGTACGTAGTCGATGTTGTCACGCATACTATAGGCAGGCGTTTGACGCTTGCGATCAGTGACAAAGACCCGTTCAACGAATTTACCGTAGGTAAAATAACCCACGATTAACAGCAGTATCGAGACGATAAAGGTAATCATGTTGGGCACTCAGTGGTCAGGGGATAATGAAAGACGACAGATGAAAAATCAGCTAGGGCGCTGATTAGTTGGCAGAATGTACAGTGTCGTTAAGCAAACCGCTTTAAGACTTTAGTGGCCCACTGAGCGTAATGACACACATCAATATGAAAACGGGCAGCCTTAGGCTGCCCGGTCATCTTCTTGCAAAACGTAAGCGCGTTATGAAGGTGTCACACCGCAGAGCATGCGCGCACCACCGCCACCCAAGTGTGGCTCGTCTTCATACGTGTCGCCGCCCTCATGAATAATCAGGGCGCGGTCTGTTATGTCGTCCATGCTCAGCCGAGGTGCCAGCACGGGCAGGTTCGCTTCCCCATCGTCGTTGACGGTCAGTACCGGCAGGTCACCCAAATGGCCTTCGCCATAAGGACCCTGATGAGTATCGGTATTGTCCGGGTCGTAGTGGCCGCCGGCGGCCTGGGCAGCGGTCATTTCGCCGTCATCGTTTTCGGCCGGTTCGCAGCTGGGGTTCTGGTGCAGGTGGAAACCATAAATACCTGGCTCTAGACTGGTGATGGAGGGCGTCAGTAACACACCTCCGAGTTCGGAGCTTTCAATCGTCACGGTACCGAGCGCATCGTTTACACCTTCGGACGTTACCTCGTGCATATTCACTTCAAGCGATTCGCTCTCATTGGTTTGAGCACTAGCGGTAGTGGCCAGTAGCAGGGCTGCGGCGATACCGGTGAGCGGAGCTGAATAACGCATGGTTCGTTCTCCTTTCCTGTTCCGTGGAAGCCCCCGAAGGGGTGCCTTTACAAGGTAGTTGCCGAGTCCCCATGTTGCCAACGCTGGTTGGCTAGCTTTAACCTAACGTTACGGATGACATCAGCCTGCCCAGCCGCGACAATAGCGCCTCGTTTTTACCCAGGAAGTGCTATGTTGCCGCTTAGAATCCTCTATCAGGATGAGCACCTTGTCGCCGTGCATAAGCCCGCCGGGCTTTTAGTACACCGCTCGGCGCTGGCACGGGGTGAAACGCAGTTTTTGTTGCAGCAGCTGCGTGATCAGATAGGCAAACGCGTTTATCCTGTGCACCGGCTGGACCGGCCGACGTCGGGCGTTATTGTGTTTGCCCTCTCCTCGACTGTCGCCGGGCTTTTAAGCGAAGCGTTTAGTGAACGCCAGGTCGAAAAGCGCTACCTGGCGGTGGTGCGTGGCAAAGCACCTGATGAGGCGCGTCTGGACTATCCGCTACGTGAAGAGGATGGCTCGCGGCCTAAAGCAGAAATGCCTGCGATGCCCGCCATGACCGATATACGCCGCCTGGACAGTGTTGAGCTTCCCGTTCAGGTCGACCGCTACCCAGTAGCCCGTTATTCGCTTATGGAGGCGCGCCCGCTTACCGGGCGCCGCCATCAAATTCGCCGCCATTTATCCCGGCGCGGTTACCCCATCATTGGTGATGCTAAGCACGGTAAAAGCGTCCACAATCGCTTTTTTGCCGACCAACTGAATGCGCCACGCTTGTTGCTGGCGGCTACCCATTTAGCCTTTGATCATCCCGTGCGGGCTAAACGGGTTGCGCTAACCTGTGCCCTGGATGACACCATGACCGCCTTATTCCATCATTTAGGCTGGGCAGGCCACCTGCCGTTGGACAGCGTGCGGACACCGCCGCTGACAGCGCCTTCTGCCCTTCAAACGCTTTAAAAAGAGCTTGCCATGTCTACTACGCCTTCACATCCACCGGTTGCCCCGGCAAGTGCTGTGCCAGCCTCTGCTGGCACGGCTTCTAACGACCATGTTTCTAACGACTATGTTTCTAACGACTCTGCTCCTAACGACTATGAGTTACGGTTTGGCGGTATTCGGCGCCTTTACGGGCAGCGCGCGGCTACCGCGTTTCGCCATGCGCATGTGGTGGTGGTGGGCGTAGGTGGCGTAGGTAGCTGGACAGTGGAGGCGCTAGCGCGCTCAGGTATTGGTAAGCTTACCTTGATCGACCTGGACGATGTGTGTGTCTCCAACGTCAACCGTCAGTTGCACGCGTTGGATGGCACTATCGGTAAACCTAAAGTGGATGTGCTGGCGGAACGCTGTCGCCTGATTGCGCCTGACATCGACATCGTCGCTGACACGGCATTTGTCACCCCCACGAACCTGGCCGAGCGCATTCCCGAGGACGCCGACCATGTAGTGGATGCCATCGACAGCGTTATCGCCAAGGCCGCGCTGATTGCCTGGTGCAAGCGGCGTAAAATCCCGATTACCGTGACCGGTGCCGCCGGTGGGCAAACCGACCCCACACGTATTCAAGTGGCCGACTTAACCCGTACCGAGCACGACCCGCTGTTATCCAAAGTGCGCTCGCGCCTGCGTCGGGATTACAACTTCTCGCGCAACCCCAAGCGGCGCTTCTCGGTCGAGTGTGTTTACTCCGACGAGCAGCTGGTGTATCCCGGTAGCGACGGTGAAGTGTGCCTACAAAAGCCCGGCAGTGGCGATGCCACTCGATTGGACTGCGCCTCGGGCTTCGGCGCGGCCACGTTCGTCACCGGCACGTTCGGCTTTGTCGCAGCCTCCAAAGTGCTCGAACGCCTGGCTAAAAAAGCCAACCAGCCAGCCACTCAGAAGGAAATCCAATGACCGCCCCCGTTCCCGGTATTTACCGCCACTATAAAGGCGCACTTTATGAAGTGGTTGGCACTGCCCACCACAGCGAAACCGAAGAGCCACTGGTGATCTACCGCGCCCTTTATGGTGAGTACGGGCTGTGGGTGCGCCCGCTTGAAATGTTTGCCGAGACCGTTACTAAAGAGGGCCAGACCCAACCACGCTTTGCGCTTGAAAAGGCGTTTTAGAGCACTCTTTGAGCAGAGCAGATGGCTAATTCAGGCTGAAAAGCCGCCGCTTATTCCAGTACGTCACCATCAGGAAGCTATATGTCCTCACCGACGCCGCAACAAACGCTGAAAGACGTATTCGGTTTTGATGACTTTCGCGGCGGCCAGCAGGCCGTGGTCTCCCGGGTGTTAAAGGGCCACTCCACGGCGGCTATCTTCGCCACCGGTGCGGGGAAGTCACTGTGTTACCAGCTGCCCGCGCTGCATCTACCCCATTTAACGCTGGTGGTGTCGCCGCTTTTAGCGCTGATGCAGGACCAGCTGGCCTTTTTAACCCGGCATGGCGTGGCGGCGGCCACTATTGATTCTACCCAGAGCCGCGACACCGTGCGTGATGTGATGGAGCGCGCCAGAAGCGGCGAGTTGAAGATTCTCATGGTGTCGGTGGAGCGGCTCAAGAACGAGCGTTTCCGGAATTTTCTGCGCCAGGTAAATATTTCGCTGTTAGTGGTCGATGAAGCCCACTGCCTGTCTGAATGGGGGCATAACTTTCGCCCGGACTATCTCAAGTTACCCGAGTACCAGCGCGAGTTCGCAATCCCTCAAGTGTTGCTGCTGACCGCCACGGCCACGCCTGCGGTGATCGCCGACATGGGCGAGAAATTCGCCATTGATCCAAACAATGTGATTACCTCCGGCTTCTACCGGCCCAATCTTGAATTACTGGTGCACCCAGTGGCGGGTAGCCGCCAGCAGCATCTGGTTGATTGGCTAAAACCCCAAATGCAGCCGGGCAATGAAGCGCCCAGCATCATTTATGTCACCTTGCAGCAAACTGCTGAACAGGTAGCCAGCGCCTTGGTTGCCCAGGGAATCAACGCTCAGGCGTATCACGCGGGGCTGGATTCATCGCGCCGGGATGAGATTCAGCGCCAGTTTATGAGCGGGGAGTCGCCGTGCATCGTGGCTACCATTGCGTTTGGCATGGGCATCGACAAAGGCAATATTCGCAACGTCGTGCACTTTGACCTGCCCAAATCCATCGAGAACTATAGCCAGGAGATCGGCCGGGCAGGGCGCGATGGCTTACCTTCCACTTGCCTGACCATGGCAGGGCGCGATGGCCTGCGCGTGCTGGAAAACTTTGTGTATGGCGATACGCCGGAATACGTGGGCATTGTGCGCTTGCTTGAGGAGATCGCCGCCGCCGGTGCGACGCCCGAGCGCCAATGGGAAGTGCTGCTCAATGTGTTGTCACGCGATACCAATATTCGCCTGCTGCCGCTGAAAACCCTGCTCGTACGGCTGGAAATGCACGGCATTATTGCACCGCGCTTTGCCTTTCTGGCGGAATACCGGCTGCGTTATCACACTGAGCCCGAGGCGCTGGTCGCGCGCTTTCAAGGCGAACGGGCGATCTTTGTCCGCCTGCTGGTCGACAACATCCCCATCGCTCGCACTTGGGGGAGCGTGGATTTTGAACGGCTACATGCGGCTGGGCAGGCGCAGCAGATTGATGCCTCCCGCGCCCGCGTGATCACCGCTCTTGAGTACTTTCAGGACAAAGGCTGGCTGACGCTGGAAGGCAAACGAATGACCGATGTGTATGACGTTCGCCAGCCGGCATTCAGCCTTGAGAGGCTGGCGAGCCAGCTATATGACGAGTGTTTAGTGCGCGAGCAAAGCGAGATTGAGCGGCTACAAGCGATGCTGGCGCTCTTTGAGTCCGATACATGCCTGACTCGGCGTTTAACCGAGCACTTTGGCGATACCACGTTAAGCGCAAACGACGACAGCCGGTGCGGGCACTGCTCGGTCTGCTATGGGCATCGCGTTCAACTGCCCGCCGCGCCGTCTTTACCGGCACTGGCAGACGCCGATTTCAGCCGTTACACCGCGCCCTTTATTGAGCGCCATACGGCGCAAACGGGCCAGCCTCCCAACAGCCAGCGGCTAGCCCATTTTTTGTGCGGCCTGAGTATGCCGGTGTTTACACCGCTCAAGGCGCGAAGCCTTGATGGCTTTGGCGTATTCGAACAGCGCGCCTACCCTGAAATACGGCAGTGGGCCCTTACCCTTGGCGCTTACCCCTGACGCAGCGTAATGCGGGTGAGTTCTGAAGGCTTGCCTAAGCGCAGTGCAAAGCCAGGCCAGAGGCCGGTACCGTTATTGACGTAAAGCGTCATTCCGTCAACATCGTAAAAGCCCGAGACAAAGCCGTTATTGGCCAAGGCCACAATACGATCAAACCCCCAAATCATGCCGCCGTGGGTGTGGCCGGAAAGCTGCACATCAACCCCAGCGGCAGCTGCCCTGGCGGCATCAAAAGGCTGGTGGTCGAGCAGGATAATCGGCGCGCTAGCGGGGGCGCCTGCGATTGCTTCGTCTACATCCGGTGCAGGCCAGCCGGTGCGCGGCGCCCTTAAATCGGTGATGCCAGCAAGTACCAGGTGGGCGTCGTCTCGTGTGATCACAGCATGTTGATTGGCCAGCGTCTGCATACCAAGTGATTGGTAATGTGCCATCCACTGCTCGTACCCAAAGTAATATTCATGGTTGCCGGGGCTTGCATAAACGCCATCCGGCGCCGAAAGCGCTTGAAGCGGTGCTACATCCATCCGTCGGGTTTCAAGGTCGCCGTCGATCAGGTCGCCGGTAATCACGATTAAATCAGGTGCCAAGGCGTTGGTTTTGGTGACCACTGCTTTAACCCATGGCGCCTCAAATAACCGGCTGATATGCAGGTCGGTTAAATGAATAATTTGATACCCGTCAAACTGCGTGGGCAGCCCTGTAATGGTTACTTCAACCTCCTTCATGGGCGGTACGCGTACTGCCTGGTTGACCCCAAAGGCTGCGATTGCCAGCGCGATGATCCCGATCGCATAACGTAACGAGGCTGGGATTTTAAGTCGCCGCCTTTTTGCTGCCATTAAAAGAAGTGTTACCGCATCAACGATGAGTTGTAACAGCGCCAGGAAAAGAACGGTGCCGAACAGCCAGTTGATCATCAGCACCATACTTCTGGGTACCTCGGGGGAAAACATGCTGCCAAAGGCCAAAAACGTCAGCAGGTGATGCTGTGACACGAGCAGCAGTAACGCGCTAAGGGCAATCTTGACCCATAACGGCCAACGCAGCGGTGCCAGAAAACGGACAATAACCATCAGGCAGGGTATGGCAACGATGAAGTGAAACATCAAAAGGAACTCGTATAAGAGAGTGGGCGTAGTTATATAGATAAACGACTAAATTAGCTATTCATCAAGAAGGTGTGAAAATCGCGTGGTTCAACGCTACGTGCATTCGCTAAGCGCTTTCGATACGTACGTTCGCTAAGTGTTGCCACTAAGTACGTTCATCGGGCAGGCGTCTTTCGCGCCAGTTATCCCACGCGGGAGCTGGACCCACCATGTCAAACAGATGATCCAAAAAGGCGCTTACCTTTCGCGTATGCAGGCGACGCTGTGCGTACAGTACATGAATATCGCGCCTGCCGGGGGCCACCTCGCAGCGCCACGCTTCAAGCACGGGTAGCAGTTTTCCCGAGGCCAATTCATCGGCGATTAGCCAAGTCGGAAACATGACAAGCCCGTGCCCCATGAGCGCTGCTTGTACCAGGCTTTCGGCATCATTGCTACAAAGCGGGCCATCCACCTTGCAGGTCAGCGGTTGGCGCTGTTCGGGGTGGTGGAAGTACCAGCGCTGGCGACCCATTTCACCCTGGTAAAGTAGGCAGCTGTGCTGAGCCAGGTCATCAGGCGTATTCGGCGTGCCTGCATTGTGCAAATAGCTCGGCGCGGCGGCCACCACGTAATTCATCGGGGCCAAGCGGCGTGCCACCAGCGTAGTGTCAGCAAGCTCACCTACGCGAAAGGTGATATCAATGCCCTCGCGTACTGGGTCAGTGAGTTGATCGGTCAGCATTAACTCGACGTTGACCGCCGGGTAGCGCCGCTGAAAGCGATGCAGAATAGGCATGATTTGACGCTGACCAAAGGCGACCGGCGCGTTTAAGCGCAGCACACCGGAAGGCTCAGCATTTGGCGCTGTCAGCGCTTCGGTCGCCAGGTCGAGCTGTTCAAGGATGCCTCGCACGTCTTGATAGTAGCGCTCACCGGCTTCGGTCAGCGTCACTGCCCGCGTGTGCCGATAGAGCAGTTGCTGACCCAACGCTTCTTCCAGGGACGCAATTTGGCGCGAGATAGACGACACCGCGCGATGAAAATGACGAGCCGTGGCGGTAAAGCTGCCGGTCGCGGCAACGCGCTCGAAAACGCGTAATGCATTGAGATCCATTGAGTTGCGCCTACAGCAATAAAGATTTGCGGTTTTTCCAATTGTAGCAACTTTGGCTGCTGTCCAGAATAAGCCTCAACCGATACGAGCCCAGCGTTCGTCGATTTTAGAACTCACTTTGTCAACACTTGCTGGATTGATGCGAGTTATCTCATTTGGATAAGGAGTCAATAATGCGTAAAGGCAACGCGCTTGTCGTAGGCGCGACAGGAATCACTGGCGGTAACCTGGCAAGCTATCTTAATGCCAGCGGCTGGACTGTTTATGGTTTATCACGCCGCGCCACTACCCAGACCGGTGTTATCCCTGTTGCCGTTGATCTGTTGGATCGCGAAGCGACCGAGAAAGCTCTGGCCGATTTACCCATCACGCACGTGTTCTACTGCACCTGGATCAAGCGCGATAGCGAAAAGGCCAATGTCGAGGCCAACAGCGCGATGATGCAGAACCTGCTGGATGCCTTGCAGGGCGCGAAAATTAAGCATGTCTCGCTGGTAACTGGCACCAAGCAGTACCTGGGGTCTTTTGAGAGCTACGGCAGCGGCAAGACCGAAACGCCATTTCGCGAATCCGCGCCGCGCGTACCGGGTGAGAACTTCTACTACGCCCTTGAAGACACCCTGTTCGCCACCGCCGAACGTGACGGCTTCAACTGGAACGTGCACCGCCCACATACCGTGATCGGCTATGCCTTGGGTAACGCCATGAACATGGGCGTGACGCTGGCGGTTTACGCGTCTATCTGCAAAGCAACCGGCAAGCCGTTTACCTTTCCAGGCTCGCAGACTCAGTGGAATTCACTGACCGACCTGACCGATGCGCTGGTGCTAGCGCGTCAACTGGAGTGGGCGGCCACTACCCCGGGGGCGCACAACGAAGCGTTCAACACCGTTAACGGTGACGTTTTCCGCTGGCGCCGGATGTGGCGTGAAATAGGCGAGTTCTTCGAACTGGAGGTGACCGATTGCTCGGAAACGCCGCTGCCGCTGGAAACACAAATGGCCGATAGCGCGCCAATCTGGGCCGACATTGCTGAAAAGCATGACCTTGTTGAAGCCGATGTGACCAAGCTAGCTTCCTGGTGGCACTCTGATGCCGACCTTGGTCGTGAGCTTGAGTGCGTTAACGATGTGACCAAGTCACGCGATTTCGGCTTTGACCACTTCCGCGAAACCCGTGGCGCGTTTTTTGATCTGTTCACCCGCCTGCGCGCAGAACGTATTATTCCTTGAGTCATACCGCTTTCAGAAAAATCGCCACCGGGGTGCCTAATGGCACCCCGTTTTGCATTGCTACCCCTAAGCACATTCTTGGGTGTACTAGATCAAGTGCGGTGATGATAAAGTTTCTTCGTCTTCATGTGGATTTGGCCTGATCTAACAGGCGGCCCACCGGGCTGCTAATCAGCTAGATCATGGGGATGAAGTTAGCCACGTGCGTGGGCCCGAGTTGCTTTGACCGGCCTGATCCCGTGCGCTTATCCGCCGGGCAGCATGCCCGCCGAAGAGGCGTTTTTCGACGCTGATCATATCGTGAGTGGCGCCAGCCAGCTTCGCGTAAAACCTTCAGGGATATTACTGGCGGTTAATGCCCGTTATGACTGCACTATTAAGCGTGGTGGTAATTTGTAGCTACCTTTCTATTAGTGCCTGCTATCAAACACGTAGCGCAGAGTGGTTTCGCTTGCTGGACTCTAATAACCTTAATGAATAAAAACTATTTTTAATATTCTTTTTTGTGTTTATGATGTGCATGTAACGGCTACGCTGTCTTTACGCCTGCCACGCCTACACTCTGCAACAGGCAAATGATCTTTGCCGATGAGGATGCTTCTGATGACTCGATCACGTCGTTTAAACACGTTAGTCGCCGCGCTTACCTTCAGTGTGGCAGGTGGTTTTGCTGCGGTTCAGGCCCAGGCAGATACGCTGCGAGTGGGCATGTCGGGCGGCTATTTCCCGTTTACCTTTGTGGAGCGCGACGAACTCAAGGGCTTTGAGGTCGATGTCATGAACGCGGTGGGGGAGGTCACCGGTGATGATGTCGAGTTTGTAACGGCGAGTTTTTCGGGACTAGCAGGCATGTTGGATTCTGGGCGCATCGACACTATTGCCAACCAGATAACGATAACGCCGGAGCGTGAAGCTAAATATGTGTTTACGGCGCCCTATGTGTATGACGGTGCGCAGGTCGTTGTCCGGAAGGGTAATGATGCTATTAACGGCGTTGAGGATCTTTCCGGTAAATCGGTTGCGGTTAACCTGGGTTCCAACTACGAGCAGTTGTTACGCGAGCTGCCGAACGCCGACGACATTGATATCCGCACCTACGAATCCAACGTAGAGCAGGACGTAGCATTGGGGCGCACCAATGCCTTTATCATGGACCGCGTTAGTGCGACTCAGGTGATTAAGGAGCGCGGTTTGCCGTTGGAACTGGCGGGCCAACCCTTCACCGTTATCGAGAATGCGCTGCCGTTTCGTGACAACGAGGCAGGCAATGCCCAGCGCGACCGTGTGGATGAAGCGTTAACTGAGCTTCGCGATAACGGCACGCTGCGTGAAATTTCCGAAAAATGGTTTGATACCGATATCACGCAGCAGCCGGAATAACCGCTACGCTGTAAACGGAAGCCTGTATTGAACGCGGCCGTGGGTAATCCACGGCCGTTTTGCTTATAAGCGATGCTGACATGCTAAACCTGGATTATATGTGGGGGCTGTTACCGGTCCTTTTAAGCTATGTGCCGCTCACGCTTGAAATGGCGACCCTCGCCATGCTGCTGGCGCTGGTGCTTGCCTGTCTTCTGGCCGTGATTCGCGTGACCCGTGTGCCGGTGTTGAACGGCTTTTCGCTGCTGTTTATCTCGTTTTTCCGCGGCACACCGCTGTTGGTTCAGCTTTTTCTGTTCTATTACGGACTGCCCCAACTGGTGGAGGCGTTGGTGTCGATTAACGGCATAACCGCTGCTGTAATGGGCCTGACGCTGCACTTTTCCGCTTATATGGCTGAGTCTATTCGGGCGGCCATTGTGGGGATTGACCGCAGCCAGACAGAAGCAGCGCTCTCTATCGGCATGACGCAGTCGCAGCTAATGCGGCGTATTATTCTCCCTCAGGCGACCCGTGTGGCGACGCCCACGTTGATGAACTACTTCATTGATATCATCAAGGCGACGTCGCTGGCCTTTACGCTAGGTGTTACGGAGCTGATGGGGGCCACACAAAAAGAGGCCGCCAGTAGCTTTCTCTATCTGGAGGCTTTTTTACTCGCGGCGATGATTTACTGGGTCATAGTGGAAATTCTCTCCTGGGGGCAGCGTCGCCTGGAAATTTACCTGAATAAGGCGTACCAACGATGATCTCGCTTGAGGCCGTTACCAAGCGCTTTGGTAAACAAGATGTATTCACCGACATTGATTTGTCGCTTGAGCGGGGCGAGATTATTGTCATCATTGGCCCTTCAGGCACGGGTAAGTCAACGCTATTACGCTGCATTAACTTTTTAGAGCGACCTGAGTCTGGGCGTATTACCGTCGGCGATGTGCGCGTGGATGCGCAGCAGGCGAGCCGTGCCGATATTTTAAAGCTGCGTCGGCGTACCGCATTTGTCTTTCAAAACTATGGTTTGTTTGCCAACAAAACGGCGCTTGAGAACATCAGCGAGGGCATGATCGTCGTTGATAAAATTCCCAGGGAAAAGGCCCATGCCCGCGCCCGAGAAATTCTTGAGCGGATCGGGCTTTCAGATAAAGCCGATGCTTACCCGGCAGCGCTTTCTGGCGGGCAGCAGCAGCGTATCGGCATTGGCCGCGCCATGGCCGCGAACGCCGATGTCATTCTGTTTGATGAGCCCACGTCATCGCTGGACCCGCAATGGGTGGAGGAAGTGCTGAGCCTGATGAAGCAACTTGCCGCCGAGCAGCAAACCATGATTATCGTTACCCACGAGATGCAGTTTGCGCGTGACGTAGCGGATCGCGTGATATTTATGGATGAAGGGCAAATTATTGAACAAGCACCGCCCGAGGAGCTGTTCACCGCCCCCAAGGACCCGCGCACGCAGCATTTTCTGCGCAAAATCCTTGCCCCAACAGGCCAGCCGCTGCCTTAAAGCGTGCTGCTATTAGTGGTAGCCGCTATCTTTCATGATTACATCACTGGGCTGAAAATGGTGGCAACGTTATCGCCGATGCGGCGTAACAACGAGCGATGAATGACCTGGTCGGGGACCACTTCATTGGCATCGGAAAGCCACGCGTTTTGGCGTTCTCTAATGCTTTTCGCTACGTCGGGGGAGTGCAGTAGAATATTATTCTCGAAATTAAGTTCAAGGCTGCGCCGGTCCATGTTCGCCGAGCCGACTAGCGCCACTGCTTCATCCACCACCAGTGTTTTTGCATGTAAAAGGCCACCACGAAATTCGAATATCTTCACGCCAGCGGCAACAAGCTGCGCGTAATAGGCTTTGCTGATGGCGCCTACCACAAAGGAGTCGTTGCGCTGGGGCAGGATGAGCGTGGTTTGAACGCCGCGCCTGGCGCAGCCAATCAGCGCCGAAAGCAACGAGGCGTCCGGAACAAAGTAGGGGTTCGAAATCACGACTTCATGCTGGGCGCAGTGTAGAAGGCTGGCGAACACATCCGACATGGCGCCTTTAGGTGACAGCGGCCCGGTGCCAAAGGCAATAGCCGCGCTGGCGCTGTTCATGGCTTCCGTGCTGGTTTCTGTGCAGGATGGCGGTACTTCCCAGGCAACATCAAGGTGCTCGTTGGATTCGATCAACCAGTTGGCCGCAAACAGCAACTGGTTTTGCATCACTACTGGCCCCTCGAAACGCAGCATGATATCTACCCACGGCGCATACTTCGCCTTGACACGAAACTCGGGGTCGGCGCAGTTCTGGCTTCCGCAGTAGGTTAGGCGGTTATCCACCACGACGATCTTGCGATGGTTTCTAAGGTCTGCGCGGTTTCCAAGCAGTGCGTCAAGCCCAAAAGAGACCTTCAGCGATACGCACAGTTGAACACCGGCGGCTTTCATTGCGGCCCAGTGCTCTGAACGGGTAAGTGCTCGCGAACCAATACCGTCCACAATGATGCGGCATGTCACGCCACGTTCAGCCGCGCGCTTAACGGCCTCTACAATCTTGAGCCCGTTGTTGTCAGTAAGCCAAATATAAAAGGAGATATGAATGCTCTCCTTGGCGGCATCGAAATCTTCCACCATCGCGTCGATCGCTGCATTGGAGTCGGCGGTTAACATGGCGGTGTTGTGGTTAGTGACGCCGCTATGCGCCAGATGCTCACAGGCGCGAAAGGCGGGCCGAAAACGGTCTGGTACATGCTCCAGAGCCGATGTTTTCCCTATGTTATAGGCTTTTACCAACCGTGTGACGGTGCCAATTGCTTTGCGTCGTGACCGGCGCGATATCCAGGGTTCGCCAAGTAGCAGGTAAGCTATGATGCCTAAACCAGGTAGAAACGAGAGAATCAATATCCATGCGGCTCGGGAGGCGGGCTCTTTGCCCTCTACCGTCAGCACGCGGATCACCAGGGCGACGTAGGCCAGCATATGAGCGGCAAACCAAAGAGAAAAATCCGACATAGTGAGTCCGTCTTTAATAGTGAAGTTGTTCGAGAGTCTGACTATCCCTGAACGCCATAGGGCCTCCATTAGTAGCCACGGGGGCCGTGCGGCTAACGCAGGCCTCAGAGATAAACAAGCTAGCGGATCGGCCGCCAAAGAACGCCGCTGCAAACACCGGTTTTTTATATTTAATAGCAATAATGTAGAAGATGCTGGGCAAAGTCCATGTCGCTTCTTTTGAGAGCGCCTTGTAAACCATTCGGTTGGCCGGCTGATGCAATAAAACATTGACAACGTGTGGCAAGCAAGAATAGTGCGTGATAGACTACGCCATCCTCTCAGACAAGACCCGTGGGCGGGCAGGCAATTTGACTGCCGGTCACACTATTTGACAGAGCTTAAAGGCTTGTCGAATCAATTGGTTGTTAAGGAAAGTCGCGTTATGGGCAGCTTTTAGAGTGAACATGAGCGTGGCGAACACATAGTTAATCCGTTGCCGAATTTGCGGCAACCTTTATTCTCCAAGGAGATACCTGTGGCGAACAGCAAGCAAGCACGCAAGCGCGCCCGCCAGGCCGAGACTCGTCGCGTCCTGAAAGCCAGCCAGCGCAGCATGGTCCGCACCTATATCAAGCGTGTGATCAAAGCGATCAACACCGGCGACCACGGCAAGGCGATGGAAGAGTTCAAGGTAATGCAGCCGGTCGTTGACCGTATTGCTGATAAAGACGTGCTGTCCAAGAAGAAAGCAGCGCGCCTGAAAAGCCGTTTGAACAAGCGTATTAAGGCACTGGCGGCGTAAGCCGGCAGGCGCCATAAAAAAACCGGCTACGGCCGGTTTTTTTGTGTCTGATGGTTTTATCTAATGACTCTATGATGGGTATTGGCCATCCGCGCCTATGGATCCAAAAATGACCTCAAACACGCCGCCGAATGAAACTTCCGCCGCGCCTGGCGCGCCGCCACGCCGTGGGCTAATGCGCTCGGGGCTGGTGGTTAGCTCCATGACCATGCTTTCTCGCGTGATGGGCCTGATCCGTGATGTGGTGGTGGCGACGCTTTTGGGCGCCGGGAATGGTGCGGATGCCTTTTTTGTCGCTTTTAAAATCCCTAATTTTTTGCGGCGCCTGTTTGCTGAAGGTGCCTTTAACCAGGCCTTTGTGCCGGTGCTTTCCGAGTACTCGACCCAGCGCAGTAAGCAGGAAATTCGCGAGCTACTCAACGCCGTAGCCGGTAGTTTAACCGCGTTGCTGGCTTTGATTACCGCGCTTGCGATGCTGTGCGCGCCCTGGCTTATCTGGGTGTTTGCGCCCGGTTTTGGCAGTGACCCCGCCAAGCATGCCTTGACCGCCGATATGCTGCGCCTCACGTTTCCGTATTTGCTGCTGATCTCTCTCACGGCTTTTTCTGGCAGCGTGCTAAATACCTGGAACCGTTTTGCAGTGCCCGCCTTTACGCCGGTTTTGCTCAACCTGTCACTCATTGGCGCCGCGCTCTTTTTAATGCCGTTAATGGATGAGCCCGCCATGGCGCTGGCCTGGGGCGTGCTGATTGCAGGTGCTGCCCAGCTGATTTTTCAGGTGCCGTTTTTAATGCGTTTGGGCCTGATGCCCACGCCTTGGCCGAACTTCGCTCATGAAGGCGTTAAGCGCATTTTAAAGCTGATGGGCCCGGCGCTGTTTGGGGTCTCGGTCTCGCAAATTAACCTGCTGCTGGATACGGTGTTGGCGTCACTGCTGGTGGCGGGCAGTGTCTCCTGGCTTTACTACTCTGACCGCTTGGTAGAGCTGCCGCTCGGCGTCTTTGGTGTGGCGATAGCAACGGTGATATTACCCGCACTTTCCAAGCGCCACGCTGAACAGTCAAAGGCGCATTTTGCCGCCATGCTCGACTGGGCGATCCGGTTAGTGCTTTTGGTGGGCCTGCCTGCCGCACTGGCGTTGGCGGTATTGGCCGAGCCGCTATTGATCACGCTATTTCACTATGGCGCAATGACCGACCACGATATTCAGATGGCCGCGATGAGCCTGCGTGCCTATGCCTTTGGCCTGGTCGCCTTTATGCTGATTAAGGTATTGGCGCCTGGTTTTTTTGCCCGCCAGGACACCAAAACGCCAGTGAAGGTGGGTATTATCGCCATGGTCGCTAATATGGTGTTCAACCTGATGTTGGTTTGGCCGCTTGCCCATGCCGGGTTGGCGCTCGCCACGGCGCTGTCGGCATTTATGAACGCGGGTATGCTGGGAGTATTGCTGTACAGGCAGGGCGTGCTGGTTTTCCAGCCGGGCTGGGGTCGGTACGCGGTGCAACTATTGGGCGGTAGCGGTTTGATGTGTACTGCGCTTTATATGGTGTCGCCAGAGTGGCACGCGTGGCTTGCGTTTAGCCTGTGGCAGCGTGTTGCCTGGGTGGCCGGGCTGGTAGGTTTAGGGGGCGGGATTTATGTTGTCTGGCTTACCGCGCTGGGCCTGCGGCCACGGCATTTTAAAATGCAGAGCTAAACCCTACAGCGGCAATGCGTGGCCGAACGCTTAAAAGTCACGTTGAATCGGCAGAGAGTTAGACATATATCACGGCAGGTTCGCTATAATCAGAGCTTTTTAAGCTTCACCCAAACCCAACAAGGTTTGGGAGCGGCAAATTATTAACGGCTGAGGTGCCATGCGCGTCATTCGAGGACTGCACAATCTGGTAGCGGCACAGCGTGGCTGCGTCGCTACCATTGGAAATTTTGACGGTGTGCATCGTGGCCATCAGGCAATTTTGCAGCAGTGCCGCGAGCACGCTGCGCGCCTAAACGTGCCGCTAACCGTGGTCGTGTTTGAGCCCCAGCCGCGTGAGTATTTTGCCGGTGACCAGGCACCCCCACGGCTAACGCGCTTGCGTGAAAAGGTGCGTCTGTTGGGTCAGTACGGCGCTGAACAGGTGCTGTGCCTGCCGTTTAATAATGCCCTTAGAAGCCTGACCGGGCGCGAATTTATTGATCAGGTGCTGATCGAAGGGCTGGGTGTTAAACATCTGGTCGTTGGTGATGACTTCCGTTTTGGCTGTGACCGCCAGGGTGACTTTACGCTGCTGGCAGCGGTGGGCGAAGAGCAGGGCTTTGGGGTTGAACATACCCGCACCTTTACGGTTGAGAACGAGCGGGTTTCAAGCTCACGTGTGCGTACCTTGCTTGCCAGCGGTAACTTTGCCGCAGCGGCCAATCTGTTAGGGCGGGCGTATTCGCTGGATGGGCGTGTGGTACGTGACCAGCAGCTTGGCCGCACCATTGGTGTGCCCACGGCGAACCTGCCCCTGCTGCCTCAGCCCTTAACGTTGCGCGGTGTCTATGCCGTTGGGGTGACGCTTGAAAACGGCCAACGCTACCACGGAATTGCTAACGTTGGCTTTCGGCCGACGGTTGGCTCCAGGCGGCCCACACTGGAAGTCAACCTGTTTGACTTTGACGGTGACCTCTACGACAAACGCATGACGGTATTTCCCTGTGCGCGGCTTCGTGGGGAAGTGAAATTCGACAACTTTGATGCGCTAAAAGCGCAAATTGAGCGCGATCAGAGCCAGGCACATCGCTACTTTGCGACGGCCGTCACTGACTGTCATAACGCGCTGCCGCTAGCCTCGGCCCCGCTTGGGCGTGAGGCTATGGCCTCCAAGGCTCAGGCTTCCAAGCCCCAGGTTTCCAAGACAATTTCTTCTGATCCTTCTTCGGCGGATGACGCTGCCGATGCTAACAACGGCTGACCGAACCATGGACTATAAGCACACGCTAAACTTGCCTGAAACCGACTTTCCTATGCGTGGTATGTTGCCCAAGCAGGAGCCGGGACGCGTTTCACGCTGGCAAGATATGAACCTGTACCAGCGCCTGCGCGAAGCGCGTGCTGGCGCACCGCTGTTTGTACTGCATGATGGCCCTCCCTACGCCAACGGCAGTATCCATATTGGTCACGCCGTTAATAAAATTTTAAAAGATATTATCGTTAAATCGAAAAACCTGGCGGGCTTTGATGCGCCTTACGTGCCGGGCTGGGACTGCCATGGCCTGCCCATTGAGCACAAGGTAGAAACCACGCACGGTAAGCACCTGGCGCCTGCAAAAGCGCGTGAGCTATGCCGTGAGTACGCGGGCGCTCAGGTTGAAACACAGCTGGCTGATTTTGTGCGCTTGGGAATTATCGGCGATTGGAATCATCCCTACCGCACCATGGACTACGCCAATGAAGCAGGCGAGATTCGCGCACTGGCCGATATGGTCGAAGCGGGCTACGTCTTTAAGGGCCTGAAGCCGGTTAACTGGTGCTTTGACTGCGGTTCAGCTTTGGCTGAAGCGGAAGTCGAGTATCAAGACAAAAAGTCCGACGCGATTGATGTCGCCTTCCCGGTGGAAGATGCCGATAAGCTGGCCGCTGCGTTTGGCCTGAGCGAGCTGCCCAAACCGGCGGCGGTGGTGATCTGGACCACCACGCCCTGGACGATCCCTGCCAACCAGGCGCTGAACGTTCACCCCGAATTTACCTACGCGTTGGTCGATACCGGCGAGCGCCTGCTGCTGCTAGCCGAAGAACTGGTCGAAAGCTGCCTTGAACGCTTTGGTTTACAAGGCGAGGTCATCGCTACCACTCGCGGTGAAAAGCTAGACCTGATCAACTTCCGCCACCCGTTCTATGATCGCCTGTCGCCAGTTTACCTGGCCGATTACGTCGAGTCAGAAGTGGGCAGCACCGGTATCGTTCACTCCGCGCCTTCTTACGGCCTGGATGACTTTAATACCTGCCGCGCCCACGACATGAGCTTTGACGACATGCTGAACCCGGTACAGGGCAACGGCGTGTACGTTGATGACCTGCCGTTCTTTGGCGGCCAGATGATCTGGAAAGCCAACCCCAACATCGTCGCCAAGCTTGACGAAGTGGGTGCGCTGATGGCGCATAAGCCCATCGTGCACAGCTACATGCACTGCTGGCGCCATAAAACGCCGGTCATCTACCGCGCGACAGCCCAGTGGTTTGTGGGCATGGATATTCAGGGGAAAGACGGTAAAACCCTGCGTGAACGTGCGCTGGAAGGCATCGAGGCGACCCAGTTCACGCCCGCCTGGGGGCAGGCGCGTCTGCACAGCATGATCGCTAACCGCCCGGATTGGTGCATCTCGCGTCAGCGTAACTGGGGTGTGCCGATTCCGTTCTTCCTGCATAAGCAAACCGGCGAGCTGCATCCGCGCACCATTGAGCTGATGGAAGAAGTCGCTAAACGCGTGCAGGAGCAAGGCATTGATGCCTGGTTTAGCCTCGACGCTGCTGAGCTGCTGGGCGCGGAAGCCGCCGAATACGACAAGACGACTGATACGCTGGATGTCTGGTTTGACTCCGGCACCACGCACCGCCATGTGCTGCGTGGTTCGCATCCACATGGCCATGAAAGCGGCCCGCGAGCTGATTTGTATCTGGAAGGCTCTGACCAGCACCGCGGCTGGTTCCACTCGTCGCTACTGACCGGTTCAGCAATTGACGGTCACGCGCCGTATCGTCAGCTATTGACCCACGGCTTTACCGTCGATTCGCAAGGCCGTAAGCAGTCCAAGTCGTTGGGTAATGTCATCGCGCCGCAGTCGGTGATGGACAAGCTAGGTGCCGACATTCTACGTCTCTGGGTGGCCTCGACGGATTACTCCAATGAAATGGCCGTGTCGGATGAGATCCTCAAGCGTACAGCGGACGTGTATCGGCGTATTCGCAACACGTCGCGCTTTCTTTTGGCCAACCTGACCGGCTTTGACCCGGCGCGCGATATGGTGGCTTTTGAGGATATGATCGCTCTGGATCGTTGGGTCGTTGACCGCGCACTGCAGCTCCAGGAGCGCATTCAGAAAGCGTATGAAGAGTACCGCTTCCTGGATGTGTATCAGCAGGTGCATACGTTCTGCGCGCGCGACCTGGGTGGTTTCTATCTGGATATCATCAAGGATCGCCAGTACACCACGCAGGCTGATTCGCTGGCACGCCGCAGCTGTCAGAGCGCGCTCTATCATGTTATCGAGGCGCTTTCGCGTTGGGTCGCTCCGATTCTCTCCTTCACCGCTGAGGAGATTTACGAGCATATCCCGGGCAAACGTGGCGACAGCGTGCTGCTGGAAACCTACTATACCGACCTGAAGCCCCTTGATGCTGACGCCGAGATGGGGCGTGAATACTGGGAAGCAGTGCTAGAGGTCAAGCAGGCGGTGAATAAGCGCTTGGAAGAAGCGCGTAGCGAAGGAGCCATCAAAGGCTCGCTGGACAGCGAAGTCACCCTTTACGTCAGCGACGAACTCAATGTGTTGCTGTCACAACTGGGCGACGAGTTACGCTTTGTGCTGATTACCTCGGAAGCGACCCTCAAGCCGCTAGCGGATGCCGAGGCATCTGCCTATAGCGAGCTAGAAGGGCTCAAAGTAGCGGTGGTCGTCAGTGCGTTTGAGAAGTGCGAACGTAGCTGGGAGCGCCGCCCTGACGTAGGCACGCATCCTGAGCATCCCACGCTGTGCAAGCGTTCGATTCTTAACCTGCCGGATGGCCCGGGTGAGGTGCGTCACTATGCCTGAGTCGGTCTCGTCCAACGCGCGGCCGCCCATGCGCCAGCCGCTGCGCTGGCTGTGGTTGGCCGTTGCCGTGATTGTGCTGGATTTGGCCACCAAGGCGATTGCCAGCAGCCAGCTGGGGTATCTGCAGCCGGTAGAAGTGCTGCCGTTTTTTAACTTCACCTTAATGCATAACACGGGGGCGGCCTTTAGCTTTTTGGCTTCTCACCCTGGTTGGCAGCGCTGGTTTTTTGCGGTCATCGCGATTGGCGCAAGCGTGGGCTTAACCATCTGGCTTTCCCGTGTTAGAGCCGATGAAAAGCTGCTGGCCATTTCGCTTCCGCTGATTATCGGTGGGGCGCTTGGGAACCTCTATGACCGCCTGGTGCATGGCTACGTGGTCGATTTTTTATCGTTTCATGTGGCCGGTTGGTACTATCCCGCCTTTAACGTGGCAGACATCGGGATTACTCTGGGGGCCATTGGGTTGATTTGGGAGTCAGTGATGGGTGACCGGCGGCGCAAAAAAGCCCACTCAACGAAGTAACCCGCGACCTCTAACTCGGTTAGCATTAATCAGGCCCTGGTGGCAGTATGCCAGGGCCTTACCACATAGCGAGCAGTGTAATGAGTGATTACCTGATTGATGAGGGGATGGAAGTGACCCTGCACTTCACCCTGAAACTTGAAGATGGCACGGTAGTGGACTCTACCAAAGAGAAGGCACCGGCCACCTTTCAGTACGGTGACGGCAATTTGCCACCCGGCTTTGAGCACCCGATTAAAGGCATGACAACGGGCGAGACAGGTACTTTTCAGGTCTCTCCCGAGCATGCCTTTGGGCAGCACAATCCGCAAAATATCCAGACGTTAAAGCGCGCTGATTTTGGCGATGAAACGCCTGAAATTGGTATGGTGATGTCGTTTGCCGATAAAGCGGGAACGGAATTGCCTGGTGTGGTCAAAACCATTGAAGGCGACCGCGTCGAGGTGGATTTTAATCATCCGCTGGCGGGACGCACGTTAACCTTTGAGGTTGACGTACTGGATGTAAAACCGGTTACAACGCACTAGTCTTTAGCATTGGCTTTAGCATTAGCCGGGTTCTTATTCACTAAACGGTGCGGTAACGCATCAAGGCACTACTATGCAATCGACGCAAGCACAGCCCATACAGATCAAATTGGCCAATCCGCGTGGTTTTTGTGCCGGCGTGGATCGCGCTATAGACATCGTCAACCGTGCACTGGATGTGTTCGGGCCGCCTATCTATGTGCGCCATGAAGTTGTCCACAACCGCTTTGTGGTGGAAACGCTGCGCGAGCGTGGGGCTGTCTTCGTGGAAGAGCTCGACGAAGTGCCGGATGACGTGATCGTCATTTTCTCTGCGCATGGCGTGTCTCAAGCCGTACAGTCCGATGCTGACCGGCGTGGGCTGAAAGTGTTTGATGCCACTTGCCCGCTGGTCACCAAGGTGCATTTGGAAGTCTTGCGCTACGCCAAGCGGGGGCACGAGTGCGTGCTGATTGGGCATGCAGGCCATCCCGAAGTAGAAGGCACCATGGGGCGCTATGACACGGCGCATGGCGGTCGCATCTATCTAGTCGAAGATGAGCAGGACGTTGCCAGCCTGGAGGTCAAGGATCCTTCCAGCCTTGCCTTTGTGACCCAAACAACGCTGTCGATGGATGACACGGCCAAAGTGATTGACGCACTGCGCGAGAGGTTTCCCGAGATCAGTGGGCCGCGTAAAGATGATATTTGTTACGCCACACAAAACCGCCAGGATGCGGTGCGTGAACTGGCCGCGGACAGTGACTTAGTGCTTGTAGTGGGCAGCCCCAATAGTTCCAACTCTAACCGCCTGCGCGAGCTTTCCGAGCGTATGGGAACACCGGCGTACCTGATAGATAATGCCGACCAGATTGAGTCAACGTGGCTTGAAAACGTCGGCCGCATCGGCGTAACGGCGGGTGCCAGTGCCCCGGAAGTGCTGGTGAAAGGCGTAATTGGCAAGCTTCAGTCATTGGGTGCTTCCATGCCAGAAGAGCTAAAAGGCCGCGAAGAGAGCATTACGTTCTCCATGCCCAAAGAGCTGCGCGAGCAGGTAATCGTCAGCAGTTGATGCACTGCGTATGCGGTGGCTGACGCAGGAGCATCACGTGAGGTTTTCGCTTTATCCTTATCCTTTTCGCGCTGGCGACTCGATAGAGCGTCAGCGCGGTTTTACGCTTCTTGAGCTTGTGGTGGTGATGGGCATTCTCGGTCTTATCGCTGGCATGGCTTACCCTGCCTACACCCGCTACCTGCAAACATCCCTGCGCACGGATGCGCATGCGGGGTTAAGGCAGGCGGCGGCTGAACTAGAGCGCTGTCACGCCCGAACCTACACCTACCAGGAGTGTGAGATGTCCCGCCTGTCACCAAGCGGGCATTATCGCCTTGCCTATTCTGAACGCCAGGACGGTCGCTATGTGCTAAGCGCGTCGACTGAGCGAAAAGATGGCTGTGGCCAGGCCATAACGCTCAGTAGTCAAGGTGAACGCTTGCCCGAGACGTGCTGGTAAGTGCGGCGCCAAGAGGGGGTTACTCTGGTTGAGGTGTTAATTGCCTTGGCCTTGCTGGCGTTTGGGCTGATCGGCATCGCCGCCATTCAGCTAACGTCGCTGCAAAGTGCCGCTTCGGGCTACCAATACTCCGTGGCAAGTGTGGCAGCTCTGGATGCACAGGAGCGCGCCTGGGCGCAGTTGGCGGCGAAACAAAACTGCCGACACCTCGCGCTGGCGGGGCTGGAGAGTGACTGGCAGGCCGAGTGGTTTACGCCTTCACAAGCACCGCTTAACGGTGCAACGGGCACGGTTGATAGCGCTTTTGTATCCGGAGGCTGCCAATTGACCGTCTCCATTACGATGCGTGCACGGCCTTCCAATCAAGCGGCTGACCATTTTGACTACGTGTTTACCTTGCCCTTTATTGAAGCGCGCTATGCTGGCGAGGCGCCTAATGCTCAATAAGCGCCAAGGAGGATTTACGCTGGTTGAAATGATGGTCGCGATGGTGATCGGCGCCATTATTATTTTGGGTGCAGGCCAGCTTTTGTTAACTACTGTGACGACCTTTCAGCGCGTCGAGGCCATCAGTCGCGAGCAGGAAGCGCTTGTGTTTGCCGTTCAATCGCTCACCCGCGACATTCGTAAAGGCGAAGCAGGCCAGTATGAGGTCAATGACTCGCTGGTCGATGCGACCACCTGTGCGTTACGTCATAACAGCCAGCCCTTGATAGAAGGACTTTATAAAGGCAATCACGCATGCGACTCGCTTAGGCTGTTTGAGAAAGACGCCGATGGTATAACAGGGCTTTATCGGATAACGCTCCAATTTGCGGGCGAACGCCAAGCGCCGTTTGTATGGCATGTAATGCAGCGTGATCACGTTATCACGCGTCTCACGTCCCTTCCCGCCACGGAGGGCAGCCCATGAAGCATCAGCAGGGTGCAGCGCTGGTGATCGTTATGGCACTTCTTTCTGCCGCGCTGTTGCTGGGCGTAGCGAGTATGCGAACGGCGTTAGTCGATGAGCGCTTGGCGGGTAATTTTCGGGTTGCCGTTCAGGCCCAAATGCTGGACGAGAGCCTGCTGGCTGTCTTGTCGGACCGCCAGTATGCAGCATCGCGGGATGCCTTCTTGAATCGTTTACTAACGTACCCACCAGGCTTCGATATCGGCGATAAGCGACAGTTGCAGAGCGATGACAGTCAGGCGTTGTTGCCACGCCAAGCGCTCAACGCACTGCTTGAGGCATTGCCAATAGCGCAAGCCGAGGGCCAAAGGCGATTATTTGATGATCTCATCATTGATATTGAGCGGCTGGCGGATCAGCGCGTTGCCATCACGGCCAGAAGCGGTGGTGCGTCTGCCAGTACGCACGCTGTTTTTGTGAGGCAAAGCCCGGAAGAAGCAACGTGGCGGCTGGCAGGATTGCGCTGATGGCATTCGCCACGCGTAAATTCGCGCGTTATGATAGAGCTATTTGCCCAAGAGCCTAAACACAATGAGTCAAACTGCTAAAACCCGTGTCTTAACCGGCATTAAAACTACAGGCACCCCGCACTTAGGCAACTATATTGGGGCCATTAAACCGGCGATTGAAGCAAGTCAGGACCCCAATGTGCAGTCGTTCTATTTTTTGGCGGATTACCACGCGCTAATTAGCTGTCAGGATCCAAAGCGCGTGCAAGCGTCGCGCCTGGAAATTGCCGCTACCTGGCTGGCGCTTGGGCTGGATACCGACAACGCCATTTTTTACCGCCAGTCTGATTTGATTGAAGTTCAAGAACTCTCGTGGATGCTTTCCTGCGTGTGTGCCAAGGGCCTGATGAACCGCGCCCACGCCTACAAAGCCGCCGTGGCTGAGAACGAAGAAGCAGGCGACCAGGACGCGGACAAGGGCATCACCATGGGGCTTTTTGGCTACCCGGTATTGATGGCTGCCGATATCCTGATGTTCAACGCCAAAAAGGTGCCGGTAGGGCGCGACCAGATTCAGCATATCGAAATGGCACGTGATATGGCCGGGCGGTTCAACCACCTCTATAAAGGGCAGTACTTTACGCTGCCCGAAGCGGTGGTGAATGAGAAGGTGGAAGTGTTGAAAGGGCTGGACGGGCGCAAAATGTCCAAAAGCTATAACAATACGATTCCGCTGTTCTCACCCGAGAAAAAGCTTCAAAAGCTGGTGCGTAAAATCAAGACCAACTCGCTTGAGCCCGGCGAGCCGAAAGACCCGGATACCTGCACTCTGTTCCAGATATACTCGGCCTTTGCGACCGAAAGCGAAACGTCTGCTCTGCGTGAACAGTACGCCGCCGGTATTGGCTGGGGCGATGCTAAAAATCAGGTATTTGAGTATATCAATGCGCACCTGAGCGAACCCCGCGAGCGCTACAATGCGCTAATGGATGACCCTGCCCATATTGAAGCGGTGCTGCAAAAAGGTGCTCAGCGTGCTCGGGAGGAGGCCGCGATAACCATGGATAAACTGCGCTCAGCGGTCGGCCTTGGGCGTTTTATCTGATGGATGATTAACGCACACTTTTGAGTGTGAGAAAAGCCAGCCTCAAAGAGGCTGGCTAGCGGTTTTCAATGACTGCCCAACCGTATTACTTCACTACCGGGCAACGCTCGCGGCGCAGTGACTTCATTAGTGTGTCATCGACGTCCAGGTGGCCTTGAACAATGCTGGCGGGTGTCAGCGCCAGCCATTGATTCAGTGAGACATCGCGGTAGTCGCCCTTGTTGAATACGTTGAGAACATACACTGGCTCGTCACCGATATTCTCAATGTAGTGCGCCAGGTTCTTCGGCACATAGCCGACGTCGCCGGGGCCGTAGTTAAAAGTACGCGCATTGCTGACAGCATTGAACACGGTCATGCGCGCCTGGCCAGACAGGTAGTACTGAATTTCATCAGCATCCGGGTGCCAGTGAATTTCTCGCATGCCGCCGGGCTCAAGCTTAATCATCAACATCGCCATGGTCGTGACGTCGAAACTTTTCGAATCGATGATTTTGGTCGCGCCGCCTTGCCATGTGTTTTCAGGAATATCGCCTCCCCGGAACACATATTTGCCTGTCATGTTACCAGCGCCGAGCTCTTCGCGAACCTGCTCAATGGGCGCTGGCTGTGGCTGACGGAAAATATACTTTTCAGACGGCGGGATGTTGTCGAAGGCACTTTCCGGAACACCGAAGTTCTTGGCCAGCACCTCTTTCGGCATATGTGCGAAGAGCTCTGTGACGAGCAGTGTCTCGTTTTCGGAGAAGTTACCGTCATTGAAGATCAGCACGAATTCGGTACCTTCTTCAAGACCCTGAATGGCATGTGGAACGCCTGCGGGGGCAAACCAGAGATCACCTGGCCCGAGATCTTCAACCAGCGTTTGACGGTTTTCGTCAACCAGGTAGAAACGCACGCGGCCTTCCGTTACATAGGCCCATTCGGCTTCTTTATGCCAATGGAGCTCACGAATAACACCAGGGCCAAGGCGCATATTAACGATAGCGAGTTCTTCCAAAGCCGGGCACTCGCGCAGCGTCACTTCCCGCGCCCAGCCGCCGTCTTCAAGACGGTTATGAGCCATGGCGAACGGAAACTTCAGGTTCGGGATCCCGGCATTGTCGGTTTCTGGAGGCAGGAAGATATCTGGGTTCATTTTATCCAGAACAACATTACGTGGGCCTGGGTCGTCAGCGCCCTGGGTTCCGCGAATGGGCTGAGGTACGTCTTTATCAGTCATGGCTTTGCTCCTGTATTTACTTACAACGTATTGGTCAATGTAGTTATTGTTACAGTTGAAGTGGATAACAGCCGGGTGATGCTATTCAGAAATTAAACGAACTCCTCACTCTCCTTCGCGCTATATAACCGTACGGCCAGAGCATCAAACTCCAGGTTCGATATGTCTGCTTTAGAAACGTTATCATTGAACTTTAAAGATAAAGTGGTGTGCTATTTTTCTTAGGTGTTGGGTTCCGGATGATCAAATGAGCTATAGGAGTTATCCTTTGCTGGCAGCCAGAGAGCTTCTACAGCAATTCATCCGGGAGCAGGTTCATGGACATCAAGCTGCATAAGCAGGCGACCACGACACCGAAAATCCGTGCCGAGATCCAGGCAGCACCCGCCAGCATCACGGATAGCGAGTTGGCCCGTCAGTATGGCGTATCCGACTCGACCATACGCCGCTGGCGATACCGCGACGATGTCCATGACCGGCCGCATACACGCCACAACCTGCTGGCCACGCTCACTACCGAGCAGGAAGACGTGCTGATCGCCGCCCGCGAATTCCTTCGTCTCGGCCTGGATGACCTCCTCGTCGTGGCACGTGAGTTCCTGAATCCTCGGTTGTCACGCTCCGGCTTGCACCGCATGCTCAAGCGGCGTGAGGTGCCAACGCTGGCGAACCTGGCACGGCAGGATGCCGGCGATGACGCGAGACCTCGGCACAAGCCGTTCAAGGACTACGAGCCCGGGTACGTGCATATCGACATCAAGCACCTGCCCCAGATGCCTGACGAGCAGCAGAAACGCTACCTGTACGTGGCCATCGATCGGGCAACGCGCTGGGTGTATCTGGAAGTCAGACACAGCCAGTCCGCGAAGGATGCACGGGCGTTCATGAAGCGAGTGGAAGAGAAGAGCCCCTTCAAGATTCAGACAGTGCTGACCGACAACGGTAAGTCCTTCACGGATCGCTTCACAAGGGCCGGTGAACGTAAGCCTAGCGGCCGCCACCCGTTCGACCAGGAGTGCCAGGCCCATGGTATCGACCATCGCCTGATCAAGCCGGGAAGGCCGCAGACGAACGGTGTGGTAGAACGGTTCAACGGCCGCATCAGCGACGTGCTGGCCACTCGACGGTATACCTCAGGCGAGGACCTGGAACAGACGCTAAAGCGGTACTGTTGGCTGTACAATCACCATATCCCGCAGAAGGCGCTGCATCATCAATCACCGATCGCGGCGATGAAGGAGTGGCAGGCCAAGCGACCTGAGTTATTTACCAAACGGGTTGTCAATCACGCGGGACCCGACACTTAGGCACCTGCAAGTCCACTGCCAACCATATCTAGCGGCTTAATAGTCTTGTCGAAGAGTTCGGCACTAACCTTGCCTGAAGCCAAGGCAGCATCACGCAGGCTTGTGCCGTCCGCGATTGCCTTTTCGGCTATGTGCGCTGCATTTTGATAACCGATCACGGGCGATAGAGCCGTTACTAGCATCACACTTCCTGCGACGTATTCTTTGATTTTCTTCTCGTTCAGTTCCGTGCCTTCCACAGAAAACTCACAAAATCTACCGCATCCATCGGCGATAATCCGGGCAGAATGCAAAAAGTTATTGATGATCACAGGCCGCATGGCGTTAAGTTCGAAGTTGCCTTGGCTGCCAGCGACGGAAACAGCTGTATCGTTGCCCATTACCTGGATAGCAATCATGACGATTGCTTCGCACTGGGTTGGATTAACCTTTCCAGGCATGATAGAAGAGCCAGGTTCGTTGGACGGCAAGGTGAGTTCGGCGAAGCCGCAACGCGGTCCAGAAGCCAGCCAGCGCATGTCGTTGGCAATCTTCATTAACGCTACTGCAAGCCCACGAAGTGCTGCATGTGCTCGGACCATTGCATCCAACGAGCCTTGTGCGGTGAACTTGTTAGGTGCTGTAATGAAAGGCTTGAAAGTCAGTTCGGCGATTTTTGCAGCAACGTCGACGGCAAAGCCTTTAGG
Organism: Halomonas sp. AOP27-A1-41; assembly: GCF_052378605.1. Lineage (NCBI taxonomy): Bacteria > Pseudomonadati > Pseudomonadota > Gammaproteobacteria > Oceanospirillales > Halomonadaceae > Halomonas > Halomonas sp. AOP27-A1-41. The sequence goes on from NZ_JBQSXT010000010.1 coordinate 120,816, forward strand.
CGCATTCAGGCCAGTGCCAACGGCCGTTCCACCGACAGCCAGCTCGTAGAGCCCCGAGCGGCTGGCCTCAATGTCAGCAATTGCTGCTCTAATCTGCCCGGCCCAACCGTGCCATTCCTGGCCAACCGTTAAAGGGACAGCATCTTCCAGGTGCGTACGTCCAATTTTTACTACGTCCATCCAGCGGTTGGCTTTGCTCTCAATCGTCTCCACAAGCTTTGTTACTTGGGGCAACAGTACCTCATCAATCGCGAATACTGAGGCGATGTGCATGGCGGTAGGAAATGTATCGTTTGACGACTGGCCCATATTGACGTCGTCGTTTGGAGCAACGGGTTGCTGAGAACCGATGCTACCGCCAAGAAGCTGAATTGCCCGGTTCGAAAGTACCTCATTAACATTCATGTTCGACTGAGTACCAGATCCTGTCTGCCAGACATACAGCGGGAAGTGGGCGTCGAGCTTACCGGTGATCGCCTCATCAGCGGCATGAATGATTGCGTCGCGCTTAGTGTCAGACAATCGACCAGCCGCCGCATTTACCATAGCGCATGCCTTTTTCACGTATCCATAGGCGTGATATACCTCTTTTGGCATTAAATCATCACCAATATTAAAGTGAATCAGCGAGCGCTGAGTCTGGGCACCCCAGTAACGATCCGCCGGCACGTCGACACTTCCCATAGAATCGAATTCAGAACGTGTGCCGTCGGCCTCAATGCCAATGGGGAGATCACGTAAGGCATCTGCTTGATTATTCGTCGTCATAGCTTATTATCCTGTATACAAAGATATAAAAGCGTAGCTGTCGTTGGAATGGGGGGAGACGCTGATGGCGTCATTGAAATATCGTCAGCGACAATGAACTGACAGCCTGCCCCCTATGTGAAGGTAGACTGTCAGTTCGCACTACTTTAATCAGCTTCCACAGGGTTATAGACTGGCCACCACTGAGCCTCACGTACGGCTTCCACAGGGTCCGAAAGATCCTTGGCGCGCACCAGCCCTTGACTCTGAGCAACCCGAATTACTTCCACAGCGACTGCACTGGATGTGGTGCGCAGCTCTGCATTCGATGGTAGAAGCGAAGCGCCGGGCTTATCTTCAGGACCTTGGCCCGCGACCGCTTGCGCGGCAGCAAAAATCATTTCATCCGTAATCTTGGCCACGCGTCCAACAATGGCGCCAAAGCCCAACCCAGGATAGAGAGCTGCATTATTAGCCTGGCCAATGACATAGTTGACACCCTTGTACTGCACGTCATCGAAGGGAGCGCCGGTGGCGACAAGTACCTTGCCGTCTGTCCACTCTATGAGATGAGCAGGAGTTGCTTCATGCAGTAAGGTGGGATTAGAAAGCGGAAAGATGATGGGCCTCTCAGCATTGGACGCCATGTCACGGACGATGCTTTCGGTAAATCGGCCTGGGGTCGTCGACGTTCCAATAAGGATAGTTGGCTTCACTTCGGAGACTACCGCCGCAAGGTCGATAATTCCGCTAGCGGCAGCGCGTGCTGCGCGTAGAGCCTCCATTGCAGGCCAGCGACTTTCGTCGGCCGGAATTGGCTCACAGGGTGTGCGTTTCCAATTAGTGACTTCATCAAGGGGCCGCGCATATGGACGCTGGAAATCAAGTAGGCCGTCCGTCATGTCGTCAGTAAGCAAGCCAGGAAGGTCCACCAACCAAATTTTACGAGTCGCCTCTTCTTTAGATACTCCGTGGCGAACCATTTGGTCCCGAATCTGATCTGCAATGCCGCACCCTGCTGTACCAGACCCTACGACTACAACGCGTTGTTCATTCCAGGGGTTTCCTGTGCGTTCTACCGCGTTTAGTAGACCTGCGAGTACGATTGCGCCCGTACCCTGCATGTCATCATTGAACGTTGGCAGCTTATCTCGATGACGCGCCAGAATGCGGCGTGCATTGGTGGAACCGAAGTCTTCCCAGTGCAACATTGCTTTAGGGAACAACTTATGCGCTGCGGCCGCATAGGCGTCCACAAAATCATCATACTGCTTGCCTCGTATACGACCATGGCGGTACCCAACATACTGGGGGGCATTCAACAATTTCTCATTGTCAGTCCCTACATCCAGTATCACCGGCACCACTCGGTGCGGATCTACGCCAGCAGCTGCAGTGTAAACAGCCAACTTACCAATAGAAATATCGATGCCGTTGGCCCCCCAATCACCGATACCAAGGATTTCCTCGGCATCAGATGCCACAAGCAAATCAATGTCATTCGCGCCTGCACCGAAGGCCGCAAGTTTCTCCTCGATTTTTTCTGGCTCATTGATTGAAAGGAAGATCCCACGTGGCCGGTGCATGATCTCACTAAAGTTCTCAATTGCCTCACCAACGATAGGGTCATAGACGATGGGAAGCATTTCCATCATATGACGTTGAAGGAGAGCATAAAATATTGTCACGTTGTCATCATGGAGATCCCACATATATATATGTTTTGCGAGATCAGTAGGTGCCGCGCTATAGGCCGCATAAGCGCGGATGAGTTGCGGTTCAAGTTCAGTAGTAATAATTGGGGGAAGCAGCCCGTTAAGACCAAGTGCGTCACGCTCACTCTGACTAAACGATGTTCCCTTATTTAAAGATGGGTCGCGAAGTACTGCGTACCCACGTGCTGCTGTTGTAATGCGCGTGCGACCAGAGCTATCTTTCGATATGTTGGCTTGCCTGCTAAACATTATAACTCTCCGTTTAATCGTTGCGACCCATCGTCGCTTTTTTCGCCAAAAGCCTGTAGTACAGGCGTTATTAGTTACCCATTATCTGATCTTGATAGTTCTTGTGATAGTTCTTGTAATGGTTGTTGCTCATGAATAACTTCTTTTTAAACTGCTTAAGAGGTCATTAATGATACTTATCAATGTAGATTAGCTTATGAAAAAAACAATATAAAAGTTAGGATGATTTGACGCTTTTTATGGATAGGTATGAGAGAAACAAATAAGCCTTTAATATTAATATTGTTTTATAAAAAATATTGCTTATTTATTTTTAAAGTGATGGATGCAGCTTCTAAGTGAGCAACAAAACAGTCATCATGGAGTGGGTGGCGGAGCCCCGTGGTGCTTCGCCATCAGTTCGCTCATCATCTCAACACTGGAAT
>NZ_JBQSXT010000011.1:0-121702 GCF_052378605.1 Halomonas sp. AOP27-A1-41
TGTTTACTTCGTGGTTGATGCGTAGCGCCTTTGCTCACGGCCTGACCCCCTATCGGTTTGCTAATTACTGGGCTCCATCTATTCCTATCTGGAGCCGTGACATTGATCGTAGTGCCAGTGATGAGCTGCTCTATACCGTGTCGCGCCACTCAGGTTTTGATGTTGCGTCAGTCGAAAGGATGACATTACGTTCAATTGAGCAGAGTTTGGTAAAAATTCATCGTCAGGGAAATGTCCCCTTTCTTCTGTCAGCGGGGATATCTAACAAGGTACGTACCCAGCACGGCCTCCAATATTGTTCCGAATGCTTCAAGGATTATGGGGCCATCTATTATCGTGACTGGCGTTTAGGGTTTATGGTTGTTTGTCCTTACCATGGCGCCATGATGAGCGATGCTTGCCCACGTTGTGATGCGCCATTGATGCCACATCTAAGTACCGTGCAAAGAATGGATCGCTGTACGGTATGTGGGGTGTCGCTTCTTTCTCGCAAGTTACCAACCTTGTGCTGTTCTCCATTAGTGTTAGCTCTTCAATCCCAGCTACTGAAATTAGCGAATGGAACTCCGACTAACTTGCTCCCACAAGCGTCCACCAGTCCGGAAGCTCTGAGTGTCATTCGGGTAATGGCAGGCGTGCTCGCTAATTCGCTACAGCATGATCGACTGAGGCATCATTACGACTTGAAACCCTTCCATCGTCCTTCAAATCAGCGTTGCTTGTATGAGCATCAGCGTGTTGCCTATAGGACTGCAATTTTGGAAACCTTGGCATATTGGCTTCTTGATTGGCCATCGTCATTCCAAGAAGGTTCAAGTGTGCTTGGTCTAACTCAGAGGACATTCATAAAATCTATAATGCCTGCTTTTTTTGCTGAGCAGTTGTCATATCTGCCTGTGGGGGTACGAAGAACGCGCAGCACGAATCAGCAGCCAAAAGGCCCTTGTCTAAATCGGTGCCGACGAACTGAGCTTGTACAGTTCCGCCAGGAAAGAGCTCGACATATATTAAGTTTTTTAGGATACCCATTTTTGTGAGTCATAAGCCCCACTTGCAGTGTGATGACTGTGGTCGATCCATGCTTAAGGCGCAAAGGCGCTACAAAGGGAGCGCTTACTGCTCGACATGTTATGCCCGTGAGTTTAAGAAGAAGACTTGCACTAAATGCGGCGAGTCAGTGCGAGCCCATAAGTATGAAGAGAACCCGGTCTGCGGTGAGTGCCTCAGGCTGCACCGTGTCTGCGCGCGCTGCGATAAGCCGCTGCCGAGAGCCGGTTATCTTATTGGTCACGCTGCGTTTTGCAAAAGCTGCGCTCCGCATGGGCGAGAGGAACATACCTGTTCCCGTTGTGGATGTCTTTCTAGCAGATATTCACGCATCACTAATGGTGAACTTTCAGAGATTATCTGCCAGGCATGCGAAAGGAAGGCCTGCGCATTTGTAACCTGCTCGGTTTGTCGGAAATATCGTCAGCTCCATCAATATGATGTTGAAGGACGAGCTGTTTGTAGAGATTGCAGCGGGCCATATCCAAAAACTCACTCATGTCCTGACTGTGGAGCAGATACTCCCGGTGGTGGCAACGCCCCTTGCCAAGACTGTTCTTTAAAACGCCGTTTAGACCGACGAATAATGCTGAACCTTGAGTTATTTGAAGCTTCTTGGTGTAGAGCGCTATTTCTTGAGTTTTGCTCTTGGGAAAGGCTTCCTAGGCAAGCGGGAAATATGACGACGCGAATAGATAGTTATGCGCGTTTTTTGGTCATACTCGAACGGAATACTTTGTCCGTCAGAGATATTGATCAGCAACACTTATTCAATTTATTTGGAGCTGAAAAGCTTCGCCGTTCTTTTCATGTGGTGAATTTCTTAGTAGAAAAACTAGGCATAGAGTGGGATAACGAAGAGAAAGAGCAAGCGATTGAAAATAAGAGGATTAATGATATTTTGCAATGTTATGAGAAGCAGCCTTGGCATCGTGAGGTCGTCGACTATGCAAAAGAATTGAGTGAGAGAGTTACTTACAAAGAGACACCAATCAAACCTTTGACTGTTAGGAACTATCTGCGAGCAGCTATAGAGCTATTGATGTCAGCCAAGGTATCTTCCATTCAGGAACTTCCCGAAGAAGCTATCGTATCTCATGCTAAGAAAAAGCCAGGGCATTGTGCTTCCTTAGCTGTTTTCAGAACCTTTGCCAAAGATAAATACGCCGTTAATCTCGTGTTACCTGAGAAAAAAAATAAAGGGATAAGCAATAAGCAACACGTTAAAAAAATTAAGGCAGTAATGGAAAAGCTTGTTTCAACACCGAACGAGCGCGAAGCTAAAGCTTTAATGCCTGCAGCAATTTCAATGCTTTATCAGTTGCCATTAAAAAAGGTACTTATGCTTCGCTGTGCACACGTTGTGCAATCCAGCCGAAAGGTGTTCATTACTGTGGATGATGAGCGCTACGAGCTCCTCGGGCCGCTGCCTCATTTAATGAAGGTAGATCAGTTGGGAATCGACCCTGAGGCTTTTATCTTTGCTGGCAGAAGCCGTATGCAGCCTATGAGCACGGGAACTGTGCGGTACCATGTAAAAAAGCTTGAAGCGCAAATAGGAATGTAAGGTGTAGAGCTTGGCCAATGTGAGCCCTATGATAATTCGCATGATAACCATTTGTTATCGCTGACAGGCTGCCACACCTTTGCCATTTTTTTATTCGCATCAAATTGGCTATTCGCTCTAGTGGTCAATACTGATGCCTGTGATTGTTAAATCCGACCTCGCGCTCCACCACCTGAGGAACCGGGACCTTCTACATATTCGAGGTTCAGATCAACTTCAATCCGAACAGGAGGAATACCATAAACCTCATCTTCCAATCTCGACTTTGCATAGTTATTAAGTGCAAATCGCTCGCACAGGTGTCCACCTTCTCGCCATTCTGATTTTGAAAGTCCAAGTACAGTGACTAATCCCAAGCCAGCATGGTAGATTTTGTAAGGCATTGAATTTTGGCTTTCCCTTGTGCCATGAATTATCGGCTCTTGCCAAAAAAGCTCCAAAAAATTTCGCTGCGGTTCAGTAAGATTAGAAATCGTTTGATTCACCATCCCCTTAAAACGATTTTTTTCGAACTCAATAAAAAGTGGACGTACTACAGGGCTCAGCTGGAAAAAAACTCAGCAGCGGGTGCTTGATGTATTTTTGTGATCCAACCCGATTTGCTCAGCCAGCTAACTTCCTTTTCCCGGATATCCATGCGCTGCTCTGATTCAACCAATTCCCGAAGAACTCTGAGTTCTTTGGGATTGAGGTGTGGCAGGGTCATTCTCACCTTTTTTTTAAAGTTGGCCAGATCTCTCTCTTTTCTTAAACTAGCCTTTCGATCATTCTGCAAACTTAAGATCTTGAGACATCCAATTTCAAGCAACCTGACTACAAGGTATGAAACGGAGAACGCTCCAACTGTCAGGAAAAGAATTATGTAATCATCGGGAAAGCCAATATTAGAGAATAGTTTTGAGGCTGGCCTCCAGAGCAATAGAACAAGCAAAACCGTACCTAGTGCTCTAGCTGCTGATGTTACAGATGAGATCGAATCAAAGAATCTAATAGCCCATTCAGGCACAAAACCCCCTAAATTTAACGGTTTATGAGTGCGCATGCGTGCCTTTCTGGCAACAAGCACCTAACTATCTATCTGTAATGCTTCGTTAACTTAGGTGTCCAACATATCCCATTCGTCACCTAGAACCCAACGCAGCGCTGATAACTGTATTAATGGGCTCTGTGAAACTTAGAAATCGTATCGAACCCCTAAAGCCCACCAATCCTTATCAATCGCATTGATCTCCCTATCTGTACTGCTAGCATATTCTAAATATACAAACATTGGATCACTAAGCCGGTAGCTGCCACCCGCAACGTATTGGACGTCACTCAAATTCATGTCACTATTTTCCATATAGCTGACGTTCCCGTATATTTTGCCTTCTGAGTAACTAAAAACGGGTGCTATACCATAATGACGAATATCTCCCTGCTCTTCAAATAACGCACCGACACTTAGCTGTGGAGATATTTTGTAGGTTACGCTTGCCCCGAGTAGAGCATCATCATCACCTTCTGCTTCATCATAGCCAGCGGCAAAACGTACCGGGCCTGTTTCATAGGCTACATATCCCATTAGGTTAAGTGTTTCTTCTTCACCTGCATCTTCATCTTCTGGATCGAGCTTTCCAGCGACACCCAGGCTGAAGCCATCGAAACTTTGGGATTCAAAAGAGATAGAGTTTCCACGGGCGCGGGCACCACCTTTTGCCAAGGCTCGCCAATCCACAGTATTTCTTACATTGATAACCTTGGATATGTTCTGATAATAGATGGAGTCAAAGTTACCAACCTTTACGGCTCCGACGTCTTCAAATCGTAGCCCTACATATGTGTTCCTTATATCATCAATGACGTTAGGCCGTGCCTCGTCACGATCATTAGCGGTGAATCTAAACTCGGCTCTTATAAAACCCTCTAGCTTAGGATTTATCCTATGTCCAGCTTTAAAGCCAAGGCGTGAACCTTCTTCACTAATATAGTCGTTACCGTCATCGTTGTTTAACGTCAAGTGTATACGGCCATATAGGTCAAAGTAAGTTTCTCCGTCTTCATACACATTGAATGCCTGTGTGGTTCCTGAAAACCCTAAACCTGCTACTAGTGCCAATGTAGAAATGCCATGGCATTTTTTGTTGTTCAACAACATGTTTACTCCCTGATTTATCTTTTTGAGTTTGTTTTTACACTGCCGTGAGATTTTTTTTCTTTTTGGCCCTCCTCTTTTTTATTAAATGTTGTATGGCGTAGGCATTAATAAGCCGCTCACTCAGCCAAAGCGGGAGACTTTTTCATTGAATTTCCTTTGCGAGAAATTCTACTTTAAAGCACTACGGTTTGGTGGGGGGATTACCAGTGTGACTGAGGTATCGGCATGAACGAAGTTTAGGCAACCTACACTCAACGCAGATCCCAATAAAATTTTTTTCATTATGAGTACTTTTCCAGGTTAAATTAAATGTAGACGGTTTAACCGTCTAAAGAGATTGACTGATCCACCCAACTGGCACTCGTATGACTGGTGTAAATAACCAGTTTCTGAGCGGCTTTAGCCTGTAATAAAAGCGTGCTCACCTGATGACTACGCTCTGGATCCAATCCTGTACAGGGCTCATCTAAAAGTAAGATTGGAGGAGAAGAAAAATAAGCGTGAAGCAACATAAAACGCTGTAGTTCACCACCAGAGACATCACAGGCATAGCGAGAGAGTAAGCTAGGAGAGAGGTCCAGCAGTCTTAGTCCGTCGAGTACTGTCTTTGTGGGGACTAGAGCAAACCAATCCACAAGTTTTTCGCGAGGTAGTACGGTAGGATGTTGCCCTACGTACGACATTAATCGTGAGCGTAGAAATGCAAAGTGGGCGGGTGTCATTGTGCTTGGTGTGAACTGCTGATCGTGGGTTCGTATGCACAAGTGTGCCGTTCCTAAGCTTCGACTTCCCCAAATTCGTGAGAGCAAAGTCGATTTTCCTGAGCCTGACGCTCCCCAGATCTGTACGATCTGCCCTGTTTGTGCCGTTATGCGAAGTGGCCCATGATGTATGCCATTGCCTTCATACTGCAAAATCACAGTTGGTTTATTCATTAAATCATTGCCTTAACAAGAGCTTGGGCGATGAGATGCTCAGGCTCAGTAAGCAAACGATCCATAATGGATTCGCTGACGATGCGGCCTTGATCCATCACGATGGCCCGATCAGCAATGAGTCGAGCTAGACGTAAGTCATGAGTCACAAACACCATGGCAGTCTGTGTTTGGTTTCTCAAATTAGAGAGCACATCTAAAAAATCTGCTTGAGCGACTGAGTCGAGACCAGCAGTGGGTTCATCTAAAAATAAAATGCTCGGCTGATGGATCATGGCCGCAGCGATTTGTACGCGTTGGCGCATCCCTCCCGAAAAGTTCTTCACTGGCTCATGTAATCGTTCTGGACATAAACCAAGTCGCTGGCCCCATTTTTGTGCTTGTTTGAGTGCATCAACCGCACGGTTGTCACCTAAATCAAAAAGACGACGTACGATATTAGTGGCGGCACTTTGTCTCAGGTTTAGGGTTGTGCTGGCATCCTGAGCCACATAGCCACACGCCCGCCGACGTAAAAGGTTAGTTTGATAAAGACTGGTACGTAGTAAATCCTGGCCTAAAAGGGAAAGAGCCTGACAGTTGTTAGATAGCTGTCGTCCAGCAAGTATATTCAGAAGACTTGATTTTCCAGCACCTGAGGGGCCGACTAAAGCGAGAACCTCGGAAGGATAAAGCTTGAGGTGACAATCCGACAAAATACGGTGCCCAGCTATTTCAAGTGAGATAGCCTGTGCTGTCAGCACGGGATCTGGCAAGCTAAACATGAGCGCGCTCCTTGCATGCTTCGGAGTCGGAACATACCCAATGGGGGGTGTTTGACGTACCAATATTATCCAAATAATGAATAGATGAGCCGCAGATACAACATGCTGTATCGACTTTTTTCAGGCTAGCAGGCAGGTCAACAAAAGCTAAGTTTGCTAAGGGTGTATAGGCAGGCAATGCATAAATTCGTCGCTCGCGTGCGGCGCCAAAAATCTGAATAGCAGGCATCATCGCCATGCGGGGGTTATCCATAGCAGGAATAGGCGACGGTGACATTAAGACCCCATCATTAACAATCACAGGGTGGTCGTATCCTAAGCACGCCTCATCTTGTTGCAACCATGTTTCAAATAGAGCGCTTAACACGACACCGTAATCATGATGTGCGTGCCGTGTCAGTGCTTCGGCCGCATCATTAATAAATCCACGTAGAGGGTCAGGTCGAGGAACTTGGTACACCACAATTTGCTCTTCCCGCAACGGGCTTTCAGGGACTCGCTGACGCGTTTGAATGAGAGTAGCCTTTGAGCTTGTTGTCGTAATTGATATGTTTGCCGTTTTAGTAAAAAAATCCGCGATATTCAGGGCATTAACGGTATCATCCGAACCATGATCGACTACCTTTAACGTGTCATTCGGTTCTAATAAGGCAGCGGTAATAGCCATGCCTCCTACCCCCCAACCATAGGCAATGGGTAGCTCAGGAGCTGAGAAAGGTATTTGACGTCCAGGTAGACAGAGTGCTTTTAGGGTTTTACGACGTATTTCTTGTTTGGACGGTAGATCAAGGTAGGCATAATTCATATTTCCTCCTTAGCCTGAACTCGGCGTAAACGCGCTAAATCAGCATCAAAGTCAGAGTAATGAGGTAATTTCAAATGGCTGACATAGCCGGATGCAGCGACTCCGTCGGTATGCATGAGTGCATCACTGGTAGCACCCTCAATTTTAAAGTGCTGATCTACGATTGCCATGGCGACGGCTTTACGCTCGTTAGCTCCAAAAGCAATACCAAAACCCGCTTCTAAATGTGGAGATGAGCTAAAATTTGGAGCCACAGTAGTGCAGGCAGTTAACTCAACCTCACCAATGGATACGGTTAAATTGAGGTCTTCCAGCTCTACGAATATTTCAACGCTCCCTCTCATTAATTGCGCTACATAGGGATGACTCGTTGAGGCTTTACGCAAACTCTCGTAAGCTAATCCAGTTAAGTAGCCTTCTTCGCCACGAGCGAGATGAGCGAGACGCTCGCAAGGATCAGGTAAAGAAGGCAAAACAGTTCGCGTAATGTCTATCGGAGCTTTAGATATTTCGGTGCGGATAAGATCTGCGTACAGTGGCTCAGAGCTAGAGGGCGATGAGGGAGCTGTTATCACTGATTTAGGTAACTCGCACTGAGGGCGAGAGTGTTCTAAATCCATATTCAGTAAGCGGTGGGTGTAGTCGTAAGTGGCGCCTAAAATTTGCCCTCCAGCCAACTCTTTTTGCGTGGCGGAAATGTGGCGACTGTAATGCATTGTTTTTAGATCTATGTTTTGGCTTGAGCCAAAATTGGCTAATTGCGCGCGATGAGCACGTACGAGAAATACCGCTTCGGCAATGTCTCCCTGAGCTTGCTTAAAGGCAATAGCAGCAAAACGTCGATCGTATAAGCCCCCCTCACTCATGATCCGATCAAGAGCTAACGACATTTGTGCCATGATTTGATTAATTTCAATCTCGGGGATTGTGTCGTCGCCTCGGCGACTCCGTTCTACGGCTATACGGGAAGCAGCAATTGCTTGTTCACCACCCTTTACTGGTACGTACATTAAATGATCTCCAAAGTTAAGTGACGTGGTAATACAACCAGCTGCGTGTCAGCGCATAGTAGTAGGTCCACTCCACGCGGGTAATCGGCACGAAAAGCAATATGATCAATGACTACATTTTGATGTAACCCTGAAAAATATAAAGTGTGTGGTTTGTTGAGTCCTGCACCGGTGGCTCGTATAGCAAGCCCCCCGTTTGTAGGTGATATGGCGGCTATTTCCATGACAAGGGTTGCCCCACTTTCAGGCGCCTCACGGCTTCCTGCTGGAATATGTTGTAAGTGATGCCGTTGAGAACCTGCAAAAACCCATTCGGGAGTTTGGCTCAAGGTTGCGCCTGTATTCAAAATACGGCTTGTTAATTCCTTATTTTCCACCTCAATAGCTACCGTCGTTTGGCTGTCTAGAAGGCAGTCAACGATGCAATGAATAGCACGCTCTTCTAGTTGCTGTATGCGCATTGGGTAACCAAAGGCATGCAGTAGTCGCCGATAAGTACGCGTCTGCCGATGTAACTCATCGTCATGTCTGTGCTCAGATCGTAAAGGTATTTTCATGATTCTAAGTTTTTTGTGTGGTGTAGAAACGTACAGAAGTAGCAGCCGTCAGCTGCTCCCTCTCAGCCTTTTTTAGCTCTAACTGTTGGCGTATAGGGTGCAGCACCAGCTCACGTTGGTGGGAGGGGGCCGTTTGTAGAAAGGCGTCTAGATAGGCCGCTAACTCCGCTTTGCGTAGATCGGAGCCCAAATGTACTGCGTAACCTTGAATTTTCCCAATAGCGATTACGCAGCGAGTACAAGAAGCCTCACCAAACTGAAATGACACTGAGGCCTTACAAGCTTGTGTATTGAGCTGCACCAACCCCGTTTCAGGGCCAGCGAGTTTTTGTATAGGCACACCCGGATTGTAAGTAGCCCAGATATTTTCCAGATAATCTCGGTTAGCTCGGGCAAGTAGCCCGAGCCAAGTTTGACGTTCTTGACTCATGGCTATGACTTATTACGATAATACGGTAGCGTTGTAAATATCTTCTGCGGGCTGGACTAACAAGCGTTCTCCCATTTCGAGCTTCATTTCAGCCAAAATGATCTCTTCTTCTGGTGAGCGGTCTTTCTTGCGTGCTAACTGAATGAACTCGGGGCGTACGTGTCCGGGACGGATGGTGATTTCAACAGCGGTGCCACGGTACTCGAAACGGAAGTAATAACGACCACCGGGGGACTCTTCTTCTTCGAGCCCTACTGAGTTATCAACAATGTAGCGACCCTCAGTAAGACCGCGGGTAACAAACTCAATCGCATCTCTACCCCCTGGGCCTCCAAAGGCTGTGACACAGCGAATTTCACGTCGTTCAGGCAAACGACCATTATCTAGCAAGGGCCAGGCTCGCTGCATAACTTTTAGCCCGTGGGCTACACCACCCGGATAACCGGCACCGTGGTATTTTAATAACTCATCAAAGTGGACTGTAAATTCATGTCCATTTTCCAGATAGGAGATTGTATCGTTACTCATTGTATTTACCTTTGTTTAGAGGATAAGAAATGGGCATATCTTGATCCGGTTCACGTATTCCAAAAACCGGGCAGATTGTGCTTTGAAAATGTTCTCCCGTTTGCACCATTAGACGGCGTAGTCTGACGTTGTATAAACGGGATAACTCAGACTCGGTTAACAGCTCATCAGCTGGACCAAATTTAATCTGATCGTTGGTGTGCATCAGCAGTACTTTGTCTGCGAGATGCAGAGCGTGTTGCGGATGGTGAGTGGTAAAAACGACCGAATGGCTACGTACTCGGCGTAACTCGAATAAGACGTTAAGCAATAAGTCCTGATTAGCTAAATCTAAAGCTGAAGCCGGCTCATCAAGTATGAGTACCTCAGCACCAGTAGCTAAAGCACGAGCAAGCAACACTAATTGGCGCTCGCCGCCGGATAGAGAGCCATATAAACGATAAGCAAAATGCCCTCCGCCTACTTTTTCCAATGCTTCAAGAGCTAGCTTACGATCCCGCTGTGAAGGAAGGCTGAACATGGGAAGCAAGGCGGCTCGTGCCATGAGTACCACATCGAGGCAACAATGGTTTTCACTACCGTATTGGTATTGAGGTACATAGCCGATGAGGTGGGGTACCTGCCGTTGTCCTTGATCTAAACGTTGTGAGCCTAATAGAGCTTTTAGCAACGTAGTCTTACCGCGTCCGTTTGGGCCCAAAATGGCCAACGTTTCGCCCTTTTGTACGTTAAAACTTAAATCCTGAAAAATCACACGTTCACTAAAACGTACGCACGCTCCAGTTAAACTGAGATGAGAGGTAAAGACGGTTTGCATGATTAAGCCCTTTCACGTCGACGAGTGCATAGTAAGTACACAAAGACGGGGGCGCCAACTAGAGCTGTGAGTACGCCTAAAGGAATCTCTGCAGCAGTTAAACTACGAGCCAACGTATCAGTCAAAATCATGAAAGTGGCACCCAGCATAAGACTCGTGAAATAGAGCCGGCGGTGATCTTCGCCTACTAACATACGAGCAAAGTGTGGGATTACGAGTCCTACCCACCCCACTACGCCCGATGCGGTTACGCAGGCGCCGATAATGATAGAAATCAACGCGAAGACGATCATCCGGGAGCGTGCAACATGGATGCCAAACGACTTAGCTTCGTCGTCACCCATAGCGAGTACAGCAATGCGATAGCGCATTCTATTCAGTAGGTAAATGCTGGCAATGAGTATAGGAGCAGTTTGTGCAAATTTTTCCCAACTCGCCGTTGCAAAGCTTCCCATCAGCCAAAAGACGATGGCAGGTAAACTCGTTTCTGGATCCGCGGCATATTGAACTAACGAAATACCTGCTGCAAATAAAGCATCAATAACAATTCCAGCAAGCACAATAGTCATCAAAGTACGACCCGCCATATTTGAAATCAGCACTACTAAAAACAGAGCAGCAAATGCTGATACAAACGTAGCCCCCATCAGTAGCGGCCCCCCTACTCCAGCCAAAATTGCCAGTGATCCTCCTAATGCTGAACCTGAGGATAAACCTAGCACTTTAGGTGAAACGAGAGGGTTACGAAATAAGGTTTGTAAGGCTACCCCGCAGATGGCAAGCCCAGCCCCACATACTCCTGCCAATAATATGCGCGGCAAGCGTACATTCAAGATCACCAACGCATCCATATGCTGTGAGTTATCACCTCGTAAGGCTGCATATAGGATGGCTACAATCTCATCTAGCGCTACGCTGTATCGACCTACTGATAGCCCGATTAGCACAGTCGCTATAAGCAGTAGGGACAAAAGAGGCCAATGACTAGCACGCCAAGTGCTCAGGGTAACTGGCTCAACCATTTCTGAGGACGAGTGAATCGATCGCGTATATGTGTTCATTGTTTACGAAACACTTGATAACCGTGACTGTCGCCGTTCATAGCAATACGCAGAATTCGATCTATCTGCTCATCCGATAGGTCAAAGTTATAAAGTAATTTGAAGCCTTCTTTTAATTCGTGACGTAGGTCAAAAGAGAAAATATCGGGATGAGTAAGATTGGCCAGCCACATCCATGTGTAGGGGCTTTCATGGGAAGCACTATCCCAGATATATCCACCTTGAGGTGTCTTATAAACGCGTTTTTGTACGGCGGCATTTAAGCGAGAAAGTAATGGGTCGTCGTATATCGCTTCTAATCCAGCATCCGTCTCTGCTGCGGAAAGTAAGATAATATCTGGGTTCCATTCAAGAATCTGTTCCACGCTAACAGTGCTTTGTACGCCAGCTCCTTGAGCTACATTTTTAGCGCCAACCAGCTCGATGAAGGTTTGTTGATAACTTTTCTCACCAGTAGCAGTCAACTTGGATTTGGCAGAGCGCAAATGCAAAATGCTTGGTGTTGCATGAAAGCCTACTTGTTTTAAACCAGTAGTAATTTCACTTTGTACACGGTCACGCCAATCAATAAGCTTTGACAGTTTTTCAGTATTACCCGTGATATCAGCCACCATTTTCATATTGGCTCGGGCCAGCTCTTCTGTACCCGCATTGCCACCGCCTACCATTAGAGCAACGGGCAAACCTGCATTGCGAAGTGGAGCTACGATATCATCGCCGCGCTCACCCCACTGGATGACTAAATCCGGTTTAAGTTCTGCGATGGCCTCTACGTTGGGCATCCAACCACCGTTTTCCGACAAAATGTCACTGGAGATATCAACAGCTTCAGGAAACATAACGCTCATCATACCGCTCTCAAAGGCTCGTTTAGAGCCCTCATTCATACCCACTAACAGCTCGGTAGAACCATCTATTGCGATGAAGGTAGCTGCAGCTGGATTGGGCAGAGTAATGATACGTCTAGGAGGGGCTTCTAACTTAATTTCCTGTCCGGTTACATCAGTAAAGTTAAATTCTTGCGCTGACAAGTTACCTGATAACAAAGTTGTCGCTACTAGCACGGCAAAGCAACGGGGTATTGAGGTCATAACCTCTCCAATTAAGAATGAGATTGACTATCATTTTGATTAAAAATATTATAGCCAGTGTTTCATCAATTGGAATCGAAATGTTTATGACGGTGCGTGAAGTAATTTCGAACAAGCTAGCAGCAGTGTCTGTGCGTGACTTGCTTTTAGTTGAGGCCGTCGCAATGAAACGTAGTTTTCGTTATGCGGCCATAGACATGGGTATTTCGACCTCGGGCTTGTCTTATCAAGTAAAAAAAGTAGAGGAAATTCTCGGACAGCCCATTTTTGAAAGGGGGAGTAAAATAACACCCACTGCCTTTGGAAAGGAAGTTTTAGACTTAATCGCCGTAATTTTAGAAGGCGTGACTCGGCTTGAGGGGTTACGTGATGATGGCTTAGCTCTTCCCTTTGGGCAAACCTTACGTATTGGAGTGATTTCCTCACTGGCACCGGATAACTTGTTACGGATTATCCAGATTTGTGCTCACCGTTCAGGTAAAACTAAAGTCGAGTTGGTTAGTGGCAAGCATCAAGGTCTGTTACGGCGTTTACAGAACCGTGAAATTGATTTGCTAATTAGTGCAGCACAGTCGGTTCCTGAGGGGATGGCATATACAAGCTTATTCAAGGAACACTTTGTCTTACTAGTGCGAGCCGATAAACTTCAGCCTGAACTCCATCCTCTTATGCTCTGTGAGCCTGGATTACTACCACTTAGCGAGGATGATTTTGTTCCATCGCTAATTACTGAAGGCTTAAGTAAATTATTAAGCTCCGGCTTGACTCGTACATATGGCCTTGGTGTTGAGCATCGAATGGCTTTAGTTGCCGCAGGTTATGGTCATGCATTATTGCCGTATGGCTGGGTAAGAGATGTACATTTACCGGATCATTTAGCAGTGATGGAGCTTCCTCCCGCTTTATCGGCAGAGCGTGAATTAGGTTGCTTTTGGCGTCACTCATACATGATGGGGAGTCAAATTTCTCAGGCTTTTAGTGAAGCATGGATTACCTCTGCTATCAGGTAGTCGCGCCCATTATTCCTATGCTTTTGAGGCGAAATGGCTGATGCTGACATGAGTAGCCTCGCAAATAATGGTTATTAAACCCACGTGAGCATATTCAGACTAACATCAACGCCGGTAAAGGCATGGCCCTATGGGGGTATAGCGGGCGACCCATTGCACATGACATAGCCCCTTTCCACGGATAGCTCTTCATAATAACTTAAGTCACCTTTAGGGGGAGCTCTGATTATCTTTTTTGCTCGTTTGAAGCGTGTCGATTGTTATTGCCACTACCCCATATTGGTCTACTCACTATCCATGTGTGACTCCTCGCACCTCATCTAGAGCGGCATCAATAACGAGATCAGGGTCTGTAGCTATCAGATCCTGGGGCCTTAGCCCGCCAAGATAGCTGTTTATCGACTGAAACCAAAAGGCCATTCCCCATCCGTCTTTATCCTCTTTGAAGATGTCGATGATTTTCGACATGACGCGATACGGTCGGTAGCCAGCATCCTTCTCAAGCCCAAACGCTGGGTAGTAATCGGTGCCGTGGTCATTGATAGTAAAAATATCACCTTGTTGTTTCCACTGAGCAGGATGAACACTATCCCCCTTTGTCAGCCTTGTTGTCCGGTTGGTGATATCGCCTAAATCTAATCCAGAGGGAGCGGCATGGAGTCCTTGTGCCACGTTATTCTGCAGAGCGTAAAGCAGCCGTCCTGAAGAAGTTGTTACCACCCCATAATCACAGTGTGGCATCGGTAGCAACAGAGGAAGGCATCTCTGACGCGACGCTGTATAGTTGGCTAAAACAGTGTCGAGTAAAAGGAGTGCCTGTGCCGGGTTACACCCAAGGCGACAGCGAATGGTCGCCCGACGCCAAGCTCGCCGTGGTCATCGAAACCGCCACCCTGTCAGAGGCGGAGCTTGGCGCTTACTGCCGCGAAAAAGGCCTTTATCCCGAGCAAATTCAACAGTGGAAAGCGGCTTGCCTCGAAGGCGCTGGTCGGCAAGAAGATCAGGAAAAAGCGGCGCAAAAGCAACGTAAAGAAGACCGTAAGACCATCAAGCAACTCAAAGCGGAAGTGCGACGCAAAGACAAGGTAGTGGCAGAGACGACGTCGTTACTGGTGCTCTCAAAAAAGCTCGACGCCTTGTACAGCGAAGATCCCGACAGCGGCGAGGACGACTAACGCCGCTCGACGAACGTGCAAGGCTTATCGCGCTATTTGACGAAGCGGTTATGGGGGGCGCTTCCCGCTATCAAGCAGCCGATATTATCGATGTAAGCGAGCGCACACTAAAGCGTTGGCGATCTGAGTGTGGCACTGTTGTTGAGGATCAGCGTCCACAGGCGGCACAAGGGAGGCAGCCGCATCAGCTGACGCATGAGGAAAAGCAGACCATTTTGAACACGTGTCATCGTCCCGAGTATCAGAGCTTGCCGCCGTCTCAAATCGTGCCCTTACTGGCAGACAACGGCGTCTATCTGGCCTCCGAATCGTCGTTTTATCGGGTCTTGAAAAAGCATCACCAGCAGCATCATCGTGGCCGTACGAAAGCACGCCGCACAGTACCCGCGCCGACCAGTTTTACGGCGACAGGGCCGAACCAGGTTTGGAGCTGGGATATTAGCTATTGCGCCTCCGTTGTACGAGGCCAGCACTGGTATCTCTACCTGATCATGGATATCTACAGCCGCAAAATCATTGCCTGGGAAGTTCATGAGACGGAATCGGGCGACTTGGCTAAACAGCTGATGGAGCGTGCATTATTGCGTGAGAAATGCTGGCATCAGCCGCCGGTGTTGCACTCGGATAATGGCGCGCCGATGACGTCCTATACGCTCAAAGCGAGGTTAACCGAACTAGGGATGTTGATGTCTTACAGTCGACCGAGAGTAAGCAACGACAACCCTTACTCGGAAGCGCTGTTCCGTACCGTCAAATACTGCCCAGCATGGCCCACCAAGGGCTTTACATCGCTGAGCGCGGTACGAGAATGGATGTTGGTGTTCGAGCGGGCTTACAACGAACAGCACCTTCACAGTGGCATCCAATATGTCACGCCAGCTGACCGGCATCGTGGCGTTGATCGAAAACGCCTTGAACGTCGTAAAGCGGTTTATGAAAGCGCTAAGCGTCGCTATCCGAAACGCTGGTCGGGCAGCACCCGAAACTGGGAGGTCACTGGTTCAGTGTCGCTTAACCCAGGGAAAGTGCAGGAAATCGAGCGTAATAAAAAGGCTGCTTAAGTGCAGCCATTTGGACAACTGGGTTGAAAATCACCGCTATCACCACGTGAGCGGACGCCTGGCAACTGCAATATCTCATCGACAGTTAACCAATCGCCGCTTTCCATCACGGCTCGACGCGCTCTTGCTTCCATCTCAGCTTCGCGCAAACTAGTTGGCGTGGTCATAATCTTAGGCACCCTTATTTTGGGTATGTACTCTGGTCCATTATCCTGGGGGCTATACTAATAAGTTAGCCGTCGCGGAAGTGATCGTCGTGGTACTTGAGGCTAGCCATGCATAAGCGGCCGATGATGGATAACGTCTAACCACCTTACGGTGTTCAACCTACCAGTGAGATAGCTTTGTTGGCTCCTCACTTTGAATTTGTTCTTCCTTCCTATGGCTACAACCTAGCGGATAGATAAAAGCGCTGGAAAACTATCAATCTCAAGATCAGAAACGCTAGAGAGGATTGATCAGCTCATCACCTTGTCCCTCGGAAGGTTTGTTAACAGCCGTGCTAACCGGCCAATGTTCAACTAGTCCCGCATCGATATGCCGCACCATGCTGCGGATTGTCTCTTTATCCGTCAGGTCAGTAGCAAGCCAGTGTTCAAGACTGTCGTCGTCCAAAATTAACGGCATCCTGTCATGCACATCGGCAGCACTGCCTCGAGCTGGCTCGGTGAGAATGGCACATCCTAGACCTCCATCATCCCGTTCTGCGTAGATAGCGGCGAAGTATAGGGGCTCTCGATCCCTTCGGCACAGATAATGAGGCTGCTTAGGGGGCGTGTTCTTGATCCATTCGTACCATCCGTCAGCGAGTACGAGGCACCGGTGTTTAGCAAATGCCGATTTGAAAAAGTTATTAGTCGCAACGGTTTCAACTCGCGCATTTATGGGTTGCGTGCCTTTCCCTTTGGCCCACGATGGGCGAAATCCCCACCACACCTCTTCAAGCGTGGGAGCAGAGTCCTCAGACGCCTGCCGTATGCTCGCGATCCAGGTACCCGGCGCCACATTGTAGCGCGGTCGAATGTCGCGCTCAGACATAACCGCACCGACCTTTTTGGTCAGCTCAGGTATCGGGGTGAATAAAGCAAATCGTCCGCACATAGCTGCAGGATAGACGAGAATTGGCCATCCAAGTCAGCCTACGCACCAAAATCGCGGTGCCCTCATCTAACCACCGTCAAAATAAGGTGGGCTTGCCAACACGATAAGACCAACGAATGAAGAAGAGTGCTTGCGATTCACTAGGCTGATCGCTTATTGTCAGCCCTTAATACTGTATATATTAACAGCTATATAGGGAGGCGCTTATGAGCAAGAAAACTTACCCACGGTCTATGCAACGGCCATTCAGTAGTCCCCGTACTCTTCCAGTTATCGTTGGAGGATTTCCTCTTCAACGGGATGATTTGAGAGAGGAAGGTACGCAGTTGTTGGCGGTTTGGGGGACTGAACAAGACGCGCTACTCGCACCGCTTGAAAACATTGAGGTGCATCTACCAGGCACATGGCGAGCGATGGGGAGCATGGCATGAGTATGCATTTCACCATTCTTGGACGCGTCGACACCATGGCTCGACCGCTAAGGCTGCCTTTAGCGGGTGGCGAAGTCCGCGCTGGTTTCCCGAGTCCCGCAGACGATTATGTCGAGGTCGAATTAGATCTTATTGCCCATTTGATTAAGCACCCTAGTGCAACGTTCTTTCTGCGAGCCAAAGGCACCTCCATGGAAGGCGATGGCATTAAAGATAATGCGTTGTTAATTGTCGACCGGTCTATCAATCCTCAGCCAGGCCATATCGTGATCATGAGCGTGGACGGCGAGCTGACGTGTAAAAAGCTAAGCATCATGGGCAGTCGGCCGTATTTGGTGGCCTCTAACCCAGAGTTTAAGCCCATCCCTCTCACTGGGCATGATTGTCACAATTGGGGTGTGGCCACCCATAGCATCCAACCGCTAGCACCCGGTTTCACCGTATGATTGCCTTGGTCGACTGCAATAATTTCTATGTCTCCTGCGAACGAGTCTTTGCTCCCAGGTTGGAAGGCCAAGCTGTCGGCGTTTTGTCGAATAACGACGGCTGCGTGGTCGCGCGTTCGCAAGAAATCAAAAACTTAGGTGTGGCAATGGGAATGCCTGCCCATCAGATTGATCCGCATATTCGTCGACAATGCACATTGCTCAGCTCAAATTATGCGCTTTACGGTGATATGAGCAGCCGCGTTACTGATGTTCTCTCACAGCATACGCCTCACGTGGATGTATATAGCATTGATGAGTCATTTCTATCGTTTGAGGGCTTTGAACCAGACACATTAGAAGAACGATGCCAATTAATGCGACAGCAAGTTAAGCGAGATACAGGTATTCCGGTTAGCGTTGGCTTAAGCACTAGCAAAACGCTTGCAAAAATTGCCAATCACCGCGCTAAAAAAGAAAGTGTTTTCAATGGCGTGGCCATGATGGACCCTAACAGCAGCGACACCCGGGAATTCCTGGAGCAGCTACCCGTTAATGAGATATGGGGGGTAGCAGGTCGCAGTGCAGCGCGGCTTCATACTCTAGGCATAGAGAATGCTTGGCAGCTGCGCACCGCCAGCTCTAAGCATTTGCGGCGCCATTTCAGTGTGGTCATGGAACGTCTGGTTTATGAGTTGAGGGGCGAAAACTGCATATCACTCGACGACATGAGCCAACCAAAAAAACAGATCATGGTGTCCCGCTCCTTCGGCCGGCTCACGACGAACAAAACCGATCTGCACGAAGCCCTACGCGTGCACGCATCACGTGCTGGTGAAAAGCTACGACGACAAAACGGCTTGGCGCAGGCATTGATGGTGTTTGTTCACACCAATCGCTTTCGGCAAGATCTGCCGAGCTACAGTAAACGGTTAGTAATACCGCTACCTCACCCCACCGATGATAGCCGCGAGCTCATCAAAGCTGCCATGGCAGGGCTAGAAAGAATTTTTAAAAAAGACATCTGGTACCAAAAATGCGGGATTATGCTCATTGATTTGTGCGATCACGACAATGAACAACTAGGGCTGCTCGCCGAACCGATCAGTGACGAGAAACGTGCTCGTAATGAAAAATTGATGGCCACGCTCGATAAGCTCAATCGCGAACACGGAAAAAATACCGTCCGGATTGGCATGCCTCGCAAACAGAATGCTTGGGAATTGCGTTGCGAGCACCGTACACCACGCTACACCACACGCTGGGAAGAGCTAGCAGTGGCCAAAACCTAGAAAAGAGCTGCCATCCCTGGCACTCCTACCTCTTTTCACTACCAATAATCACATCCCTGTTGTGACGCATTCGACGTGCTAAAGCGGCGATCCTGGGCGTCACACTTTCACCCTAGCCTTTATCAAGCCATTTTTATGTAAGCGATTGACCACAGCGTTTGTAAGCAATGGCTTACAACAATCCGTTATGCAATGAAACTAAAAACGATTGGCGATATGTGTGCCACTAACCCAATTGGCAGCAACTAAGCCAGTGGTACTTCAGCTTATTCTGATGGATGGCAAAGACACCTGATCCGATTCAGGATAATTCGAGCAGTTAGCACGTGACATTTTTCCGCTAAAACAAGGGTTCAAACGCAGGATCGCTTGGTGAATAGGTCCCCTGGTAGCCTGTATGATTTCAGGCGGGGCATCAGAATTCATCTTCGTTAATTAGCTCAAAGGTGTGGTCGCTTAAATATCGCTCAAGGTTTTCCAGCAGCCTTGGCGGCTTCTTCAACCCATACTCCAAGGTTTTCACGACCATTATCTGTATTCCAGCGGTAGTGCTTGTATCCTTGGATCTTCATGCCGCAGAAGTCACTTGTTTGTTTATTGAAATCTGGGATTTTACTAATATCTATAGTCAACAATCCGTTGCCCCGTTTGATACTTTTCTCTATTTCGTATTTTACCCATTTACTTTTATCAGTATTGGCACCTATAAGTACGACTGTCACAGTCGTACCGATAAGCTGGGCATCTATCCATGCTTTTACCGTGCTATCACCTGTGCGCTCTAACTTCTCGAACTCTGCTTTGTCGATGAATCCAACTTTAGGGTTGGCATTGATCACGTTACTGTTACGGACATTCATCGCTCTCAGAACGTCGTCGTACTGGAAACTAAAGAAAACCTTTCTAGCCATGGGGACACCTTAGATGAGCCGTAAGAGGAGGAGGATGACTTCTTGAGCGCGTTCAAGTGATGTAGATTTATCGCCTAGTTCACCCAACAAGGGTGAATCGCCCCGGATATTCTAGACACCCGTTAGGCTCTTGAAGTAACGCCTTTCATACTCAACCGGTGACAAGTTATCACTTGTGCCGTGTCGGCGCTTTGGGTTGTAAAACATTTCAATGTAATTGAACACGTCACATCTAGCCGCTTCGCGTGTTGAATAAATCTGTCGCTTGATTCGCTCTCGCTTGAGAAGTTGAAAGAAGCTTTCAGCAACGGCGTTGTCATGACAGTTACCACGTCGGCTCATGCTGCCTACCAAGTGATTCGCTTTCAGAAAGCTTTGCCAGTCTCCACTGCTAAACTGGCTTCCTTGATCCGAATGCACCATCACCGTTCCTTGTGGCTTGCGTCGCCAGACTGCTGATAACAAAGCATCCAGTACCAACTCCGTGGTCATGCGAGACTTCATCGACCAGCCAACCACTTGACGAGAAAACAGGTCGATAACTACCGCTAAGTAAAGCCAGCCTTCGTAAGTGCGGATGTACGTGATGTCCGTCACCCAAGCAATATTTGGCGCTGTTACTTCAAACTGACGGGCTAAATGGTTAGGGGATACAACAGCCGCTTTTCCACCGCCATAGCCGCCAGGGCGTCGTCGATAGCCCGTCTGAGAGCGTAAACCTTCCCTACTCATAAGACGCGCCACACGGTGCTTCCCGCAAGTTTCGCCAGCTTCACGCAAGTCCTGGTAGACCTTGCGATAGCCATATACACCGCCACTTTCAAGCCAGGAGTGCTTGATCAATCCCAGTAGGCGCTCATCTTCCCGAGCTCGATTAGAGAGCGCTTTTTTACACCATGCGTAGTAACCGCTGGGATGCACGGCCATCATCTGACACAAGCGACGTACCGCGTATTGGCTCGCATAATTTTGAATAAACGCGTACCTCAGTCGGACTCCCTGGCGAAGTACGCGGTGGCCTTTTTTAATATGTCTCGCTCTTCTGATACGCGTTTGAGTTCGGCCTTCAAACGACGGTTTTCAGCTTGGAGATCATCATCTTCTTGCCGTTGTTCTACCGGCTTATCGTAGCGCTTGATCCAGTTGTACAAGCTGTGCCCTGACACGCCTAGCCGCTCAGCGACCTCGGCCACGCGATGGCCGCGCTCTACCACCTGTTTGACGGCTTCGATTTTGAATTCTTCAGTGTAGCGGGGATGGCTCATGGTTCCTCCTAGATACCTTTAGTATAAGGCCTGGAGGTGTCTACGAAACCTGGGGCGATTCAGGGTGTAATCTTTTTACCATTCTCGTGCTGAGATTCTTGATAAGACTTCATAACCTCATTCCACAGTAATTTCGACATCGAGCCTGTAATACCTACAGGAATTACAAAAACGCCTTTCGCTACAGCGATATCGAATTCTTCACGCATTCCGTCAGAAAGGATTAACTCGCCATTTTCCAGCTTATTGCCAAACATAAAAATAGCAACGCCTGCATGAGCGAGCATATTGCGTCGATATTCTGTCCACAGTTCCTTCAGAGGCCTTTCCCCAGTCTTGCTTTGTGGAAAGGGCCTAAGAATTAACTGGTCGTTGTCGAGACGGCCACCATTCATAACAGTTTGTTCAAGCACGCCAGTGATGATTGCGCTACCTATACCGAGGCCAAACCCTGAGATCACTCGGTACTGTTCTTTGCAAATGGCCCTGCTCAGATGATAAACGAATTGCTCTGATTCAGCCTTGCACCACGGGTTATAGTCATGAGCAGCACCAGAGATAAAGATTGTATTTCTTTTGTGGCGATGCTCGATGGCACGCAGAATGTCAGTAATTTCAGAAAACTCATCAACATAAACGGCTTTGATCCCTACACGGAGCAGCTCTCCTGTGAAAAGCTCTTCCTTACGTTGGCGATACTCGAAGTCAGCAAGGTCTTCATTCTCTCCCTTGCTAGCTCTTCTCAGGATGCAGTAGTGCTGTCGTTGATCTCGAGTAAACTGAATCCTGACGCGGCTAAGAATATATTCTAGATTAGGGTCGGTGAAGCTGAAGCCGAGAAAGAGGAAGGTTTTAGAAACCAAGTCACCGCTTAAAGCTGTAATGAACGGCTGCATATTGACGTGGTAACGCTCATAGTCATCGCGAGTCAACACCGCGTCAGCGGCATGCTCGATGTCACCATGCATCTTATAAACAATTGCATCACGTTTCGGCCGTGTCGTTGCCAATTGCTTATTGGTATGTTTGATGTCAGCTATCTTTTCGTTTTTTTCAAGCGCCGTTTCGATCAAACGATCATAATTGGTTGTCCAGTAGGTCGGAATAGGCAGCCTTGCCAGAATCGCGTGGTTTTCAGTGGGCTCCGCCGTCATTGAGAACTCAGTCACCAGTAGCTGATTGAGTTTTGCTCGGTTGGTCGCATTGACGTTTGTGTGGTATTGCGCCAACGTAACTAGATCCCATTCTTTATCGACGTCTAAATCAAGCTCATCAGCTATTGGCTTGAGCAATGACTTCCAGTCGACATAACCTGCTGCTCTTGAAAAGCCTGCACCCGCAAAAATAGCCAGATTTCCTTCTTCTAGCTCTTTTGAAAGGGTGTCAACGAGCCGTAACTGATCACGTTTCATTCTGAGCTTCCCGTCAGGTTTTTGTAAGGCATAATCAGATATTTCTCAGCCAACGACTGTGCCCTTGAAGGTCGTATAGGGCTAATGCTCCGTTTGGTGTGGTGTCGATACGGGAATAAAGCTGTAAATATTCATTGCCATGATGACGACCTGATGAGTCGACGGTAGGAACGATGACGATGTTATTGAGATTCTTCTTTCCATCAGCGTAACCAATCTCCCAAGGGCACCATCGTGATGACATGGAGTTCTCAGTAGCCAGGAAAAGGAACCAATTGGCATGCACAATGGCATTCTTGATTCGCCTTGCGGTTTCTGCATCAGGGCGTTCCGGCATCTTTTGGTCTTGCCAATCGATGTAGATATCCCACCCTTGTTCAATGAGCATTTGCTGAAGGCCTAATGCTTGCTGGTTATCTTTGTGACTATGGCTCAAGAAAGCAGTCGGTCGACCGATGCTTGGTGATGAAAAAACCCGTTGTTGCTTACGAAATGAAGCATTGCTGAGCTCATATTGGTAAATTGCCATACGTTACCATTCCCTACTATTTCTTAGTGTTTCAAGGGAAAGTGTCATTATTTTCATTCATTCGCAAGCCGTTTCTGAGCGTATTCTGATAGCGGAAGCGTTCAGCGTAATAGGCGGCGATGAAAGGCTTAGTGAATCCTGTTAGGCCTAACCGGGTGCTGTACGAAATAGCGACTACCACCCTCATTGGGGTTCCATCATGATCTAGTGGCAGCCAATGGTGTAACCGGATCATTCAATTCTTCAGATTATTGGGCCTGGGAGATAGATGATTGAATAATGTAGGAGAATCAAAATGAAAATTATTGAAAAGGTGGAAATCGATTCCGTCACCGATGTGATGTGCGATGTATGCCTATGCTCCACTCGGGTAGCGAATGTTGGGCTTGAATTTGCGACGCTCCAAGCTCATTGGGGATACGGGGCTAAGCACGATGGCGAGCGCTACGAACTACATCTCTGTGAGAGTTGCTTTTTTGGCACAGTTGCGTACCTAAAACAGGAGCGACGTATACAAAATTTATTCAGTGAGGAGGTTGGGATAGAGGCTAACGAGCCGAACAGCACATTTGGCCTAGTTGCATCAGAGGATTATTTTCGTGACGACGTCGGAAGCAAACTCTAATCATGATCTGCTCTGAAGTGGCCAATAAAGCGCTTTTAGCGCGAGGCTGTTGGACATTTTTGAGCAAGATGTGTCGTAAAAAAGAGTCAGGGCGGGCCTTGATCAAAGGCCATTGTCACTACCGGATGCGCCTTCTTGGCCTGGGTAACATGAACTAACTAGGCCGTATTGTTGTAGGCATGAAGCTGCCTTCGTCATTTAACAATATTGCTAATATCTGTCACCCATGGGGGCTTATGGGCTAGGGTCATTACTGGCATTGCCAAGAATACAAAAGTTCTAAATTGCAGTGGAATGACCTTCAGTCCTGGATTCAACTAATAAGTGCAGCACCTGCGGTTTCTAGTGCTCCTGAGTATTCACCTAAGAACACCTGGGCTGGGGTTCGGTATCCCAGCCGCTTTCTTGGTCTATCGTTTAGCTTATTGACGACACTTCGTAGCTCGGCATTGGTCACTTTGCGGAAGTCAGTACCTTTAGGAAAATACTGCCTAATCAGACCATTGGTGTTTTCATTAGTACCACGCTGGCATGAGCGGTACGGGTCGCAAAAATAGGTCTTAGCCGAGACGGCCTTGGCAACTTTCCGGTGCTCAGCGAATTCCGACCCATTATCCAAAGTGATGGTGTGCACTGCCCCTCGGCGTGGTGCCAATAACCGCGTCATTGCCTGAGCCGTTCTAGTGGCGGTGATTGTTGGCAGCCGCGCTGCCAAGAGGTAGCCACTGCGTCTTTCGACCAGGGTCACCAGTCCAGATTCTTTGTGGCCCTTAAGCACCGTGTCGCCTTCCCAATGTCCGATATGGCGCCGTTCTTCCACCTTGGCAGGGCGCTGCTCAATGCCTACTCGGTGCGGGATTTTGCCTAACCCCGCCCGCTTAGCCAATTGGCGCTGGTAGCGCCGCTGGCGTGGCAGTCGGAGCCGTTTCCATAATGTTCCACCGTGCTTCTTGTCGTCCCAGATTAACGCATAGATCCATTGATGGCTTACGCAGGCCCCGTTGGCATTGGCCATGAAGCCACTGATTTGCTGAGGGCTCCATTCGTCCATCAATTGGTCAGTGACCCAGCGAATCAGGCTGGGCAGCCGCTTCGTCACTTTCCAGGCAGTGCGTCGGCGCTGATCACTTGCCGATTGAGCCTGTTCAGGCGCATAACCACTGGTCAGACCGTTGCGCTTTATCTCGCGACTAATGGTGCTGCTATGGACACCAATGGCCTTAGCTATCTTTCGCTGGCTAATGCCGGTCTCAAGATAGGCAAAAATTTGGTATCGTTGGATCTGGGTCAGTTGTCGGTATCCCATGCTCTGCTTCACTTTGGTAGGTAAGGCAGAGAGGGTACCGGCGCTGGCCCTCCTGCCTCTACCTTGTGGTCCAAAGTGCTGCGCTTATTCTATGAATCCAGGGTACGTGCTTAATAAGAAAAAGTGACGTGAAAGGTACGACTGGCGTAGGCAGGTTCTTCTGCGCGAACCCGAATTCAAGTAGTCTCTACTATGGATAACGAAAAAAGCGGCTAACTGGGAATGTAAGGCATGGATCGTGGTGCCAATTTTTGGCGTAATGAAGTCGTAGCTTTTCTTGCGCTATCGACTATCAAAGGTGTTGGGTACTGGACGCTATTTCGTCTGATGTTGCCCGGGAAAGGGTTCAAAGACTTTCTCAAAAATTCACCGATTTCTGTTCTTGAAAAAGAGCTGAAGGTATCACTTTTGCTGGACGGTGAAAGTCCTGAAGAGTGGCAGCATAGAGTCTGGGAGGCTGGCCTTCAGCTAGCCAGGGAACTGGCCAAATATAGAGCACGGCTAGTCTTTCGGGATCAGGAGGAGTTCCCAGGCAGGCTTAAAGAAATTGAAGATGGGCCGCGCTGGCTATTTATCCAAGGGGATATTCGAACCCTTTATAATCGTCCAATTGCTGTTGTGGGCACTCGTAAGCCTTCAAAGGATGGTGAGTTCTTGGCTCGCTACGTTGTCGCAACACTTGCACATTCAGAGAGAACGGTAGTATCTGGCCTCGCTTTTGGCATCGACCAAGTTGCTCATCAGGAGTCTCTCAGGTATGGCTTGCCCACAGTGGCGGTTTTAGGAAATGGAATATTCCTTGATTACCCCAAAGGCTCTCAAGAGATCCGTGAGAAAATTTTGATGAATGGCGGGGCA
This sequence comes from Halomonas sp. AOP27-A1-41, assembly GCF_052378605.1. NCBI lineage: Bacteria > Pseudomonadati > Pseudomonadota > Gammaproteobacteria > Oceanospirillales > Halomonadaceae > Halomonas > Halomonas sp. AOP27-A1-41. The sequence continues at coordinate 26,151 of NZ_JBQSXT010000011.1, forward strand.
GTCATAACAGAATACCTGCCACATCAATCTTATTCTGGTGAGAACTTTGTGAGGCGAAATCGAATCCAGGCAGGCCTTTCTGAGTTTGTTATTCCAGTTGAATGGAAAATAAAGAGCGGCACAGCTCACACTGTTGAATATGCTTCAAAATACCAAAGAAAAGTGGTCAATATATTCCTGCCAGGAACAGCAAAAGCCCGACCAGAAATGGTTTTTTCGGAGCGTGCACGTGGCGCAACATCGTTTGAGATACCTAGAGAAACCGAGCAGCTTATAGCGCTACTGGATTTGGATACCTCCTCATTGCAAGTGGATTCCGAGCAATCAGAAGATATCGCGACCGAACCAGTGCAACAGAATTTAGAAATTTAGGTAGTTCCTAGTCACTTTAACAATATGAAAAGAAGCCTATGTTGATAGTAACACTCTCCCAGTGCGCTGCTAATTAATGGTGACCCCGATCCCTCTATTGCACAGGTTTTGATAGAAGCAGCTCAAAATAATCATAAGGTTGGGATTGTCTCAAATAACGCCAAACCGGGTTGGTTTGATGAGTTATTTGCCGAAACCGGTGTAATATTTAAGCAAGAGCTAGGACGGCAAAATGGAGGGATTATTAAAAGAACTGCCGAAAAGCTAAAAATCGCGCCGCAAGATGTCTTAGTGCTAGTTGGATCGCAAGCTGACATTGCCATGGGTAAGAATGGTAAAGCGGTTATGGTTGCAGCCGGTTGGTCAAATGACCCAAGAGTGTCTGAGCTCGGTATTCAAGTGGATTGTGCACGTTCTCTTAAGGAAACCCTTCGATTAACTTCGGAGTGGGATGGCAAGTGGTGGTTCAATGGCCAAGGCGCTTCGTATTCTGTACATGCTCTTTCAGATCTATCTACTTTCGGAAAAGACTTTGATCAAAAACAATTTCGCGCGCATCTAACTAGTACTATAAAACAAGGGGGGCCTCGATTGAATGCCTTACTTGCAATGGTTGCGAGATCTCTGCTAACTCAGGGTGTTGACTCGTTTCCAAAGCTTTTTTGGGGAGTGTTTCCTTCGTCAGCTAGCGATAACAGTGATAGCGAGGTACTCAGCGATTTTACGCATCGCTTAAGGACAACTGTATCAAAAGTTCGTATGGCGAGAAAGGGAGAGCCCTTGTTTGTGCGTCATAAACCATCAACTAAGCGGTCGTCAGCTGGTTCAAGAACAGATCGACTTGATCCCACCGAACAGATAGAAACTATTCATTTAAACCCTAAATATCGCGGTAACCTCACCGGGCGTAATGTCATAGTGGTAGATGACTGTACTACTCATGGGGTGTCTTTCGGTGTAGCCGCCGCACTTTTGCGTAAAGCAGGCGCTAATTCTGTCACATGCATTGCACTGGGTAAGTTTGGTAGATCTCTGAGGGACTATCAGATTGATATTACCTCAGATCCATTCCAACCACTCAATCTAGCGAAAAACGCTGTTATAAAAGATAATCCTTTTTTTGTGGGGCACGAAAATAATGCTGCACAAGAAGCGCTTAAGGGCTTGTTGGGCTAGATAGGTCATTAACTTTTTTGTAAAGTAATTATAACCTTACTGTGACCTGCCACTTGAAGGTTTAAATCTAGGCAGGTCACTTACTCTTATCGAAACAAGGAAGTTACCCGCTGACCGGCGTAACTCGTGTTGCTTGTCTCGAAGCAATCATGTTCGCGGGACGCTGAATTTCACTCAGCGTAGCGTCGTCTAAAAGCCCTTCTTCGCGTACAAGATCTAGTACTCCTCGCCCGCTCTGTAGTGCCTGTTTGGCGATTCGTGTTGAGTCGATGCATCCCACATAGCTTCGCTGGATATCTGTCTCTTCTGGCACGCAGAGGCTGACCAAATCGTCGCATAGTGAATCTGGCAGGATTGTTTGAAGGTGCAAGAGGGCAATGCTGTTTAGCATGAATTGCGGCTTTCGGAAGGGCTGCTAAAGTAGCCTCTTACAAAAACCGCCCTCTGGATGACGTCTTTCGGTACGTTTCACCTAGCTTATATATTTTAAATTACTTTAGTCTTTATTCGCCTGTGAGCGTTCTTAAAGCTTTGGTGAAGCTTACATGGTTAAGTGGCTTTATAGATGAACTGCTATCTTGCTTTTTATTATATGCGTGTACCCATGTTTTCATATCTAAAACACCCGAAGAAGCTCGAATTTTACTTTCAGCTCCTTTTAAATTTCCACGGAAAAATGCTATGTGGTTTATAACTTTTTTGATAGTCGCTTGATGGTTTTCTTCTGTTATCTCAAGCAGTAACGCACAGTACCCACCCTCATTTTCTCTACATTCAATTTCAAGAAGAAATACTCTACTTCCGCTGTAGTCAAAATGATAAACTAAAACGCTTCTATGTTTTGAAAGTGTTAACGTGGTCCATTTGTCCCTTCTGTGTTTTTTTTGATACTCGTCTATAACTCTTTTGGGTAATGGCCAAGTCAGAATGTTATCTCTAAACAGACCGCCTTCTTGTGGCTGATAGCAGAAAAGATTACTTATTATTTTTTTATTGCGAAGCAGATTCAACATTTTCTTTAACTGCAAAAACCTATAAGGCATGTTTGTTTGGCCGACCTGTTCCGCAGAAACCTCCTTTGTTTCTGTATTTCCATGCGTCGGTAATCCAGAAGTGCCATACTTGAAAAATTGATTTTCAATAGGCGTTACTTTTCCTGTAAGGTATTTATAACTAACCTCTTTTTCAATTTTTTTTAATTCTGGTTTGTTTTTCCAAGCAACCCCTAAAGAGCTGATTTCATCAAGCCCAGAATTCGCTGCAGGATCTTCTTTAGAAGAAATCGCTAAATCATCATTTGGGCTGCTGTTGTTCTGACTGCCATTTGGCCAAGGCTTATCTTTATCTGAATCTATAGTGTCTTTGCCTGTCTCGCCACTATTGTCGCGACCATGGTGGATTGTCAAGTTACTAAAAGGCCACGTTGCTGAGATTATCTCCAAGCAAAGATATTTGTTAGGTTCTGATTGTATTTGAACTGCACGTACAGAAAATTTAAAATTGTTAACTAGAAAAGGAATGCCTGCATATATATAAGACTCACCAGTAGCCCTTAAGGCATTAGCATAAATAGCATTAGCTGCTTGAATGCCATGTTCAGAAATAGTGAGATTCGCTGCATTATCAGCAAACTTATCCTTAATTCTCTTTCTTAAAATTACCAACCATTCGTCATCGGAAATTGTTCCAGTTTTTTGTATATTAACAATTCTTTCCCTAGTTGTTGCCCATGGCCCCGTTGTTAATGCTAGTGCGAACTCAGAAGAGGGTGCCATGAGGGCCCTAAAAACTTCGTGGCAAGGGATTATATAGGTACTTTGTGCTTGCTGAATTACAACGCAGTAGCTGTTAGAAAAGTCTTTTCCAAGATTGTATTCTGACTGCCCTATCCAACGGTATGGGAATTCATCTTTCCACCAACTTGGCCTTTCAGGCATGATATCGTTTGCTTTAACAATTCTAGAACTGTTATCTGTTAAATCTGCATTAATATTAATAGTTTGAGCATTAGCGCGACCAATTAGGCGCCCATTTTTGTATATGGTACCTAAAACAAGCTCTGGAACTATTCCCGTATGTGCGCGTACCAGGATCTCTTCACTCAGGCTGGCAGGCTTGCAGATTTCTTGTTTGTTTGGGTTCGAGCTTACTGGACAAAGCTTGACGCCAACAGAGGGGGTTGATGTTCGTCCCTCATGCGATTGGTACCCATCTACCCACCGTATCATCCAGTGGCGACCATCGTGAGGAAATTCTTCAAAATTAGTGATTAGATTTCGACTAGCCATGCAAATATTAGCACCTATTTTTTTCTTAAGTGCAGTATGCCAGTCGTGCAGTTTTTTGTTTAGTCGTTTTTATTAATGTAATTCACAGCCGCCGCCCACCAGCGCTGCGGCGCTGGCGCTATGATGCGGTTGGCGAAATGGGCGCTTGCCCCAGTCGGCATCCAGCGACAGCCCACATACCGAGCGCACGGCGGCGACCGCCAAGGCGTCTTCTTCTGAAAGCGGCGGTAGAATGCCCGGCAGGCGGCTGGCCAGCATGGTTTTACCCGTGCCAGGCGGGCCTGCGAACAGTAAATTGTGGCCTCCCGCAGCGGCAACTTCCAGCGCGCGACGCGCCTGTTGCTGGCCGCGTACATCGGCTAAATCGGCCATTGGCGTGGTGGTTTTTACTGAGGCGGGTAGGCGGTGGGGCAGGATTTTCTCCTGCCCAAGTAGGTGAGCAACGACCTGCCAAAGCGTATCCGCTGGTAGTACCGGTAAGTCACCGGCTAGTGCGGCTTCGTCGGCGCAGGCGCGAGGAATGATCAGAGCGTTTCCGGCCCGGCGCGTTGCCAGCGCGAAAGGAAGCATACCGGGTACGGCGCGCAGCTTGCCGTCCAGCGCCAATTCGCCCGCGCACTCCATGCCTTCTAGCGCGTCTACTGGAATCTGGCCTGAGGCCGCAAGAATGCCGAGTGCGATGGGCAAATCGAACCGGCCTCCCTCCTTGGGAAGGTCCGCAGGCGCCAGGTTGAGCGTAATGCGCCGGGTGTTGGGAAAATCAAACCCGGCATTAATCAATGCGCTACGCACGCGTTCACGACTTTCCTTGACTGCTGTTTCGGGTAACCCAACCAGCGTAAGCCCCGGTAAGCCGTTGGCAAGATGTACTTCTACATGGACGGCTGGTGCATCCAGGCCCACGCCCGCACGCGTGGCCACAATGGCTAAGGTCATTCCGCTTCCTCGCTTATTTCCTAATTCTACTTGATCAAAATAGTTAACTTACCGTAACTAAGAAAACTTTGATAGCAGGCAGGGCTTTAGGCGTGATGAGCATAGCGGGGAGATGGTGCGATGTGCGGACGCCACTTCTAACGGGAGGGCTGGTTGTGGCGGGAAAAGTCGTCCAAAGCGGTAGACAACACACGGGCAAAGCGTTGGGCGGAAGGTAGCGCTCCAAAGCTCCATACGGGTGGCAGGCGCAAAAAGTTGCCGCTTTGCACAACGGGCAGCTGTTGCCACAGGCCACTTTCTGCCAGCTCTTCTTCTACGCCCATGGGCACCGGGTCAACAATTACCAGCGTCGCTTCTGAATAGCGGGCAAGCACTTCGATACCTGCTAAGGCGAACCCCCAGGCGTTGGTGGGTTGGTCCCAGGCATTGTCCAGGCCAAGCTGCTCAAGCACCGCATTGTAAAGGCTGTTATCCCCGAAGATCCGCACATGGCGTGCATCCATAAACTGCACCATCAATAGCGGTGCGGTGTCAGGTTGCGCTTCACGTAGTGATGCCATTAGCGCTTGCGTATCGGCAATTAATTGCTCTGCCTGGGGCTGTCGCTCGGTGAGCTCACCCAACTGGCGCGTTAATGCCTGGATTTCCTGCCAGGTATCGGCGCCGGGAGAGTAAAGCGGAATGGAAGTTACCGGTGCGATGCGCTCCAAACGAGGCGTGAGTGCAGCAAACATCGGCGAGATCAATATCTGCTCGGGAGCCAGCTGGGCCAACAATTCAAAATTGGGCTGGGTGCGCAGCCCAAGGTCGGTCACACCTTCTGGAAGTCGCGGCTCGCCGACCCAGTCGTAGTAGTCCTTCTGTTGAGCCACGCCGCTGATCGGCGCGTCGATAGCCACCAACGTCTCGGCAATGGTCCAGTCCACCGTGGCAAACTGAGCATGGGCGCTGGTAAATGCTAGCAGGCTGGTGAGCAGAAGCGCGGCTCGGGCGAAAAAAAGCGTCACGGTACGGCGCATGAGGAAGAGCCATTTTGAAAGAAGAGCTGTATTTAAACGATAATCTTTCTTGCTTGCAACGCCGTGCAGGCTTGTCGTTGGCTAAACCCCGACGACGTGTGGTTAAACAGGGCGACGGGGCTCAGCGGCTCTCTTAAGTGTTTAGAAACGGTAGTGAACGCTTGCTGTAATCCCGCGCTCAGCGCCAAAGTAGCAGTAATCCAGCGAGTTGCATGACGCTACGTAGGATTTATCCAGTACGTTGTTGACGTTAAGGCGGGTTTCGACGCCGTTAACGCCCACATGGCTGAGGTCGTAGCCGATGGTGGCATCGACCAGCGTGTAGTCGGGTACGCTTTCGGTATTTGCGCGGTCTGCGGCGATATCCGCGTAATGCCTCACACCAACGCCTACATCCACGCCGTTTAGCCAGCCGCTGTTCGCTTCATAATGTCCCCATGCCTGTAGCTGGTGCCGGGGCGAGTAAATCGCATTGTTGCCCTGGTTGCCGTCGTCACTTTTAGCGTAGGTAATATCGGTAAAGCTATAGCCTGCCTGAAGCGAGAGCGTTTCGGTCAGTTGGGTCTGGGCTTCCAGCTCAAGTCCTTGGGACTCAATTTCACCCACGGCGCGGTAAGGGTCAGAGGGCTGCTCTTTGGTGGCTACGTTTTCCTGGCTGATATGGAAAATGGCCGCGCTGTACTGGTTGGCGCTACCGCTGGGTTGGTACTTCACCCCGGTTTCCCACTGCTCGCCTTCCATGGGCGAGAGCAAATCGCCGCTTTCATCCACAAAGCTTGTGGGCGTAAACGCGGTGGAGTAACTCAAGTAAGGCGCTACGCCGTTATCGAATAGATACACCACGCCCGCACGGCCGCTAAGTTGAGTATCGTTTAGCGAGCTTGAAGCGTCGGTATCCTTGTTCGTGTTATCAATGCTTACCCAGTCATAGCGTCCGCCCAGCGTGAAGCGCCAGTTATTAAGCGCAATTTGGTCCTGTAGATAAACACCGGTCTGTTCAATGTTATGTTGTTCCCGAGTAGGGGCATAAAATGCGACGGGATCACCGCCATAAACGGGCTCAAAGGCGTTAATGGGCTGGAAGGCACCGGAAGGCCATGACACGTTGTTTTCGCGCTGCTGGTAGTCCACGCCAAAGAGCAGTGTATGCGCCATAGCAGCGCTATCAAATCGAGCTTCAAGCTGATTGTCGATGGTCCATGCTTCAAGGGACTCGTCGCTGCCGGAGTAATAGCGGGTTAACTCATTGGAAGTGGGCGATGTCCAGCCAAAGCCATATACCTGATTGAGTACTACGTCTGAATTCAGGTAACGCAGCATTTGACGGCCAGTGAACTGGTCATTAAAGCGGTGTTCAAGCGAGTAGCCGAACATACGCTGGGTGCGCTCGTAGGCGTCGTAATCTTCTTCTCCGTCAAAGAAATTATTGCTGATTTTACGCCCGTTGCGGGGTGTTACGGCACCTTCATAAGGCACGCCGGAGTGATAGCCGCCTTCAGGTTCATCCTGCAGGTAGGCTTCAACCGTCAGGCTGGTGTCGTCGGTCATGTCCCATGTCAGGCGTGGCGCGATGGCGTAGCGCTGCTCTTCGGCGGACCCGAACTGGGTGTCCGCACCGCTGGCAATACCCGTTAAGCGAAATGCTATGCGCTGCTGCTCGTCAATCGGCCCGGTGAGATCGAACGCAGCGCTACGCTGGTTATTGTTGCCCACTCGCAAGCGCAGCTCGCCGCCTTGCTCAAACTCAGGACGCTTGCTGTTCAGCGCTACCATGCCGCCCGGAGAGGCGCGGCCATAGAGCACGGAGGCAGGTCCGCGAACGACTTCGATGCTTTCCAAAAACCAGGGGTCGATACGCATCGAACTGTGGGAGTTGGCATCGCCCATCACTTTCAGGCCATCCAGAAACGTATTGCTTAAGCTGCCATCGGAAAAGCCGCGCAACACTAAATAGTCGAAGCGGTTTGAAGCGCCCACCTGATTGGAGTAAACGCCTGGCGTGTAGTCGGTTGCGCGCTGGACGGTCGTTACACCACGCTCTTCCATCTGCTTCTGGGTAATGGTTGACACACTTTGCGGCGTCTCGATAAAGGGGGTTTCTACCTTGGTGGCAGCTTGCTGAGCAGTGACCGTGACCGTCGTTAACTGATGGGCAGCATCCGGTGATGTTTGGGCGTAGGCGGCAGATACCGAGCCGCCTGCCAAGGCAATGGACAGCGCAAGGTGGCGATAGGAAAAGCGGTGCGGGAGCATAAGCATGACAATAATTCTCTACCGTTTGTAATAATGAGAATTATTGCTTTTTAAGGGTCTGTTGAGCTATGCAATATGCCAAATCAGCTATGCGTAATGCCAGTGTTGATGATGCGCTTAATGTGTTCTGGCCCTGCTGCTCACTTCTGTTGGCGCAACACCGAAGTGGCGTTTGAAAGCCGTCGTAAAATTGGTGGCATGGCGATAGCCACAGGCATGGGCTGTCTGTTGAACACTATAGCCTTTTTCCAAGTGGCTATAGGCTTGTTGAAGCCGACAGTGGCGTAAGTGATCAAAAATTGAGCAGCCGTAAAGTGCACTAAATTTCTGGCGCAAGCTACTGGAGCTCATCGCCGCACGACGAGCCAGGCCGCTCAGGCAGTAATCGGTCATTGGGTTATTGCGCAGCTCGGCATGCAATTGAGCAAGCTGTTCGCGTTCGCGGGCTTTGATGCCTCGTGCAGGTTTACCCTCTCTGGCAGGCGGCGCGGGTAAGCCGTGCCCAAGAAGCTGTAGGGCAAGCCCCTGCCAGACTAGTGAATGCCGCCAGTCGTCCAGTGGCGCTTCGCAACTCGCGCGTAGCTGAGCAAAGAGTGTGGAAGGTGGCGCCCAGGCATGCAGCTGAGGCGCTTGAGCGCTAGGCAACGCATTAGGAATTGTGGCCAGTACCGCAATATTGAGGGTACGCAGCCGTGGCTGTGCCGGTTGTTCAACGATCAACGGCGCCTGCGGGGTAAAGTGTGCGCAAAGCCCCTGCCCCGCGCCTATAGTCAGCCGCTTCTGGCCTTGGGCGATGTCAATCCAGCCTTCCAAAACAACACTTAGAAACCAGGGCACTGTCTGCGTAGAGCGGGAGACATAGCGTTGACGAACAGCAAGGTCGGACAGGGTGAGATGCAGCGCAGAAGAGAGCGGCAAATCACTGACGTTGCCTTGGGCAATGGGGTCGTCAATTCCCTCCCCGGCATACAGATAGTCAATGCCGAACGTTTGGCCCAGTTGGCTAAGTGTCGATGGTGTTAACGACGTAAAGGTTGGCATCAATAAGGACCCTGCGGCTTGGTAATCCAGTGATCAACCCAGCGAGAAAACGCCGCCCAAAAGAGCGACGCTTGAAAAGAGGAGCGGTTCGTGGGTTATCCAGAGAACGCGTAAATCATCGTGATCCTATCATCGGTAGATTAAAACGCAATGATAGATGTTCTCATTTTGGTGGCGGCAGGCGTTACCAGTGCTGTGCTTATGTATCGCTTTTCTTATCGTCGTTCAGTGTGCTGCTGGCAGCCGGTTTTGGGGCAGCGGCCTTAGTGGCGACTGGCAGGTGCTTCTCAGGCTGACTCGCTTCCAGCGTAGCTTCCAACTGCGCTACTTGCCTCTCCAGGGCTTCTACCCGCGAGCGCGTGCGCTGTAGAACGTCCATCAGGATATCGAAGTCTTCCCGCGATACGAGCTCCAGCCGATCAAAGGCACCACGAACCACCTGTTGAACGCCTTTCTGAATATCTTCGGGCGCTTGTGACGCATTTTGTAAGCGGTCGCCAATCTGTTGTGCCAAACGGCTAATACGGTCCTGGGGCGTCATGGTTCTCTCCTTAAATAATGATGCTTTAAAAGTGGGCACTATTTTAAGGATACGCAACCCGCCGCCAGTACGCATGTATTGCGTATGGCATTGGCGCATTTATTCGTTTATCTCGTCGCCCAATCATGGTGCGCCAACCGTTCGTGCCGGTTCTTTTTTGGTGCAATCGGTTGCGTCCTACGCCTTTCGCGATCTTGGGGTGTGCGTAAAAGCGCCTTATTTTTTGTTAAGCCACTAAAAATTAATAAGAAATTAGCTAATGGCACGGTATGCGCATTAGTAGAGCATCGCCATTTTCAGCGGCAATGCCGCTAGCTATCTAGCAGGACTTATCAGCAGGAGAGATATGGGATGAAACTCATCACCGCCATCATTAAGCCATTCAAACTTGACGATGTCCGCGAAGCACTGGCCGACAACGGCGTGCAGGGCATTACCGTGACAGAGGTAAAAGGTTTTGGGCGTCAGAAAGGGCATACCGAGCTCTACCGGGGTGCTGAGTACGTGGTCGATTTTCTGCCCAAGGTAAAAGTAGAAGTGGCGGTTGACGATGCGCGCCTGGAAAGCGTGATGGATGCCATTTGCAATGCCGCCAACAGTGGAAAAATCGGCGATGGCAAAGTATTCGTCACACCGCTCGACGATGTTATCCGAATTCGTACCGGTGAACGCGGCGTTGATGCCGTTTAAACAGGGGCTTACCGGGCTACTTCGTAGTTCAACGGGGAACTAACAAATGAACGAACTGGCTGATCTGAGCTACGCGCTCGACACGTTTTACTTCTTGATGTGCGGTGTATTGGTCATGTGGATGGCCGCGGGCTTCTCCATGCTTGAAGCGGGTATGGTGCGCGCTAAAAACACCGCCGAGATTCTGACGAAAAACATCGCGCTGTTTGCGATTGCCTGCACCATGTATCTGCTGGTGGGGTATCACCTCATGTACTCCAGCGGCGAAGGCGGCTTCTTGCCCAGCCTGGGCTTTCTGCTGGGTACTGAGAACAGCGTCGATTCAGTGCTGGCGGGTGGCGAAGATGCGCCGTACTACTCCATGCGCGCTGATTACTTCTTTCAGGTTGTCTTTGTGGCTACTGCCATGTCGATTGTTTCCGGTGCGGTCGCTGAGCGCATGAAGCTATGGGCCTTTTTGGCCTTCGCTGTGGTCATGACCGCCTTTATCTATCCGGTTTCTGGCTACTGGACGTGGGGTGGCGGATGGCTGAGCAGCGTGGGTTACTCGGATTATGCTGGCTCGGGTATTGTTCACATGGCAGGCGCTGCCGCTGCTCTGGCAGGCGTGCTGATTCTGGGGCCGCGTAAAGGTAAGTACGGTAAAGATGGCGCTATCCATGCCATTCCCGGTGCCAACATGCCGTTGGCAACGCTGGGTACGTTCATTTTGTGGATGGGTTGGTTCGGTTTCAACGGTGGCTCTGAGCTAAAAGTCTCGGATATCGAGTCGGCCAACAACGTCGCCCAGGTGTTTGCCAATACCAATGCGGCCGCTGCTGGCGGTGTGATTGCCGCGCTGGTCCTGGCCAAACTGTGGTTCCGTAAAGCGGACCTGACCATGGCGCTTAACGGTGCGCTGGCTGGCCTGGTGGCGATTACCGCTGACCCGCTCTCGCCAACGGCATTAGGTGCCACCATTATCGGTGCGGTGGGCGGTGCTATTGTGGTCGTAGCGATTGTATCGCTTGATAAGCTCAAGCTGGATGATCCGGTCGGTGCTATTTCCGTTCACGGCGTGGCGGGTATCTGGGGCGTGCTGGCGGTGCCTATCACCAATGATGGCGCGTCCTTCAGTGCTCAAATGATGGGTATTGCGGGTATCTTCGGTTGGGTGTTTCTGACAAGCCTGGTGGTCTGGCTGGTGCTGAAAGCCATCATGGGCATCCGGGTGAGCGAAGAAGAAGAGTATGAAGGCGTGGATATCGCGGAATGTGGTCTTGAAGCCTACCCTGAGTTTAGCGTTAAGAAATAAGCATAATACTAAGCAAGTGAGCTGGCGTGCTCCTTATGGCCTTCCTTTCGAGGAAGGCCTTTTTATTCTCCGCCTGTAGCGGTGTATGCTTAGCACCAGAGGTGGCTGGCTTTCGCCGCACCCAATAGACAAGACAATGGCCACCAAGCTAGAGGATGTCTCAATGAAATTGATCTCAGCCATTATCAAGCCGTTTAAGCTTGATGACGTACGCGAATCGCTCTCCGATATCGGCGTGCAGGGCATTACTGTCACAGAAGTAAAAGGGTTTGGTCGTCAAAAGGGCCACACGGAGCTTTATCGTGGAGCTGAGTACGTGGTGGATTTCCTGCCCAAAGTGAAGCTGGAAGTCGCTGTCGATGACGATATGGTTGAGCAGGTAATTGATGCGATTACCCAGGTCGCCAACACGGGTAAAATCGGCGATGGTAAAATCTTTGTGATGCCGCTTGAGCAGGTTATTCGTATTCGTACCGGCGAAACGGGTAAAGACGCGGTTTAAGCGGGTGAAGGGTGAGCAGTGAAGGGTAAGTCATGAATCAAAGCCCTGCGGAGTATCTCCGCAGGGCTTTTTATCAGCGAGTGACGTATGAGAGGGCAGCGATCAGGTTCGACTATTCACACCTCGCTCTTCACGACTCACCAATCCATCACTTCTCAACAAACGCACGCTCAATCACGTAGTCACCAGGTTCACCCATGCGCGGTGAGATATTTAGCCCCAGCTCATCCAGCAGTGCGCTGGTGTCATCCAGCATCGCAGGGCTGCCACAAATCATGGCGCGGTCCTGGCGCGGGTCGATCGGCGGAAGGCCGGTATCCTCGAAAATTTTACCGCTGCGGATATGGTCGGTTAAGCGGCCCATGGTATGGAACTCTTCACGGGTTACCGTGGGGTAATAGACCAGCTTATTGGTAATATCTTCGCCCAGATACTCGTGGGCAGGCAGCTCTTTGGTAATAAAATCAGCGTAGGCCAGCTCAGACACTTCACGCACACCGTGTACCAGCACGACTTTCTCATAGCGCTCATAGACTTCCGGGTCCTGAATCAGGCTCATAAACGGTGCAAGGCCCGTTCCGGTCGAGAGCATATACAGGTTGCGGCCCGGCAGCAGGTCGTCGCACACCAGCGTACCGGTCGGCTTACGGCTGACCATGATTTGATCGCCTACTTTCAGATGCTGCAAGCGTGAGGTCAGCGGGCCATCGGGCACCTTGATGCTGAAAAACTCAAGGTGATCTTCATAGTTCGGGCTGGCGATGGAGTAAGCACGCATCAGTGGTTTGCCGTTCACTTCCAGACCGATCATGACAAACTGGCCGGTTTTAAAACGCAGGCTGCGCTCGCGCGTAGTGCGGAAGCTAAACAGGGTATCGTTCCAGTGGTGAACGCTGAGAACTTCTTCCAGAGCAAACTTACTCATACCAATGTCTCCCTATCGCGATGCTGGCAGGAAATCACAGCATCTATATTCTTTAAAAGAATAAAAAATCATGAAATATGTTGTTATCAATTCTAAGTAAAGGTGATATATCTGTTAAGCGAATTATATTGATAACACTTATCTTTAAAATCGATATAGGCCCTGTATGCACTATACCCTCCGGCAATTGGAAGTCTTTGTCGCGGTCGCTCAGCACGAGAGCGTCTCGCAAGCGGCGCGTGCGCTGGCCATGTCTCAATCGGCTACCAGCACGGCGCTTGCCGAGCTTGAGCGCCAGTTCGACTGCCAACTGCTTGATCGCATGGGAAAGCGGTTAAAATTAAATGCGCTGGGCTTTCAACTGCTGCCCAAGGCGGTAGCGTTGCTTGATCGCGGCGAGGAGATCGAAGAGCTTCTTCGTGGCCAGCAAGGCGTTGGGGCGCTGGACGTGGGGGCCACACTAACCATTGGCAACTACCTGGCCACGCTTCTGATTAGTGATTTTATGCAGCGTTACCCAGGCAGCCGGGTGCGCCTTTCGGTGCGTAATACGCGCCATATTATTGAGGGCGTGCGCCAGCACTCGCTGGATCTGGGCCTGATTGAAGGCCAGTGCGATGACGAAATGATCATCAGCCAGCCTTGGGTTGAGGATGAGCTGTGTGTTTTCTGCTCGCCGCGCCACCCGCTGGCGGGAAAAGAGCACCTCGAACTTGAGCAACTGCTGCGCGAAGACTGGATCATGCGTGAAGAGGGGTCAGGCACCCGCATGACACTAGAGCACGCCGCACGCCACCGGCGCAGCCGGTTTAATACGTTGCTGGAGCTGGAGCATACGGAAGGGATTAAGCGGGCGGTAGAGTCGGGGCTTGGCATCGGTTGTGTCTCGCGGCTAGCGCTACGCGATGCCTTCCGGCGGGGAAGCCTGGTACCGCTTCCCACGCCGGAGCTGGATCTAAAGCGTCAGTTCACCTTTATCTGGCACCGCCATAAATACCTCACTACGGGCGTGCGTGAGTTCCTGCGCCTGTGTCGTGAAATGACCGCAGGCGCTAAACGCAGTGACGATATTGAGCTGCCGCCGGTGCCTTAATGTATTTATAGTCCGTCAGGGGGCAGTGTCGAAACGGCATATTTTATGCGCTCGGCGATAGTTAGGACATGGTGGTGAAAAATTAACGCAAGTCACTGACGGCTTCCTGGATGTCGTTAAGTGACGCTTTGCTAAGATCTTTCGACAGCGTATGGAGTACCAATTTCTGGGTTGGCGCATCAAGCTTTTCGCGCAGCAGGCCCAGGAATTTGGGCGGTGCGACGATAATCAGTTTTTCCATACTGTTATTGACGCGGGCGTTATAAAGGCATTGAGCAACCTCTTTGGCAAACAGCTCGTTCTCATGTTTTAACGCTGTCCCCCCTTCGGCAGACGAACGTGAACTCGATGACATGGACTCATGTACATCCGCGCCTGCACTGTCTGTAATCAGATCACCCTCATGCAGGCGGCCTTCGGCATGAACTAGGCTCTCTTTCTCCTTCAGATGAAGAAAGTCACGAGTAAAAATGCGTGCTCGAGCGGCATCCGCTACCACGATATAGGTTGTCATCAGTCAACGTCCTCCATGCCGTTAGGGATATATTAACCATGGCAAGCGTTTGGCATTCGGTCAAACTAGAGCACTTTACGTCGTAAGAGACTGGTTATTGCCTCACCAATCAGCACTAGCACAATAATCGCGATCAGGATGGTCGCCACGGTAGGCCAGGCAAAGGTATCAATGGCACCCTGCAGAATGACGCCGATCCCGCCTGCGCCCACCAGTCCCAGCACGGTAGATTCGCGAATGTTGATATCCCAGCGCAGGATCACGATGGCGAAAAACGCCGGCATCACCTGGGGCACGATGGCATAGACAATTACCTTGGCCTTGGAGGCGCCAGTGGCTTCCATGGCTTCGACCGGTCGCTTATCGATTTCTTCGATTGCTTCGCCCATCAACTTGCCGATAAACCCGATAGAGCGAAACACAATGGCGAGAATGCCTGCCAGCACGCCGGGGCCGAAGATCGCCACGAACAAGAGCGCCCAGATGATGGTGTTCACCGAGCGGCTGGAAACCAGAATGAACCGCCCCAGCCACAGGCAGGCCCGGTTGGGCGTAGTATTCTGTGCGGCAATATAGGCCACCGGCAATGCCAGAAAAATGGTCAGGAAGGTGGCAAGCGTGGCTATGTGTACCGTTTCGATTAGGGCATTTACGATATTGCCAAGCCCGGCAGCGCTGGGGGGCCACATGCGCGCGCCCAGCCCGGAAATCTGGTTGGGCGCATCCCACACCCAGGGCCAGAAGATATCGATATCGCGAACTGCCCATACCACCACCATCAGAGTGATGAGCAGCACGGCAAAGCGAATAAGACGTTCCTTGCGATCAAAACGTTGCCAAACGTGGTCGGCGAGTTTCTGTGCATGATCTACCATATTTTTTTCCTCACCCAGCCGCTGATACCTTCACTGAGTAAAATGACCGCGATGATGACCAGCAGGATCGCAAAGGCGAAGTCATAGTCATAGCGCCCGAAAGCGTTCATCAGCGTGCCGCCAATGCCGCCGGCACCCACGATACCCACCACGGCAGACGCCCGCAGGTTGCTGTCCAGCTGGTACATGGAAAGCCCTACCTGGCGCGGTAGAATCTGCGGGAATACGGCGTAGAAGAGCGTGGCCAGATACCCGGCGCCAGCGGCGCGCATGGCCTCTACTTGGCCCCAGTCGATCTCCTCGATCTCCTCGGCCAGAAGCTTGCCGACAAAGCCGATGGAGTAGAGCGTGAGCGTCAAGATGCCCGCCAGCGGGCCAAACCCCACGGCGGCAACGAACAGAATCGCCACGATCACCGGATGAAAGCTACGTGAGATAATGATGACTGCACGGCCAATCAGGTAGATCGGCATGGGCGCAATATTGCGCGCCGCCATCACGGCAAAAGGGATCGACAGGAAGACGCCCAGTAGCGTGGCCAGAATGGCGATCTGAAAGCTCTCCTTGAAGCCGGTCAGGAGAAGTTCGTAGCGCTCGAGATTGGGTGGAAAGCCGCCGCTGAAGATACGCGCGGCGCGAGGCAATCCTTCAGAAATGCGCGCCCAGTTGAACGGTAGCGAACCAAATGCCCACACCAGATACACTGCCGCGACGATGATCAGCCCGTAGCGAAGTAGAGGATTGGCAATGAACGGCGGCTTCTTCCAGGTGCGCGGCGTGCTGGATGAAGCCTCAGGCGGGGTCATGGGCGCGCTCCTCTGATGGGGCGTCGCTTATCGCATCGTCCGGTGCTTCGATGCCGCCGTAAATGGCGTCCAGCGCGTCTTTATTGAAATCACTTGGCACGCCATCAAAAATCATCTTGCCGTGGCGCAAACCCACAATGCGCTCGGTGTAGGTTTTGGCCTGGGCCACGTTGTGGATATTGATCAGCACCGGCAGTGAAAGCTCGCTTGCAAGACTTTGCAGTAGCATCATGATCTGCTCGGAGGTGCGCGGGTCAAGCGAGGCGGTGGGTTCGTCGGCCAGCAACACGTCGGGCTCCTGCATCAGCGCCCGTACCACGCCTACCCGCTGGCGCTCGCCACCGGAAAGCTCATCGGCGCGCTTGTTGGCGTAGTGGGCAATGCCCACACGCTCCATCAGCATAAATGCGCGCTCAATATCCGCCTGCGGGTAGCGGCGGGTAATTGCCTGATAGAGATTCACGTAGCCCAGCCGCCCAGCCAGCACGTTCTCCATTACCGTCAGGCGGTCCAGCAGGTTGAAGCCCTGAAACACCATGCCGATTTTGCGACGCGCACGGCGCAGGTCAGCGCCCCTGAGATGCACAAGCTCGGTACCGTTGAGGGTAATGGAGCCGGAGGTCGGCTCCACCAGGCGATTGATACATCGCAGCATGGTGCTTTTACCGGCGCCGGAGGCGCCCACAATCGATACCACGCTATTGCCCTCAACCTTCAGGTCGAGACCTTCCAGCACGGCTTTGTCGCGGCCATACCGTTTGACCAGATTCTTGATTACCAGCATGTTTTCGCTTCCATCGGTAGCTAACAAACCGCGCCACGCGGGCGCGGTACGTTTTACTCTTCCAGATTGTCAGGCGTATAGCTCACGCCATTGGCAGCCTGGATGGTGCGAATTACCTGCCAGTTATCCTTGTAATTGATGGGAATGAACTTCTCGACACCCTCAAACTCTTCGCCAAGCTCTGTGCCTTTAAAATCGAAGCTGAAGAAGGCCTCTTCGATCTTCTCGACCAGGTCCGGGTGCAGATTGTAGGCGTAGTTATAGGAGGTGGTGGGGAAGCGGTCGGATTCAAAAATCAGGCGGACGTCGTCGGTATCGTAAAGCCCGCGCGCTGCCATTCGATCAACCACTTCCGAGGCCACTGGGGCGGCGTCGTAATCGCGGGCCACGACGCCCAACATGGATTGGTCGTGGCTGCCAGAGTAGACCACTTCGTAATCTTCGTCAGGTGTTATACCCAGTTCAGGCAGTAGTGCCCGAGGCGCCAGATTGCCTGAATTGGAAGTGGGTGATGTATGGGCAACCCGTTTACCTTTCAGGTCTTCCAGTTCATGGATGTCGGAGTCTGCGTGGGTAAAAAGCTGTAGAGTATAGCCAAACTGGCCGCTATCTGAGCCCATTAATGCAAAGGGAACTGCGCCTGCCAGGTTGACTGCAAAGGGCGTGGGGCCGGTAGAAAAGCCCGCAATATGCAGTCGCCCGCTGCGCATTGCCTCCACCTGAGCCGCGTTGGATTGAACGGCGAAGAAGCGCACATCGCGGCCGGTCACCTCTGACAGGTGGTCGATAAAGGGCTGCCATATATCGGAATAGATGGCTGGATCTTCCACCGGGGTATAGGCAAAGATAAGCGTGTCGGGATTTAGCCATTGCGCCTCATCGGCGGGACGGTCCGCGACCATATCGGAGTTTTCGTCACAGTAAAGCGCATCAAGGTCGCCGCGTTCGCATTCGGCGTAGGCATGACTGGAAAGCAGTGCCAAGAGCGTAGTTGTGGTCAGTAGGGCAAGCGGACGCTTGCAAAACGTCATGGAAGTCATAAGGGGCCTCATTCATGAATTATTCTTGTGTTCTTGAAGTTGCTCAGCAGGCTAATGATGTTCTTTTATATACTTTGTGCCATGATCAAAAGGCGTCAAGTGTTTCGAAAATGTACATTTAGCCATCAAAATATTTATTTTTCGAAAATCGACACTCTCAATCTAGGGTTTGTTACAAAGTTATGTCAAACACTTTTCTTGCCGCCTCCTACCATTGGCGTAATCGTTACCTGTTGATGCGTCATGGTCATAGCCAGGCAAACCAGCAAGCGTTGATTATCAGTAGTCCCGGGCGGGGTGTTGAAGCGTTTGGACTCTCCACTATCGGCGAGCAGCAACTGGCGAGCGCGGTGCATGCATGGGCCTGGCCGGTGCCAACGCAGGTGGTGCATTCTGATTTTTTGCGCACCACCCAAACGGCTGCCCGCGTGGCCGAGGCCTTTAAGCTTACGATGACGCCCGACAAGCGCCTTAGAGAGCGCTCCTTCGGTGAGTGGGAGGGCGGCTCGGACGAGCGTTATCCGGATGTGTGGGCGCTGGATGCCCAGAATGCCGACCATACTACGCACCAGGTAGAGGCGGTGAGCGCGGTGGCTGCGCGCATGATGACAGTAATAGAGGAGCGGGAGCAACAATGCGAGGGAGAAACCATCCTGGTCGTTAGTCACGGCGACCCGCTACAAATACTGCTGACCGCCTTGCAAGACAGGCCACTCACCCAACACCGTGAGCAGCCAGCTCTGTTACCGGCCAGCATTACCCAAGTGGGCGCGCCTTAGGTCGCGCCTCCCCCGTATACCTTAGTGCCCCAGAATCTGGCTCAGGAACAGCTGGGTCCGCTCGGACTGCGGGTTGTTGAAGAACGGCTCCGGCGCGTTTTCTTCAATGATCTGCCCCTGGTCCATGAAGATCACCCGGTCGGCGACGGTTTTGGCAAAGCCCATCTCGTGGGTCACGCAGAGCATGGTCATGCCCTCTTCGGCAAGCTCGACCATGACGTCCAGCACCTCTTTGATCATCTCCGGATCGAGTGCTGAGGTAGGCTCATCAAATAGCATCACATCCGGGTGCATGCACAGCGAGCGGGCAATCGCCACGCGCTGTTGCTGGCCGCCGGAGAGTTGGCCGGGATACTTTTGGGCCTGCTCGGCGATGCGAACGCGCTCCAGGTAGCGCATGGCC
Source organism: Halomonas sp. AOP27-A1-41 (assembly GCF_052378605.1). NCBI lineage: Bacteria > Pseudomonadati > Pseudomonadota > Gammaproteobacteria > Oceanospirillales > Halomonadaceae > Halomonas > Halomonas sp. AOP27-A1-41. The sequence goes on from NZ_JBQSXT010000011.1 coordinate 45,482, forward strand.
TGCTCTTCGGCTTCTCGGCGCGGCTTCTTCTGCACCCACATGGGGGCGATGCAGCAGTTCTCCAGCACCGTGAGGTGGGGGAACAGGTTGAAGTGCTGAAACACCATACCCACGCTGCGGCGTATCTGCTCAATACGTTTTACGTCTTGGGTCAGCGGCACCCCGCCAACCACGATATCGCCCTGCTGGTGCTCTTCCAGGTGATTAATGCAGCGAATCAGCGTTGATTTACCCGAACCGGACGGGCCACAGATAACGATCCGCTCGCCGCGTTTTACTTCGAAATCTATATCGCGCAGTACGTGAAAGTCGCCATACCACTTGTTAACGCCGCGCATTTCGACCATTAGGTCAGACGTGCTTTTAGACATGCTGTTGCCAGAGAGGTTGGTGGCTGCTTGTGTCATGATTAAATCCTGCTCAAATTCTTGAAAAAGCGGCGTTAGCGCTTGTGGCCGGTGTTCAACTTGCGTTCCAGATACTGGCTATAGCGCGACATGCTGAAACAGAAAATCCAGAATACAAACGCGGCAAACACGTAGCCTTCCAGCGAAAAGCCCAGCCAGTTGGAGTCGGAAAGCGCCGCCTGCACGATCCCCAGCAGGTCAAACAGCCCAATGATCATGACCAGCGTGGTGTCTTTAAATAGCGAGATAAACGTATTCACGATGCCTGGAATCATCATCTTCAGCGCTTGGGGCAGAACGATCAGGCCCATGCGCTTCCAGTAGGTCATGCCCAGTGCCGCGGCGGCCTCCTCCTGGCCCTTGGGGATCGCCTGAAGACCGCCACGAATGACCTCGGCCATGTAGGCACTTTGAAACAGCGTTAGGCCAATCAGCGCCCGTACCAGGCGGTCAACGCTAATACCAGAGGGCAGAAACAGCGGCAGCATTACCGAGGCCATGAACAGCACGGTAATCAGCGGCACGCCACGCCAGAACTCGATGAAGATGACGCAGAAGCTCTTCACGATGGGCATGTTAGAGCGCCGCCCCAGAGCCAGCACGATGCCAATGGGGAGAGCCCCTATCATGCCCACCGACGCTAGGAGTAGGGTCAGCATCAAACCGCCCCAGCGGTGGGTAGGTACGCGTGGCAGGTCAAAGTAGCCGCCGTGAAGCAGTACGTAGGCCGCGATGGGAAAGCCTACCAAGGCAAACACGGCCACCCAGCGCTTGAGCGGCAGGCGCGGAATGGCAAGCCAGGCGATCAGGGTAAAAAAGCCGCCAAACACAATATTGGCTCGCCAGATTTCCTCTCGCGGATAAAGTCCGTAGATAAACTGCGTAAAGCGCGCATTAACGAACACCCAGCAGGCGCCCTCTCGCGAACAGTCATCCCGGGTGGTGCCTACCCAGTCGGCGTTGATGAACGCCCACTGAATGGTCGGCACCAAAAGCAGGTACAGAACGTACAGCCCCACCAGCGTAAATAGCGTATTGAGTGGGCTGCTGAACAGGTTGGTGCGCAGCCAGGCTACGGGCCCCAGGGTATTGCTGGGGGCAGGCCGCTGGTCAATCATTGTTTGGTTATGAATCATAAAGCTATCCTCACCGGCGCCTAGCGCTCAACCAACGCTACGCGGGCGTTGAACCAGTTCATGAACATGGAAACCAGCAGGCTGATCGTCAGGTACACCGCCATGGTCATGGCGATCACCTCAATGGCCTGCCCCGTCTGATTCAGCGTGGTGCCCGCAAACACGGATACCAGGTCGGGATAGCCGATGGCCGTGGCAAGCGAGGAGTTCTTGATCAGGTTCAGGTACTGGCTGGTAAGGGGCGGAATAATGACCCTCAGCGCCTGCGGAATGACCACCAAGCGCAACACCAGGTTACGCGGCAGGCTCAGGGCTTGGGCGGCTTCGGTCTGGCCGTGGGAAATGGCCTGGATGCCCGAGCGGACAATTTCAGCAATGAACGCAGCGGTATAGATAGAAAGCGCCAGCCACAGCGCCAGAAATTCCGGAATCACGGTAAAGCCACCGCGGAAGTTAAAGCCGCGCAGTTCCGGAATATCCCAGGTGATCGGTACGCCGGTGGCGACCGTAATCAGCAGCGGCAGCCCCAGAATCAGCGCAAGCGATATCCACCCGGCTGGGATGCGTTTACCGGTTGCCTCTTGGCGACGCTTGTTCCACACACACAGCGCAATACTGGCGATAACCGCGACGATAAAGGTCGCTGGAATCATCCCGAAGCCTGACTCAAAAAGCGGCTCAGGCAGATACAGACCGCGCACGTTAAGAAAAACAACCTCGCCAAACGAGAGGCTGTCCCTTGCACTGGGTAGCGTGCGCAGCACGGCGAAGTACCAGAAAAAAATCTGTAGCAGTAACGGGATATTGCGGAAAGTTTCGATATAGGCGGTGGCCAGGCGTGCCAGTAGCCAGTTGGGCGACAGGCGAGCAATGCCGACAATAAAGCCAATCAGCGTCGCGGCCACCACACCCAAGGCGCCGACCAATAGCGTATTGAGCAAGCCCACCAAAAAGGTGCGGCCGTAGGTATCCTGAGAGGAGTAGTCGATCAGGCTTTGTACGATACCAAAGCCTGCGGTGTTATTTAAAAAGCCAAAACCGGTGGTGATACCCCGGGCGGATAGGTTGTCCTGAGTATTGCCGACGATATACAGCAAAAATACGACAACGGCTGCCGTTAAAAGCAGCTGAAAAACAAGTGCGCGTTTGGCACGGTCTCGCCAAAACGGTGGCTTGTGGCCAGCGGGGCGAGTGTTGGGTCTTACGGACATGGGTGGCGTCTCCGCTACACGGAAGGTCAATCAAATGGCCCGTCGGCACTCATCTGCTAAGCGCGACGGGCCGGGTCAAGCGAGATGCTTAGCGAATCGGCGGAGCGTACTGGAAACCACCCTGGTTCCATAGCGCGTTGGCACCGCGTTCAATCTCAAGCGGTGAGTCCATGCCAACGTTGCGCTCAAAGCTTTCGGCATAGTTACCGACCTGGCTAATAATGTTGTAAGCCCAATCCGCATCAAGCCCCATGCCTTCACCGTAGTTACCGTCCTGGCCAAGCAGGCGGGCGATGTCGGGGTTTTCGGAGCTGGTCATTTCCTCTACGTTTTCACTGGTCACGCCGTACTCTTCAGCATTGAGCATGGCAAACAGTGACCATTTCACGATGTTGAACCAGGTGTCATCGCCCTGGCGAACTACCGGGCCCAGCGGCTCCTTGGAAATGATATCGGGCAGAATGACGGCGCCATCCGGATCATCTAACTGAATGCGCAGCGCCGCCAACTGAGAAGTATCCGAGGTTAGAACGTCACAGCGGCCAGCCTGGAAGCCGCCCACGGTCTGCTCTGAGGTATCAAACACGATAGGATCAAATTCCATATCGTTGGCGCGGAAGTAATCGGCCACGTTAAGTTCGGTGGTGGTGCCCGTTTGGATACAGATCGCCGCACCGTCCAGCTCATCAGCACCGCCGATGCCCAGGTCACGGCTAACCATAAAGCCGATACCGTCATAGAAGTTGACGCCTGCGAAGTTCAGACCCAGCGTGGTATCGCGGGTGGTGGTCCAGGTCGTGTTACGAGAAAGCAAATCGACTTCGCCAGACTGCAGCGCAGTGAAACGCTCAACGGCATTGAGAGAGATGTAATTGACGGCATCTGCATCACCCAGCACGGCAGCGGCGACCGCACGGCAAACATCGACATCCAGCCCTTGCCAGTTGCCATCACCATCGGGTGCCGAAAAGCCTGGCAAACCGTCGCTGACGCCACACTGCACGGCTCCACGTTCAATGGTTTCTTCAAGTGTTGCTGCGTTAGCGTTAGTGGCGCCTGTCAGTGTGATGGCGCCTGCAGAGGCCAGTAATACCCAGTGTTTCTTGTTCAACATGGTAATTCCCTTCCTCAATTAATATTGTTATGCATGCGAAGGCATGACATATAAAGCTAGCAAGGAAGATGCCAATGTGGGTACAACGCCAAATTCAGCGCTTTTCAACGCAAAATGATTCTGCTTCTACGAAAGTTTAGGTGCAAAAAAATAGAAACGGTTGCCGCATGCGCTGTTTTGGTGCGACAACCGATGGTTGATGGCAGAGTGCTGACCGGTAAGCCCTAGCGAATGGGCGGGGCGTACTGAATGCCGCCATCGCGCCACAGAGCATTTAAACCACGGGTAATATTGAAGTTAGAGTCCACGCCCACGTTGCGATCATACATTTCGGCGTAGTTGCCCACCTGTTTGACGATTTGGTAAGCCCAGTCGTCATTAAGTCCCATGCCTTCACCAAAACTGCCGTCCTGGCCCAGCAGGCGGGCAATATCTGGATTATCGGAATCCGCGTGTTCATCAATATTGGTGCTTGAGACACCCAGTTCTTCAGCGTTGAGCATGGCAAACAGCGACCATTTTACGATATTGAACCACTGGTCATCGCCCTGGCGTACGGCGGGGCCAAGCGGTTCCTTGGAAATAATCTCGGGCAGCACTACCGCCATGTCGGGGTTGGCAAGCTGCATGCGTTGGGCATACAACTGAGAAGCATCGGAGCTTAAGACGTCGCAGCGCCCGGCTTCAAAACCGGCAATCGACTGTTCGGGAGAATCAAACACCACTGCGTCATAGTGCATGTCGTTAACACGGAAATAGTCTGAAAGGTTCAGCTCGCTGGTCGTGCCTGACTGCGTGCACACCGCCGCGCCGTCCAGGTCTTCGGCACTTTGCACGCCCAGGTCGCTTGCGACCATGAATGCTTGGCCATCGTAATAGCTCACCCCGGTAAAGTGCATACCTTGGGTGGTATCGCGGCTAGAGGTCCAGGTCGTCGTGCGGGAGAGCAGATCCACTTCGCCGGATTGCAGGGCGGTAAAACGCTCCACCGAATCGAGCGGTACGAAATCAACCTTGCTGGCATCGCCTAATGCCGCCGCGGCAATCGCGCGGCAGACATCGGTATCCAGGCCGCGATACGTATCGTTATCGTCCAGTGAGGAGAAGCCGGGCTGGGCGGCGTTCACCCCGCAGCGTACGCTATCGCGGGATTGAACGGTTTCTAACGTGGTGCCCAAGGCAACCGTCGGGGCCAGGGCGCACGCGCCAATGCTTATCCATTTAAGGGTTTTCATTGTTGGTTCCTTAACGTGGTGACACAAAAAAGGCCGAGCAGTGCCCGGCCTCATCGCTTACTGGCGTGCTATTCAAATAAACGTCAGCCGAACGCTTTACGCATGAACGGTGGCAGCGCCAGGGCGCCCCGGTGGGCATCCACTGTGTAGTACTGTAGCGGCATTTTGTGGCTAGCGGCAGCCTCTTCGCGGAAGGTTTCCACGTTGGTGCCTTTACCGGCAAGCGTCACACTCCACCAGCCGGAAGGATAAACCGGCTGGGGGAAGGGCAGTGTGGCGACACTGGCAAAGCCCGCTTCGCGCATGTCATGGCGCAGCTCACGAATAATCGAGCCGCTGTGATAAAGCGGTGATTCGCTCTGCTGTACCATCACGCCATCGGCTTTCAGAATGCGGTGGCAGCGCTTAAGGAAGTCAGTCTTGAACAACCCTTCGGCGGGGCCGACCGGATCGGTAGAGTCGATAATCAGCACGTCGATGCTTTCATCGGCAGCGTCATCCACCCACTTCACACCATCAGCGAACAGCAGCTCAGCACGCGGGTCGTCGTTGGCTTCCACCAGCGCCGGGAAGAAACGCTCTGCGGCCTTGGTGACTTCTTCATCGATATCGATCTGGGTGACTTTTTCAACGCCCGGGTGGCGCAGCACTTCTTTCAGTGTGCCGCAGTCGCCGCCGCCGATAATCACCACGCGCTTGGGCGCCGGATGAGTAAACAGTGCCGGGTGGGCGATCATTTCGTGATACAGGAAGTTGTCACGGTCGGTGAGCATCACGCAGCCGTCCAGCACCATCAGGTTGCCGTAGGTCTCGGTAGCGTACACTTCCAGGTGCTGGTACTCACTCTGCACATCCAACAGCTTTTCAGAGATCTTCAGCGAGAAGGCGCTGCCGTGGCTATCAAACACTTCGGTGAACCACTGGTCGCCGCGTAATTCGCTCATCAATTGGCTCCTGGTTGTGATGGGGTGGATTGGGCCGGAATGCCTTGGTGATACTGCGGGCTTAACTCGTGCAGCGCTTCCATAAAGGCGGTGACGTTATCCGGATTGGTAAACTGGCTGATGCCGTGGCCCAGGTTGAACACGTGGCCCGGCCCGTGACCGTAGCTTTCCAGCACGCGGGCGACTTCGGCACGAATCGCCGACGGGCGTGCAAACAGCACGTTAGGGTCGAGGTTGCCCTGAAGCGCAACCTTGTGGCCCACACGGGCACGGGCGCTGGAGAGCTCGGTCGACCAGTCGATACCCAGTGCATCAGCACCAGCGCAGGCGATGTCTTCAAGCCACTGGCCGCCGTTTTTGGTGAACAGAATCACCGGTACGCGGCGCCCGTCGTGCTCGCGGATCAGCCCGGAAACAATTTGCTCCATATAGCGTAGCGAGAACTCCAGGTACGCGGGGGTGGAAAGCGCTCCGCCCCAGGTATCGAAGATCTGCACCGCCTGGGCGCCTGCGCGAATCTGCGCGTTCAGGTAATCGGTCACCGACTGGGCCAGGGTATCCAGCAGTTGATGCATGGTGTCTGGCGTATCGTAAAGCATGGTTTTCAGGTGACGGAAGTCTTTGCTGGAACCGCCCTCCACCATGTAGGTTGCCAGCGTCCAAGGGCTTCCCGAAAAGCCGATCAGCGGCATGCGCCCGTTCAGCTCACGGCGAATGGTCGATACCGCACGCATGACGTAGTCCAGGTCGCGCTCGGCGTTGGGCACGCTTAGCGCCGCCACTTCTTCCGGGGTGCGCACGGTTTTGCGAAACTTGGGACCTTCACCGGTTTCAAAATAGAGCCCCAGACCCATGGCATCGGGGATCGTCAAAATATCTGAAAACAGAATCGCCGCATCCAGCGGGTAACGCTCCAGCGGCTGGAGCGTTACTTCGCAGGCCAGGTCCTGGTTGCGGCACAGGTCCATAAAACTGCCCGCATCGGCGCGGCGCTCACGATACTCAGGCAGATAGCGGCCTGCCTGACGCATCATCCATACCGGCGTGCGGTCAACGGGCTGGCGCGCCAGGGCGCGGAGAAAACGATCATTTTGCAACGGTGTGGAAGTCATAAACACGTGCCCTTGGGGAATTTACCTGTAGTGTATTTTAAAGGGTATACAAACCAGTGCTGATACTTTACTTGAAACATGATTGAAAAGGCGCTTGGCTCGGGTCTCTAAAGCTTAAGGCAGAGGTGAGAGTGTACTTGAGAACGCCCAACTAAGCGGCATGGCGACGTGTAAAACGTGCCCAAACCTATCCGCTACGCAGAGGCCGGTGTGGCACGAAGCTACGGCTCTTCCTTCGCAGAAAAGGGATAAACCTCGGTCGTTGTCTTGCTCTTGTTCTCGTTTGCGCTAATGGTTGGGCGGCGGTCACGAGCACGCAGGTCACGATAAACAGCGGTGCGCATCAGCAGCATGGCCACCACCGGCGCAGTGAGCATCACAAAGGCAGTGATTAATAGCTCATGAATGACCAGTCGTGACTGTAGCACCGAGAAGTAGATCATGGAGGCAATCAGAATGGAGCCGGTGCCTAGGGTGATCGTAATGGCGGGGCCGTGAATGCGCTGGAAGAAGTGCGGCAGCCTAACAAGGCCCAATGCACCGATCAGTACAATCGCGCTTCCAAGTAGCAATAGCAGGGTAATGGGCAGGCTGGCCCATAGCGGCAGTGACTCCAGCTGTGGGTTCATTCAATTACCTCGCCACGCATAAGAAATTTGGTAAGCGCGATGGTTGATACAAAGCCCGTCAGGGCAATCAGCATCGCGGCCTCAAAATAGATCACGCTGCCAAACCGGATGCCCAGCGCTAGGGCAAACAGCATGGCGCACATCCATAGTGTATCGAGTGCCAGTACACGGTCTTGTGCGGTTGGCCCACGCAGTAAGCGCACCGTACACAGCAGCATGGCTAACAAGACGCTAAGTAGCGTGATATTAATTGCCAGAGAGAGCAGTGTGGTCATACTGAGCGCCTTTTATTCATGTTCAAAGATCTCGATTAATGGCTGTTCGTAGCGCGTTTTAATCGTGTCGATCCACCACTGCTCATCGTGGAGGTCAAACACATGCAGCGCCAAATCATTAGAGTCTGGCAGCTGTTCTACCCACACGGTGCCGGGAGTTGAATTGATCAGGCACGAAAGCAACGCCAGGCCGTGCGGGTCTTTAAGATCCAGTGGCACTCGGACGAACTGTGATTTTACACCCTTGGCATTGAACAAGATGATGCGGCTGACGTTAAAGCAGGAGCGTATGATTTCGATCATCGACATAAACAGCAGGCGTGCCAACACCAGCGGTTTACGCAGTGGTGCTGGGGCGAGTGGGCGCAGTGGTCTGGCGAGCAGCGGTGCGGCAATGGCCAGGACACTGCCCAGCAACACCTGTGCAGGCGCAGTGCTTTGATTCAGCAGTAGCCACATGATTAACAAGGCGCCCGATAAGGCAGGAGAGGGAAGCCAGCGCAGCGTCATTGGGCCGACTCCCCGAACGTACCGCCCACCGCAGCGGTTGAGCCTAGACGGTTTAAATAAACCTCAGGCTGGTTGAGCGCGTCTGTGCTGCGCTCCAGATACGCCATCGTCGGGCCTGCTTGAACGGTGAGCAGCAGGCAGGCCAGTAGCAGGGTGATGACAGGCATGACTTCGGAGCGCTGCAGATGAGGCGCGACCGGGTTCTGGACGGCCCAGAAGGTCCGTACCCCAAAACGCATTAACGAAATAATGCCTGCCAACCCGGAAAGTACGACCAGCGCAATAACGACCCAAGTGACGATTCCCCGCTCAATCAGCAGGTCGGTAGGATTCAACAGCCTATGAAAAAGACTGAATTTGGCGATAAACCCTGACAGCGGCGGCAGCCCGGTAATAATCAGGGCGCAGCAGGCGAAGGCCAGCCCCAAAAAGGCCAGCGCGCCAGGAATCGCCTTGCCGACGGGCTCCTCCGGCTTATCCTCCACCGCGAAAGCCTCCATGGTTAATGCCAGCATCGCGGCTCCCGGTGTGCGGATACGCTCAATTAACTCTATCAGCAGCAAAAACGCGGCAACGGCCAGTGTCGAGCTGATCAAGTAAAACAGCGCCACGTTGATAAGCGCCGGTTGGCCGTATCCAACGGCAGCCAGCAATGTGCCTGATGAGATGACCGCCGCATAGCCTGCCATGCGGCCAGGTTCCTGGCTTGCAAGGATCCCGATGGTGCCGAAAGCAAGCGTAACAAGCCCTCCCCAGAGCAGCAGGTCAAAGCCGAAACCGGCGGCAGGGCCTTCCGAGAACAGCAGTAACCACAGCCGAATCAGCACGTACACGCCAACTTTGGTCATCAGCACCATCATGGCAGCCACCGGCGGCGAGGCCGCCGAGTATGTCGTGGGCAGCCAGAAACCCAGTGGCCACATGGCGCTCTTGGTGAGAAAGGCTAACGCCAGAATAACCACGCCAATTTTTAACAACATGAGGTCTTCCGGCGATAGCATGCTCAAGCGCATCGCCAAGTCGGTCATGTTTAGCGTGCCGGTCGTCGCGTAAATCAGGGCCACGCCAATCAGGAAGAAAAACGACGCTAACAAATTCACCACAATGTACTGCATGCCTGCTCTTATACGCACGCTGTTATAGCCATGCAGTATCAAGCCATACGAGGCCGCCAACATGACCTCGAAGAACACAAACAGATTGAACAGGTCATTGGTAAGAAAGGCCCCGTTAATGCCCATTAACAAAAACTGGAATAACGAGTGAAAGTGCACACCAATGCGGCTCCAACGGATCATGGCAAAGATCAGAGAAGCGCTCGCCAATATTGACGCAAGCAGCAGCATCACCGCCGTTAGCCGGTCAACCAACAAGACAATGCCAAAGGGGGCTGTCCAGTTAGCAGAGAGGTAGAGACCAATGCCATCGGGCCAGTATTCGTGGTCCGCCAGCAAAAGCAGTGCGACCGAGGTCGCCAGCATCGCCAGCGTGCTGGCCAGGTTAATAAAAAACTTTTTTTGGTGATGACGCTCATTCACCAGGATCAGCCCCGCCCCGAATATCAAGGGCAGCAAAACAGGTGCCAGCATTAAATGGTGCAGCCAAGGAAGACTCATCAATGGGGCTCCTTGCCATCAACGTGGTCGGTGCCGGTAAGCCCGCGAGCACCAATCATCACCACCAGATAAAGGGCTGTGGTGGCAAAGCCGATCACGATAGCCGTTAAGACCAGCGCCTGGGGCATCGGGTCGGCATACAAAGCGGGGTCAATAGTGCCCTCGGCAAGCGTTAAGGGGGGCTGGTTGATGGAGAGACGCCCCATGATGAAGATAAATAGATTAACGGCATACGAAATAAGCAATAAGCCCGTAATGACCTGAAAGGTACGTGGACGCAGCAGCAGCCACACCCCGGAGCCAAACATGATGCCCATTGCCATGGCCATAACAGCTTCCATTAGCGGGTCTCCTGTTGAGGGTTGAGGGGCGTTGGCGCCGTGGTAGCGGGTAAGCGGTGGCTGCGTACAGATTGGTGTGCCAGCGCCACAAGCATCAGTATCGAGGAACCAACGACCACGCCAAAGACGCCTAAATCAAACAGGAATGCACTCGGCAGGTGTACCTCGCCAAGCACAGGAAGCGTGAAGTGTGCGGTGTGGGTGGTCAGGAAAGGATAACCCAGCAGCCACGCGCCCAGGCCCGTTGCGCAGGCCGTCAGTAGGCCAAATGCAATCCAGCGGTGAGGGCGAAGGCGTAGATGCGTTTCCACCCACTGCGTACCGGCCAGCATGTATTGAACAATAATCGCAACCGCAAAGATCAAACCGGCAACGAAACCGCCGCCGGGCAGGTTATGGCCCCGAATAAAGAAGTAGGCCGCGATGACGCCCATCACGGGCAGCAGCAAGCGTAAATAAACGCTGGGGATTTTGAGGTAACCTGTTGTCACTTGCTGGATAGGTGTTTGTCCTGCCGCAGGATCAACGCTGTTGGTCTGCTGAGCGGGAATGGGCAGGCTTTCAGGCGCGGGTCGAAAGCGCCGCAGCAGTGCGTAAACGGTCAAGGCGACAATGGCCAACACCGCAATTTCGCCCAGCGTATCGAAATTACGGAAGTCGACCAGCAGCACATTGACCACGTTACTTCCCCCGCCTTCACTTAAGGCATGGGTAAGGAAAAAGTCAGAAATACCGCCTTCTGAAGGCGTGCGTAGCAGTGCCGTATAGCTGATTAAGGCCATTGCCAGCCCCGCACACACCGCAATGACGATATCGCGTGAGCGACGAAATAGTGCGCGTTTAGTGGCGGTAATGTTCAATTCTCGCGGCGTGATACGCGGGGGAAGCCAGCGTAGTCCCAGCAGGATCAGCACCGTGGTAATGGTTTCCACCATTAGTTGGGTAAGCGCCAGGTCGGGCGCCGATAGCCACAAAAACGACAGGCTGGTAATAATGCCCACACCGCCCACTAGGCTAAGTGCTGCCAGGCGATGGTATTTTGCCTGCCAGGCCGCCGCGACAGCGCAAATCGCCCCCATCAGCCATAGCCCGGCAAAGAGCCAGGAGAATTCCCCATTGGCAGGCAGAGCAAGCAGCGAGATAGGGCGTATCAGCAAAATGGGCACCGCCAGAAGCATCACCACCATAAGCAAGAGCTGAGGCTGCAAGCGCCGTGTGCTGAGTATTTTTTCCAGCAAAGAGGCGATGGATGAGATCCGCAGCATGGTGTTTTCGTAGGCTTGCTTGCCGTTAAAGCGCCCCAGCAACGGAACATGGGTGGCTTGAATTAGCCCATAGCGGACACGCAGCCAAATATACAACGCCACACCGCCGATTAACGCGACGAAACTCATTGCCAAAGGTAGGTTGAAACCGTGCCAAACGGCGAGACTGTAGTAGGGCGTTGCCTCGCCTAATACCGAGGTGACGGCAGCGTGCAAGAAGGGGCCGATACTCAGGCCTGGAATAATGCCCACCACCAGGCAGCAAAGCACTAAAAACTCAACAGGAAAGCGCATCCAGCGTGGTGGCTCATGCGGTTGGCGAGGCAAGTCATCAGGCAGCTTGCCGAAGAAGACGTAGGTAAAACGAAGCGAATACGTAACGCCAAAGACCCCCATCAACACCGCCGCAATGGACATCCCCCAGTTTTGCGCGGAGCCAACGCTTAGCGCTTCGGCAAAGAACATCTCCTTGGAAATAAACCCGTTAAGAAACGGGACGCCGGCCATCGCCGCACTGGCGACGATTGCCAGCGTGGACGTGTAGGGTAGCGCTTTATAAAGGCCGCGCAGGTGGCGCATATCTCGGGTGCCCGTCTCATGGTCAATAATGCCTGCGGCCATGAAAAGCGAGGCTTTAAACGTGGCATGGTTAACGGTATGGAAAATCGCGGCTACCAGTGCCAAGGGGGTGCCAATGCCCAGCAGTACGGTAATCAACCCCAGATGGCTGATGGTTGAGTAGGCCAGCAGGCCTTTCAAATCGTGTTGGAAAATAGCGGTGAAGGCACCAATCAACATGGTGCATACGCCAGCCCCCATGATGATCCAGCTCCACTCAGGCGTTCCTGACAGCGATGGCCAAAGCCGCATGAGTAAAAAAAGGCCCGCCTTGACCATGGTGGCGGAGTGCAAAAACGCCGATACCGGTGTTGGCGCTGCCATGGCATGCGGCAACCAGAAGTGAAAAGGGAACTGCGCGCTTTTGGTCAGCGCCCCTAACGCGACCAATAGCAGCATGGGCCGATAAAGCGCGTGATTACGGATGAGGTCACCCGAGGCCAACACAACATCAAGCGAGTAGCTGCCTACCATATGGCCAAGCATCAAGACACCGACCAGCAGACAAAGCCCCCCGGTTGCTGTCACGGTGAACGCCATGCGTGCGCCGCGGCGGGCGTCGGCGCGATGATGCCAATAGCCAATCAACAAAAACGAGGTGATGCTGGTTAACTCCCAGAACAGCACCAGCTGTATGAGGTTGCCCGATAGCACCACCCCCAGCATTGAACCCATAAACGCGAGCAGAAACGAAAAAAAGCGAGGTACGGGATCAGCAGGCGACATGTAGTAGCGGGCATAGATAATCACCAGCAAACCGATACCCTGGATCAGCATGGCAAATAACCAGGCCAGGCCATCCATACGCAATACGACGTTTAGGCCGACACTGGGTAGCCAGCCAAATTCACTCCGTACAACCTCCCCGGCGCCTACCTGGGTATAGAGAAAACCGGTAATCAGCAGCCCTAAAAGCGTTACGCCACCCGCCAGCCACGCTTCCCGATTACGGGCATTGGCGGGCATTAATGCGGCCATTATGCTGGCGATAAAAGGCGCTGTGATAAGTATAAGTAGCAGCATAATGTTCCGTCAGATGGTGAAAATTCTGGTGTCTCAGCGGTTATCACGCTGCGGGTAAACGGCTTGTCTGTGGAGTAGTACTATCTTAATCCACGCGCGGTAAATGTATATGCCTGAACAGGGTGAGCCACGCTTGCTCTTCTCTGCTTTAATTTTAGCGAGTAACAGCCGTGAGGCATAGCTCGCTTCCTGATAAACTACCCGCCCACTTTGCTCATACTGTTGTGGTTAACTGGTTTGGTTAATCTGCGAGGTAACCTGTGACCATTCGCTTCATTGCTGCTTCCCAACTGCCCACTCCCTGGGCCACGTTCACCATGCACGGTTTCGAAGACAACGCGACCGGTAAGGATCATATCGCCCTGACGCTGGGCGACCTCACGGGGGACGCGCCGGTACTGGGGCGTGTTCATTCCGAATGCCTGACCGGTGATGCGCTGTTCTCCATGCGTTGCGACTGTGGCTATCAACTGCAGGAAGCGCTTAAGCGTATCGCCGAAGAGGGCCGCGGCGTACTGCTTTACCTGCGCCAGGAAGGCCGCGGCATCGGGCTGCTCAACAAGATTCGCGCCTACCACCTACAAGACCAAGGGGCGGATACGGTAGAAGCCAACGAACAGCTCGGGTTTGGCGCTGATATGCGCCGCTATGACCTGTGCGTACCGATGCTCAACCACCTGGGCGTCACCGCGCTTAAGCTGATGACCAATAATCCGCGTAAAGTGGATGCGCTGACCCGGGATGGCGTTAATGTGGTCGAACGGCTGCCCATCACTACCGGTTTAAATCCACACAATGAACAGTACCTTGCCACCAAGGCAGGCAAGCTTGGCCATATGATGGCGCTGGGTGATTTTACTCAGGCAAGCGATGTCGATATTGAAAGAAAGGGCTGAAATAACGCTTTATTGCCGCTAAAACCTCGAAAAATTGCTTTTTCTTAAACTTTTTTGCCTAGCGTCTGAGCTATGTTGATACAAACCGATATTGGTACAGATCGGTGTTGATACATAGCAGGATGCTAATTATCTGTAAAAGAGTAAGGAGGAGCAATCATGAAAGCACTTTGCTGGCACGGCAAAAACGACGTGCGCTACGACACAGTTCCTGATCCCGAAATAGAACACCCCCGCGACGCGATTATCAATGTAAGCAGCTGCGCCATCTGCGGCTCCGACCTTCATCTTTACGATCACTTTATCCCCGGTATGCAATGTGGTGACGTGCTTGGTCATGAGTTTATGGGCGAAGTCATGGAGGTGGGCAGCGCTAACAAGAAGCTTAAAGTTGGCGACCGCGTGGTGGTGCCGTTTACTATTTTCTGCGGCGAATGCGAGCAGTGCCAGCGCGGCAACTACTCGGTTTGCGAGCGCTCTAACCGTAATAAATCCTTGGCTGATAAGGCTTTTGGCCACGGCGGTGCCGGGCTGTTTGGTTACTCACATTTAACCGGCGGCTACGCAGGCGGCCAGGCGGAGTTTGTCCGCGTGCCGTTTGCCGATACCACGCATATCAAGGTTCCCGATACGCTCACCGACGAGCAGGTACTGTTTTTAGGGGATATTTTCCCGACCGGTTGGCAGGCGGCCGTACAGTGCGATATTCAGCCCACTGATACGGTCGTTATTTGGGGAGTGGGGCCGGTTGGCCAGTTCTGTATTCGCAGTGCCGTTTTGCTGGGCGCCCGCCAGGTCGTGGTCATCGACAATGTGCCTGAACGTCTCTCCATGGCCCAAGCGGGCGGGGCAATCGTCATTAATTTTGATCATGAGAGCGTGCTTGGCCGCCTGCAGGAACTTACCAACGGCAAAGGCCCGGAAAAGTGTATTGATGCGGTCGGCCTTGAAGCGCATACCACGCGCTCGCTGGACTCCGCCTATGACCGAGTCAAACAAACGCTGATGAT
Source organism: Halomonas sp. AOP27-A1-41 (assembly GCF_052378605.1). NCBI lineage: Bacteria > Pseudomonadati > Pseudomonadota > Gammaproteobacteria > Oceanospirillales > Halomonadaceae > Halomonas > Halomonas sp. AOP27-A1-41. The sequence continues at coordinate 60,824 of NZ_JBQSXT010000011.1, forward strand.
GGAGACGGACCGCGCCCACGTGTTGCGTGAAATGATCTATGTATGCCGCCCGGCGGGCACTCTCTCTATCCCCGGTGTATACGGCGGCCTGGTCGATAAAATTCCCATGGGCGCGCTGATGAACAAGGGGCTCACCGTGCGGACTGGCCAGACCCACGTCAAACGCTGGACGGATGATCTGCTGCGGCGAATCGATGAGGGGCAAGTTGATCCCTCTTTTGTGATTACGCACTCAATGAGCCTGGACCAGGGCCCCGAAATGTATAAAACCTTCCGCGATAAACAGGATGGTTGCGTCAAGGTGATTCTCAAGCCTTGAACAACACGCCATGGAGGTAGCCATGCATCATCAATATCATCAATCAAACAACATGACCCGCTCACTCAGCACGGCCGACAAGGTCGCCCGTGGAATTGGCTGGCTCAGCTTGGGCTTGGGCCTTTACCAGCTGTTGGCACCGCATAAGCTAGGTGAACAGTTGGGGTTGCGCGGGCATGAAAATAAAATGCGCGCCTGTGGCGCTCGGGAAGTGATCAGCGCCATAGGCGCACTTTCCGACAACCCCGCACCGTCGATCTGGAGCCGGGTAGGCGGTGATATACTTGACCTTGCCGCACTCACCTATGTCTTGCAGGATCGGCATAATCCCAAGCGCGCCAACGTTTGTTGGGCATTGACAGCCGTCGGCATGATGACCACCGTGGATATCTGCTGCGCCCAAGCCTTAACCAAGCGGCATGCCTACCAGGCGGGTATCACGCCGGATTACAGCCACCGTAGCGGCTTTCCCCAAGGCTTGGAAAGCGCTCGTGGAGCCGCCGCAGGGTTTGAAGCGCCCCGTGGAATTGAAAACGCGCTGCCCTATCCACCTATTTGACATGCTCCATACAAACCCCAAGCGCTCTATTTTCTGCGTTTGGGTTTTGTCATATTTCAGCGCTATGGTGATTATCCAGGTTAGCTGCGTTGTTCGCTGCTACTCATGACCGTTAACACTCGGTGGAGGGGATATGAGCCACACAGCCAGCGTCAAGTCTGAAGAGTTCAGCGCGTTAGAAGAGCGCTTACACAGTATTAGCCACGGGGTGGGCGCATTGTTAAGCGTCGTTGGGGCAGTGGTGCTGCTGGTCATGGCGAGTATTGCCGCTCAGGTAGACCCATGGAAACTGACAAGCCTTGGCTTGTACGGCATGACGCTGGTATTGCTATATACCGCCTCTACGCTTTATCACGGCATCCCGCATCGGCTGTGGAAGCAGCGCTTTCAGCTGTTGGATCACTGCGCGATTTACTTGCTGATTGCAGGTACCTATACGCCTTTCTTACTGGTGAATATGCGTGGCCCGACGGGCTGGACACTGTTTGCCGCCGTGTGGTCGCTGGCGCTGATAGGTATTACCTGCAAGCTGCTATGGCCACAGCGGCTGTCGATTTTCCGCGTGGTTATTTATTTGCTGATGGGGTGGATGATCCTGCTGGCATCAGAAGAAATGGCGGCGAAGCTCTCGGTAACCGGCATCGCCTTGCTGGCCGCGGGCGGCATCACGTATACGGTGGGCGTCATCTTCTATGCCGTGCGTGCGATTCCCTACAATCACGCTATTTGGCATCTCTTTGTGGTGGGAGGAAGCATCTGCCACTACTTTGCAGTAGTAGCAGCGGTACTGCCTCATACGGTGTAAAACGCGGTGCTGGCTTACTGAGCGGCAGCTTGTTCGCGCTCACCGGCTTTTGCCAGGCCCGGGCGCTGCGTATGGCGTTTGTGGTAGATCAAGAACGGCTCGGGCAGGCGATGCTGCATGCCAATGGCCCAGGAAAGCGTATGGGTGAGAAACAGGTCGGCCAAGGTGAAATCGCCGCCAAGCAGCGTTTCCTGGCCCTGAAAGCGGCGTTCAAGAGCGCCCAATGCGCGCTGAAACTCCCACTCTGCGGTAGGAATCACGGCCGGTACGCGTTTGTCTTCAGGTAGCGCAAAGGTGTGCTTGGCTTGGGTCCAGAGCGGCTGTTCGACTTCGGTCACAATAAAGCTTAACCACTGGTCGACCTGGGCACGCTCGGCGGCGTTAGTCGGCAGTAGTTTGCCGTTACCGTAGTGCTCGGCCAGGTAGCGGCAAATGGCCGATGATTCAAACAGGGTAAGTTCGCCATCCTCCAGCACCGGTACTTTGCCATCCGGATGACGTGCCAGATACGCCGAGGTTTGGCCTCCCCCTTTCTCCAACGCAACATGCTGGCACTGGTATTCAAGGCCCAGCTCTTCAAGCGTCCAGGCGGCACGTAGCGAGCGTGAGCGGGGGTAGGTGTATAGCGTGATCATGGCGCGCTCCTGACAAGGTGCCAGCCGAGGCTGGCGAAAAGAAGACGCTTTCAATTTAGCGGGCTGGTGTCAGGATGTCGATATTGGCAGGATGATGGACGCGGCCTTTGCGGGGCCGCGTGCTCTTGGACTGACCTTCATCTTATAAGCAGCTTACGCTTGGTTATCGCGCGCCTTGCGAATGCGTTCGTAGGCATTGCCGATTTCACTGGTGCGCGCCTGAGCCACTTCACGCATGCTTTCAGGCAAGCCTTTACCGGCCAGCTTATCCGGATGGTTTTGGCTCATTAAGCGACGGTAGGCTTTCTTGATCTCGGCATCGCTTGCCTCTTCACTCACACCCAGCACGCGGTAGGCGTCCTTAAGTGCCTCTTCACTGGCTCCTTGGGAGTTGGCGGCTGCACCATGCAGCATGGCTTCAATCTGCTGTACCTCTGCTTCACTACAGCCAATGCCACGCGCTACCCGCACGATCATTTCATGCTCTTCAGGATGCAAGACACCGTCAGCGGCGATAGCCGATAGCTGAACCTGTAAAAACACTTGGCGCATAACCGGTTGATGGCGGGTTAGACGCCCGACGTTGGCAAGCTCAGCGTCCAGATCAAAGTTATCCGCACGGCCTCGCTCAAAGGCAGCGCGTGCCTTGGCCCGCTGCGCCCCCTGCAAATGCATCTGGTCAAACAGCTTTTCGGCAACGCTAAGCTCGCCTTCGGTCACTTTGCCATCGGCCTGGCAAAGGCAGCCCATAACGGAAAAAATCGACTCTAAAAAGCCTTCCTGAAGGCGCATGCGCGCCTCTCTTAACCGCTTGGCGAGGCGTCGTGCTAGCCACCAGCCCAGTACACCGCCAATTAACAGGCCAGTGGCGCCGCCGATGGCATAACCCACCAGGGCAAAAAATATAATCAGTAGTAACATGGCTCTCTCTAAGCGTCAGAAGTCGTGGGTTTGCAGCTGAGGGCGGCATTTTCAGCTATTGTCGCTTGACCAAACGGCGTTTTTCGCTGCGTAAGGCGGTAAAAGAAAGCGTGCTAACTTTTGTTGCCAGGCTTTCTGCCCTTTTGTTTGGAGAAGCGCAATGCCCTCGTTCCACCCGAGTGCCCCAAAAAAACTCTACGGTACACGATCTCAGGGTTTTTGAGTATCACAACCCGGCAGGCGGCCAACGCCCGTGCCCGTTCACTGTTTAAACTCAATCAGCCCGATGGGTTCGATTGCCCCGGCTGCACATAGGGCGACCCTGATATATAACTCCTGGTTTGAGATCTTCGAGAACGGGGTAAAAGCCGCTTGAGATGCTGCATAACGGCAGCCATGGGATCACCTCGCACTACTTCTTTCCCAAGCTGGGTGGCGCGTGCTAGCGCTGCGTGAGTGATCCCATCCGTTGAATAGGTCTAAAAGCGCCAGACAAGGGCTTTCAAATAAAGCAAACGCTCAAGTTTTAGGAGGGTACGCCGAAGATAGTTAACGGGCTTTAACGCTTGTCTGTCTGAAAACCATAGCGGATACGTATATTGATGGTGACCAGATCATCAACAGCGACATTCAACAAGTTTTTTCCACAAGAGGATTGTCATGAGCACTGTTAACAACGCCCACGACACGACCATGCCGTCGGTGCTGGGTAAAAAAGACAGTAATGATGAGATGGTGCATCGTATAGGCCACTTGACCCGCCTGCTGCGGGATAGCATGAAGGAGCTGGGCCTGGATCAGCAGATCAGCCAGGCAGCGCAGGCCATACCCGATGCCAATGACCGGCTCAACTATGTGGCCTCAATGACGGAACAGGCGGCTGAGCGGGCACTGAATGCCGTTGAACGTGCGCAACCCGTGCAAGACAAGCTTGAGGAGGAGGGCGCCGCGCTTAATACGCGCTGGCAGGCAGCGGCGGCTCTAGCCGTTGTAGAAAGCGACCCATCGCTTATCAAGGACACGCAGCTCTATTTGAGTGATTCGCTTCCGACCGCCACGGGGTCTACGCAGAAAGAGCTGCTTGAAATCATGATGGCTCAGGACTTCCAGGATCTAACCGGCCAGGTGATCAAGAAGATGATGGAGGTCATCCAGCTAATTGAAGAGCAGCTTGTTCAAGTGTTGGTCGACAATGTTCCTAACGTCACCGATGGGGTGAACATTGATGATAATCGCGATGAGCATGCCAAACTGCGCAATGGCCCGCAGGTAAGTGAAGGCAAGGTAGATGCCGTGTCAGGGCAGGACCAGGTAGATGATTTGCTGGATGAACTCGGTTTTTAAACCAGCATCTCTTTCCCGGTGGCTTGGCGCCCATTGTCTGGCACTTGCTTTGCGATGGCCGCCCGTAATAGGGCGGCGCTTATCTCGCTAATGAGGGTGCTTGTCGATCAGTCACGGTGTTGCTTTTAACTTGAGAGTGAAGGCAGCCGCTGGCGAATGGCGGCTTCGATGCCCTCTGCGTCCAGACCACAGTCCCGCAGCAATTCATCCGGCGTGCCGTGCTCTACAAATGCGTCGGGCAGGCCGAGATTGAGCACTTCTACCTGCACACCTTCAGCGTTGAGCAGTTCGTTAACAGCGCTTCCCGCGCCACCCGCAACGACGTTCTCTTCAAGCGTTATTAGAAGCTCATGCTCGTCGGCCGCGTGGAGGACCGTGTCGCGGTCCAGCGGCTTGATAGAGCGCATGTTGATATGCGTGGTGTTGAGCTTTTCGGCAACTTCAGCGGCTGCGGTGTTCAGGCTACCAAACGCGAGTAGCGCAATGCGCACGCCATCGCTTTGTGACTGACGGCGTACCTCCGCCTTGCCAATCGGAAGCGATTCCAGGTGCTCAGGGATTTCCACGCCGGGGCCAGTGCCGCGCGGGTAACGCACTGCCGCAGGGCCGGGATGATGATAGGCCGCACTCAACATGGCGCGACACTCGGCTTCATCGGCAGGTGCCAGGATGACCATGCCGGGTACGCAGCGTAAAAAGGACAAATCCATGCTGCCGTGGTGAGTGGGGCCGTCTTCACCCACAAGCCCTGCCCGGTCGATGGCAAAGGTGACGTCCAGCTCCTGCACCGCTACGTCATGAATGAGCTGGTCATAGCCGCGCTGCAAAAATGTTGAGTAGATGGCCACCACCGGCTTCATGCCTTCGCAGGCCATGCCCGCCGCGAGCGTCACGGCGTGCTGTTCGGCAATGGCTACATCAAAGTAGCGCGCTGGGTACTCTTTGGAGAAACGAATCAGGTCGGAGCCTTCGCGCATGGCGGGAGTAATCCCTATCAGGCGTGAATCGCTTGCGGCCATATCGCACAGCCAGTCGCCGAATACGTTGCAGTACTTTCTCTTGGGGGCGGATGGCGCTTTGAAGGGTGGGGCGGGCGCCACGCTGGCTTTCTCAAGTTTGGTGATGGCGTGGTAGCCAATCTGGTCCGCCTCGGCGGGTAAAAAGCCTTTGCCTTTGCAGGTTTTGATATGCAGAAACTGCGGGCCGTCCAGCTCGCGCAGGTTACGCAGCGTCTCGGTCAGTGCCTCAAGGTCGTGCCCGTCAATCGGGCCGATGTAGTGAAAACCCATTTCCTCGAACAGCGTGGCGGGGCTGACCATGCCTTTCATGTGCTCTTCGGTGCGCTTGGCAATTTCCAATGCGCCTGGCAGATGAGAAAGTACTTTTTTGCCCTCTTCGCGCATTTTTAGATAGGGTTTGCTCGACATCATCCGGGCGAGGTACGTCGCCAGGCCACCGACGTTTTCCGAGATCGACATCTCGTTGTCGTTGAGCACGACCAGCATGTTGGCGTTGACGTGGCCGGCATGGGCCAGCGCTTCAAAAGCCATGCCCGCCGTGAGCGCGCCATCACCAATAATCGCACAGACGCGGCGATTATCGCCTTTGGCCTGAGCAGCCAACGCCATGCCGAGCGCTGCGGAAATCGAGGTGCTCGAGTGGCCCACGCCAAAGGTGTCGTATTCGGATTCAGCACGGCGCGGAAATGCCGCCAGGCCGCCGTGCTGGCGAATGCTGAGCATCGCTTCACGGCGGCCGGTGAGAATCTTGTGTGGATAGGCCTGATGGCCTACGTCCCACACCAGGCGATCCTTGGGCGTATGAAAGGCGTGGTGCAGGGCCACGCTCAGCTCTACTACCCCCAAGCCTGCGCCAAAGTGGCCGCCGGAAACGCCCACGCTATAAAGCAGGTAGGCACGCAGCTCGTCAGCCAGTTGGGCAAGCTGCTGGGTATTCATGGCCCGCAGCGCAGCGGGATGATCAAAAGAGTCGAGCAGCGGCGTTGCCGGACGCTCGCGGGGAATCTCGTCGAACAGCTTCATGGGCATCTAGTGGTCGCGCTCGATCATATAGTGGGCTAATTCGGCCAAGGGGGCGGCTTGCTCGCCTAATGGGGCGAGAGCGGCAATGGCCTCGTCAATCAGGGTGCGCGCTTTTTGTTGCGCGCCTTCCAGCCCCAACAGGCTGGGATACGTCGGCTTGGCGCGTGCAGCGTCAGCGCCGGATATTTTGCCGAGTGTCATGGTGTCACCCGTCACATCAAGGACATCATCATGAATCTGGAAGGCTAGACCAATGGCGCGCGCGTAGCGAGTCAGGGCATTTATACGCGGGTCGCTCTCGTCAACGGCAATCAGCCCGCCCATACGCACCGCCGCCACAATCAGCGCACCGGTTTTATGAGCGTGCATGTGCGCCAGGGCGTCCACGTCAGGGTGGCCGCCGATAGCCGCCAAGTCCAGTGCTTGGCCTGCCACCATGCCCTCACGGCCAGACGCCGTGGTAAGCGTCGTGATCAGGCTGCCAAGCCGCGGGTGAGCGGTGCGTGCCAGCACGTCAAAGGCCAGGGTTTGTAGCGCGTCGCCTGCCAGAATCGCGGTCGCTTCGTCATAGGCGATATGCACGGTGGGCTGGCCTCGGCGCAGATCATCGTCATCCATGGCGGGCAAGTCGTCATGAATCAATGAGTAGGCGTGGATGAGCTCAATGGCGGCGGCCGGGGCGTCGAGGTCTTTATCGCGTGCCCCCAGCGCCTGCCCAGCAAGATAAACAAGCAGCGGGCGCAAGCGCTTGCCGCCGACTAAAAGACCGTGGCGCATGGCGTTATCAAGCCGCGGTACCACGGCGCGCTCGTCAAAAAGCGCGTTTAGCGTGGCATCTACCCGGGCATTGCTGGCCTGACGTAAGGCGGTCAATGAGGGGGCGTTGGTCGCTACCATGGGGGCGTCTCCTTACCCTCGTCAGTGGCATCCTTGGGCGATTCACTATCAGCAAACGGCGTGACGTTTAAACGGCCTTCGCTATCTTCGCTCAGCGCGCGGACTTTTAGCTCGGCACTGTCCAGGCGTTGCTGGGCGTCGCGCGTCAACCGGACGCCCTGCTCAAAGGCGCCCAGCGCATCTTCCAATGACAGCTCGCCTGACTCCAGGCGTTCTACGATGGTTTCCAGCTGGTCAACCGTGGCCGCAAAATCCTGCGGTGAAGGTGTGGTATCGCTCATTGGTCAATGCCTACTGTTTTCTGGCGCCCCATCAAAAAGGCTGCGCGTGTGCCTGCCATGACAAACGCACAGTATACACCGAGGGCAGGGGGTGGCGTCTGCCCCAGGCCGCTTTGTGCGTATGACTTGCACTGTTTTCATCTTGATAACGCACACATTTCATCAGTTCGTATCGGCCTGATGGGCGTGCGGTATGCTACTATACGGCCTTTTCGTGAACCGATACACGGCGCACGCCGCCGACCATAGAGGTTGATTCAGCCATGGCTAAAACGTCCCTGGAAAAGAGCAAGATCAAGATCCTGCTACTCGAGGGCGTCCACCAAAGTGCGGTGGACAATTTTCAAAATGCCGGATATGAAAATATCGAGCATCTGCCGACATCGCTAGATGAAGCATCGTTGATCGAAAAGATCCGTGATGTACATTTCATCGGTATTCGCTCGCGTACCCAGCTTAATGAGCGCGTATTTGCAGCGGCAGAGAAGCTGGTCGGCGTTGGCTGCTTCTGTATCGGAACCAACCAGGTGGACCTGAATGCGGCGCTAAAGCGTGGTATTGCCGTGTTCAACGCGCCTTACTCCAATACTCGTTCGGTCGCTGAGCTGGTATTGGCAGAAGCGATCATGCTGTTGCGTGGCATCCCTGAAAAAAATGCCCGTGCTCATCAGGGCGGCTGGCTGAAATCAGCCAAAAACTCGCACGAAGCACGCGGTAAAACGCTGGGTATTGTTGGCTACGGCAGCATCGGCGCGCAGCTTTCTGTGCTGGCCGAGTCGCTGGGCTTTAACGTTATCTACTACGATATCATCACCAAACTCGGCATGGGTAATGCAAGCCAGGTCACCAGCCTTGAAGAGCTGTTAAACCGCTCGGATGTGGTGAGCTTGCACGTACCGGACTTGCCCTCTACCCGCTGGATGGTTGGCGCGAAAGAGATTGCTGCGATGAAACCAGGCGCCATCTTCATCAATGCCTCACGCGGCAGTGTCGTGGAAATTGAACCCTTGGCGGATGCCATCAAAGCAGGCCATCTCAACGGCGCTGCGGTGGATGTGTTCCCGGTGGAGCCCAAGGGTAACGATGAAGAGTTTGAAAGCCCGTTACGTGGTTTGGAAAATGTGATCCTGACCCCGCATGTGGGTGGTTCTACGCTCGAAGCCCAGGAAAATATCGGTATTGAAGTTGCCGAAAAGCTGACGACCTACTCGGATAACGGCACCACGATCACCTCGGTCAACTTCCCCGAAGTGGCGCTGCCTGCCCACCCCGATAAGCACCGCTTGCTGCATATTCATGACAACGTGCCGGGCGTACTGTCGGAAATTAACCGCGTGCTGTCCGAAAACGGCATTAACATCTCGGGCCAGTACCTGCAGACCAACGATAAGGTCGGCTATGTGGTCATTGATGTCGACAAAGCTTACGGTCCGCAAGCGCTGGAAGCATTGAGGCAGGTAGAGCACACGCTGAAAATCCGTGCACTTTACTCAGCGCACAATAGCTAGGATTGATTGGCAGCTGCGAGGCTTGGTGACAACGCAAAACACTGGGCTGATGGCGTAAAAAAACGGCTCCCGAAAGGGGGCCGTTTGGGTTGTTAAGGCGGGTAGCACTGAGTAAAAGGGCTAAGCAAGATCAAACAGCAGTACTTCGCTTGTATCCTGGCCGGTCACGCTGATCGCGTCGCCAGGCTCAAACGCAGCGGCATCGCCGGTACTGAGCTGTTCACCATTGACCTCGACCGCGCCCTTTACCACGTGCAGCCAGGCATAGCGCGTAGCCGGTGTCTTGACGCTGTCGCCTGCATCAAATGAGCCTGCATAAAGATTAACGTCCTGGTTCAGGCTCACTGAGCCTTCACGGCCCTGCTGTGATGCTACCAGGCGCCACTGGTTTTGGCGGCCTGCGGCTGGAAATGCTTTCTGCTCGTAGCTGGGCTTAATGCCAAGCGCTTTGGGCTCAATCCAGATCTGCAGGAAGTGCAGTCCGTTCTCTTTGGAGTGATTAAACTCGCTGTGCACAACGCCGGTGCCCGCTGACATGCGCTGTACATCGCCCGGGCGCATGACCTCGCCATTGCCCATGTTGTCCTTGTGCTCCATTTCGCCTTCCAGCACGTAGGAAATAATCTCCATGTCCCGGTGCGGGTGGGCACCAAAGCCATGACCACCGGCGACGCGGTCTTCGTTGATCACCCGTAGGGCGCGAAAGCCCATATGCTTGGGGTCATGGTAATTGGCAAACGAGAACGTATGGTACGAACGCAGCCAGCCGTGGTCTGCATAGCCCCGCTCATCCGCGCGACGAATTTTCATGGTGTGCTCCCAGTTGTGTTGAAGGAGTAGCTGTTGAAGGAATGCGCTCAATATACGCCTGAAACCGCACGGCGTGGGGTGAAGGTTTCTGCACGATAACGTCGATTAAATCGACGAATTTTTAAACCGCGAGTGACCTGCGTCAATCTGGCAGGATTCAAGCGCTGCGCCGTTTGCGCTAGACTATGCGCGTTTATTAACCCGGTCCGCCCTTTACGAGGGTGACTACTGGAGCTTGTTATGTCTGCACCTGTTTCTGAAGCTGGCGATATGCCGCGTATTGTCGTGGCAGCATTGTATAAATTCGTTACGTTAAATGACTTTGAAGCGCTGCGTGAGCCGCTGCGCCAAGCCATGGTCGATCATGATGTTAAAGGCACGCTGCTGCTCGCTAAAGAGGGCATCAATGGCACCGTCGCGGGGACTCGCGAAGGTATTGATGCACTGCTTGGCTGGCTGACCGCTGACCCGCGCTTGACCGATATCGACCATAAAGAGTCTTACTGCGACGAAACCCCGTTCTATCGCACCAAGGTTAAGCTCAAAAAAGAGATCGTGACGCTGGGCGTACCAGGCATTGATCCTAACAACACCGTTGGTACCTATGTTGAGCCTGAAAACTGGAACGAGGTGATTTCAGACCCCGAAGTGCTGGTGATCGACACTCGCAATGATTACGAAGTGGCGATTGGCAGCTTCGAAGGCGCGGTTGACCCAAAAACCACCACGTTCCGTGAGTTTCCCGACTACGTGCGTGAGCATTACGACCCAGAGAAGCATAAAAAAGTCGCCATGTTCTGCACCGGCGGTATTCGCTGTGAAAAAGCCTCCAGCTTTATGCTCAAAGAGGGGTTTGACGAGGTCTACCACCTCAAGGGCGGCGTTTTGAACTATCTGGAGAAAGTCCCGGAAGAGCAGTCGTTATGGCGTGGCGAGTGCTTTGTGTTCGATAACCGCGTTACCGTGCGTCACGACCTGAGTGAAGGCCTGTTCGAACAGTGCCACGCCTGTCGTATGCCGATTTCCGAAGACGACATGCAGTCATCAGCCTACGAGCCTGGGATTAGCTGCCCACACTGCATCAACTCGCTGCCCGAGAAAACTCGCGCCGCCGCCCGTGAGCGTCAGCGCCAAATTGATCTTGCCAAAGAGCGTGGCCAGCCCCATCCGCTGGGTTATAACCATCGCGAGAAGGCCTGATAGCGGCGCCAAGGAGTGGCGTAATGTCGGCGGCCACGCCTGTGGCCGTTTTCTATCTATAGCGATGTTCTGCCATTCGCTAGCTTCCTCCATTAGTGGAATTCGTTTCCGTAAACGCGACAGCGGCCTTTGCGGCACGTTATCCTGTTACTCTTTACGCCTTTAGGAGAGAGCAGGGTGAGTGAAGCCAAGCGTAGGACGGTCGGGCGTCCGGCAAATGCCGCTAAAGCGAGTGGCGGGCATAGCCAGTCGCTGGTACGCGGCTTAACGTTACTGGAGTTTTTAGCGGCAAGCCCACTAGGGCTTGCGCTGTCAGACGTGGCTGAAAAAGCCGAGTTAGCACCTTCTACCACCCACCGCTTGCTCCAGGCTCTGCAAAGCCAGGGGTTTGTTAGCCAGGAGAACGAGCAGGGCTTATGGCGTATTGACGTCAAAACCTTCCGTATCGGTAACAGCTTTTTAGAAGCTCGCGATGTGGTGGCATCAAGCCGCCCCTTTCTACGCCGCTTAACCGCTGAAACCGGCGAGACTGCCAATTTAGGGATCCGCGATGGGGATACGGCGGTATTTCTGGCCCAGCACGAATCGCCTCAAATGATGCGCATGATTACCCGCTTGGGCTCACGCGCCCCGCTGCATGCCTCTGGCGTGGGTAAAGCGCTGTTGGCATGGATGCCCACTGACGAACGCGCTCGCTTTTTGGATAACCGTGAACTCACCCGTGTTACCGACAATACACTGTGCAGTCCAGACGCACTGACCGCCGAAATGCACCAGGTGTGTGATCAAGGTTTTGCCTGTGACCGCGAGGAGCACGCCATTGGCCTGCATTGCGTCGCGGCCTGTATCTTCGACGAGCACGCCACGCCGCTGGCGGCTATTTCTGTTTCAGGCCCCATGGCGCGTATCCCTGAAGCACGCCTGCTGGCGCTGGGTAAGCTGGTGCGCCAGGTCGCCGATGAAATTACCGCTCAACTTGGGGGCCAGGTGCCGCAGTAACGTTCGGCCACCCGTTGCATGCTGAGTCTTTTCCTTGTTGCGTTTGTTAGTGCGACCCTGCTGCCTGGCGGCTCTGAAGTTTGGCTTGCCAGACTTTGGTGTTTGGGGGAGCCGGCTATTTTACTCTGGGCGGTAGCAACGGCGGGTAATACGCTGGGCAGTCTGGTCAATGTGGCGATGGGCCGCTATGCACGTCAGTTTCAGGATCGCCGGTGGTTCCCTGCATCGCCCAAACGCCTTGCCCAGGCCGAGCGCTGGTATCACAAGCTTGGCGAGGCCAGCCTACTGCTTTCCTGGCTGCCGGTGGTGGGCGACCCACTGACGGTACTGGCCGGATTGTTTCGGCTTCCCTGGTGGCGTGCTTTTTTGTGGATTGTGGTTGCCAAGGGCGTACGCTATGGCGTGGTGCTGGGCCTTGCAAATCAGTGGCTGTTACCGCTTTGTCAGAATTGAGCGTCACGCGATCACGGGTTAGTTGCGTCAAGTTAACGGCCAGACCTTATTATGTTCCCATGTTACGCTGTACGCTTTATACGTTATCAGCCTGCTTGGTGCGTGCATTTGTAGTTGCATAAAGCAGGCTAGCAATTAAATTTAAGAAAGCATTTCTCTAACGGAGGTACAGGCGTGACGTCAATACGTATATTTCCCTGGCTAGGTATTTGGCTAATGACACTGCTTGTGTTTTTTGCCACGCCGGTATTAGCCCAAACGACGACGGTCGAAAGTGATCGTGCATCGCCTCCAGCGGAAGTGCCCGCTTCTTACGAAGCACTTGCTGATCTCCTCGAAAATGAGCAGTCGCGCCAAGAGCTAATTGATGTATTACGTCAACAGGCATCCGCGTTGCCCGCCGGTTTAGAGGCTGAGTTATCCCCTGAAGCCGCCGCTCAAGGAAGCGATTTGGCTCCAGAGGATGTCTCATTGCCGCGCCAGTTGGCGGAGCTGACAAGCGATGTTGTCAGTAATATTGGCCTGCAGATTGAGCAAGCTTTTTCCATCATGGGTAACCTGTTTACCGGGCAAGGCGCGAGTGCTTTTGATTCGTCAGCTTTCGTCCAGGCCGCGATTAATCTGGGCCTCGTGATCGTTGCGACCTTCGTGATTTTCTTCGCACTACGTCGGATGGCCAGGTCTGCCTTTACGCGGGTGAGCAAATGGTCGCTCAATGGCGCCGGAATGACGCCAGTGCTGCGCTTGATTTGCTGCGTCATTATTGCGGCACTTATTGACTTTATATTGGTAGGGCTTGCGTACGTGGGCGGTAACCTGGTGGCCACGTTCGCGATTGGTGAAACGGGCGAGCTTTCCACGAGGGCTTCGCTGTTTCTCAATGCCTTTCTGGTCATTGAGTTGATGAAAGCAGTGATGCGGATGCTGTTTTCCTCACACTACGAAGGCCTGCGATTGTTGCCAATTTCAACCGGTGAAGCCTCCTACTGGAACCGTTGGATAGCACGTCTTATCGGCATGGTCGGTTACGGACTAATGGTTGCCGTGCCGCTGATCAATTTCTACCTGGCTGCCAGCGTAGGCCAAGCGGTTGGCACATTAATTATGATTGTGGCCTTTGTTTATGCGGTCAGTGTGGTGCTCAAGAACCGTATTCGCATCCGAGGGCACTTGAATGATGCGGCGGCCAATACGTCGATGGTGGCAAGCCGTGTATCGCTTCAGCTCTTTGCACGTACCTGGCACTTTTTTGCGCTGATCTACTTCTTAATGGTCTTCGTTTTGATACTGACGCGCCCTGGCGATGCACTGCCTTTCGTGCTTTTTGCAACACTGAAAACATTGGCTGCGGTGGTTATAGGGCTTCTGGTATCGACCTTCCTGACCCAAACGATTGGGCATCGCATTCGCCTGTCGGACGATTTGCGTCGTAAGTTGCCGCTGCTTGAGCCGCGTCTTAACAGCTACGTTCCCAACGCGCTGCGTGTGCTACGCACCATCATCCTGGTCGTCGTTATCATGGTGGTGCTGGATGCCTGGGGTGCGTTCAATCTAGCCAATTGGTACGCTTCTGAACGCGGAACGATGCTGGTAGGGCGACTGGTCAGCATTGTCTTGATTCTGATTGTTGCGCTGGGCGTGTGGTTAGGACTTGCGAGCCTGATTGAGCATAAGCTCAATCCGGAAACCGGCGGTGGTGAGCCCTCTCCTCGAGCTAAAACGCTATTGAGCCTGTTCCGCAACGCGCTGGCTATCGCCATGCTCACGATTACCGGGATGATCCTACTGTCCGAAATCGGCATTAACATCGGCCCGCTGATTGCCGGTGCCGGGGTGCTGGGTTTAGCTATTGGTTTCGGTGCGCAGAGGCTGGTACAGGATGTTATTACCGGGGTCTTCATTCAGATCGAGAATGCCATGAATACAGGCGATGTGGTAACGCTGGGTGGCATCACCGGGACTGCAGAACGATTAAGCATTCGTTCGGTAGGCATTCGGGATCTTTCGGGCACCTATCACATCATTCCCTTCTCAAGCGTTGACACCGTTTCTAACTACATGCGCGACTACGGTAACCATGTCGGTGAGTACGGCATTGCTTATCGTGAGAGCATTGATGATGCGATTGAGCAGCTCCAGCTTGCCTTTAATGATCTGAAAGCCAGCGAAGAGTATGGCTATAAGATCCTTGCTGATCTGACGGTCGCCGGTGTTATAAGCCTGGGCGACAGCGCCGTCAATATTCGTGTGGTTATCAAAACCACGCCGGGCGATCAGTGGGGTGTTGGTCGGGCGTATAATCGTCTGGTCAAGCTGCGCTTTGATCAGGCGGGCATTGAGATACCGTTCCCGCATACCACGATGTACTTCGGTCAGGACAAGTCCGGTTCAGCGCCGCCTGCCAACCTGCGCATTATGCAGCAGGACTTCACTATCGATGGTAGCCCTGCTGGGCAGCCAAAGGCAGGTGAAAGTGAGGTAGATGACCGTTTTTCACCTCGCCGGAAAGATAAGTCTAGTGAGACGACTGAGCAAAATCTACCCACGGGTGACGATGTCTAATGCTTAGGCGTTAGCACACCTACTTTGCGTTTTGGGGCCGCCTTTGGGCGGCCCCACTGCGTTCTACGTTGTTAGAAATGTTCTTGGAACGGCTGTTAATTTGGTTGTTACTCTAGATAGTTCTCCGAATGCCTGCCTTCCAGGTAGATCGACTCACCTCCATCGACACATAACACTTGGCCGGTAACAAAATCGTTTTCCAGCAGGTAGTACAGCGCCTTTGTTAAGTGGGCGGGCGTTCCCTGCCGGTTAAGGGGGATGCCTTCCAGACGCCATGCAATATAGTCGTGGCTACGCTGGGAAGTGGGCAGTACTACGCCGGGAGAAATACCATTGACCCGGATACGCGGTGCGAATTCGAGTGCGGCCATTTGGGTCATCTCTTTCAGCCCCTTTTTAGACAACAAATACGCCGCATAAGGGTATTGATGATAGGCCACTTTATTGTCAATGATATTCACCACACAGCCGTTAGACACCGCGTTAGCAAAATGTTGAATTAACAACAGCGGGGTAAATAGGTTGACGCGAAACTGCGTCTCCAGGAGTGCCATGTCCGTTTGAGCAATGGGTGCGGCTTGGTAAGTGGAGGCGCTATTAACCAGCACATCTAAATGCGGAAAGCGCCGTATGGCGGCTTCAATCAGTGTATCCAGCGGATCGTGCAAAAAATCACAGGGCAGTATTTCGCACTCGCGCCCTTTGTTGCGGATAGTGCATGCTACCTCTTCAGCTTCATCTCGTGAGCTATTAACGTGGAGTGCAATATCATAACCTGCATCTGCTAACGCTTCTGAAAAATGCCGTCCCAAACGGGTAGCGCCCCCGGTCACTAATGCTGCTTTAGTCGTCATTGTTATCCCTGTCTTTAATCATTATATGGCGTGCTTCGTTTATCTTGCGTTTGTTATTAGTTGTTTGGTTGCTTGCACACTTAGAGCATAGCGCTAGTCTGAGGTATGATCATTACAGTGATTAAGAATATTTCGACTTCTCTCTAGTTGAGTAATCGTTATGTCAACAACGGCGTTACGAGCCGGGCGAGATACACGGCTGCATGAATGCCTCATCTCGATAGGCTCGAATATTGAACCTGAGATGAATGTCACACGAGCGTTGTCTCTTTTAAACAGCGAATGCGACCTGGTCACGCACTCTCAGCCAATCCGTACCTCCCCTGTTGGCTTTTTACAGCAGGCCGATTTTCTCAATGCCGCGCTATTGGTGCGCACGCCGCTTCCCTATGCAGCATTTCGGCTGTATTTAAAAGCGGTCGAGAACCGCTTGGGTCGCGTACGAGGTCTGAATAAATCAGGCCCACGAACCATGGATCTGGATATTGTGGCGTGGAATGGCGAGTTAATGGATCAGGGATACCTTGAGTATGATTACGTCAGGCTCCCTATCGATGAAGTGTTGGCCGCTAGTGGGCGCTCATTAACAATAAAGCATGAGCGGTAAAAATAATTAATGCTTTACCCGTTCAGGCCGATAAATACGTCACTGACGTTGTTATTGGCAAGTCGCCGGGCAGCGTAGTTACTTTGGCGCGATGCAAAACCGCTTTGAAAGCGTCATCGACGGGCTCAACAACAATATCGTCAATCTATCAGCGGCCCAGTCGCGCATCCAGGATGCAGATTACGCCCGGGAAGTTTCCAACTTGATCCGCGCACAAATTCTCCAGCAGGCGGGCATGGCGATTCTTGCCCAAGCTAACCAGCAGCCGCAGATGATCCTGCGTTTGCTGGAGATCCTGTAGCGTTGCTCTGCTATTTCATAACTGTTATCCATTCCTTTTTTTGACCTGCCTTTCGATATGACGGTTTAGAGTGCGTGCTTCTCTGCTTATGCATTCCAATTTGGCATGCGTTAAGCGTTTTTTTTCGTTTGTGGTCTTGTCTGGTAATTTGCTTTGATAACGCCATTCACCCCTGAACGGCAGGAAAATAATGGCAATGAACCTTCCCTTGTCGGCCATGGGGTCCATACTGAATTGGATGTCACAGAGAGCTGTAAAATGACTCAGTCTTCGTTTTTAGCCACCAATGTTATTCGTGATCGCTTCTCCAGCGCCATGTCGGCGATGTACCAAACGGAAGTCCCTCAATACGGCACGCTGCTAACGTTGGTTGAGCAGGTCAATCAGGAGACGCTTCGCCAGCAGCCAGAGTTACGCCGTCGCCTGGAGGCTCAGGGCGAGCTTGCGCGCCTGAGCGTAGAGCGCCACGGAGCGATTCGCGTGGGTTCAGCCGCAGAGCTATCCACGCTGCGCCGCCTGTTTGCCGTGATGGGCATGTATCCGGTGGGCTATTACGATCTTTCTGAAGCTGGGGTGCCGGTTCACTCCACCGCGTTTCGCCCTATTGAGGATGATGCGCTGGCCTGTAACCCGTTCCGTATTTTTACCTCGCTGCTGCGCCTGGAACTTATCGATAGTGCGCTGCTGCGCCAGCGTGCTGAGGAAATCCTCGCCCAACGAAATATTTTTACCCCCAAAGTGCGTGAGCTGATTGAACGCTTTGAGTCACAAGGCGGGTTAACCTCAGAGGAAGCAGGTCAGTTTGTTACAGAGGCCTTGGAAACGTTTCGTTGGCACCAGGATGCCACGGTCGATCTGGATACTTATCAAGCGCTGAGCGATGAACACCGCCTGATCGCCGATGTGGTGTGTTTTCGTGGACCGCATATCAACCATTTAACGCCGCGCACGTTGGATATCGATGAAGTGCAGCGCCGCATGCCAAGCGTCGGTATGAACCCGAAGGCTGTCATCGAAGGCCCGCCGCGCCGTGAAGCGCCCATTTTGCTGCGTCAGACAAGCTTTAAAGCGTTAGAGGAGTCGATCCGCTTTGCAGGCGATAACCAAGGCACGCACACTGCTCGCTTTGGCGAAATTGAGCAGCGTGGCATGGCGCTAACGCCGAAAGGACGCGCGCTTTATGACCAACTGCTGAATGAAGGTCGTCAACAAACGGCGGGACTTGATAACAACGCTCACCAAGCCGTTATGGATAAGGTCTTTACCACCATGCCGGACAGCGATGAGGCAATGCGCCGCGAAGGTCTGGCCTACTTCCACTATCACCTCACAGAAGCCGGAAAAGTTGCTACAGGCGATGCCAGTACCGATATGGACGCCCTAATTGCCAAAGGCCTGGTGGAAGCACAGCCGATTACCTATGAAGACTTCTTGCCGGTCAGTGCGGCGGGTATCTTTCAGTCAAACCTAGGCGGCGGCGAAAACGAAGCCTATGCGGGCAATGCCAATCGTGAAGCGTTTGAAGAGGCGCTCGGCGCCCCGGTGACTGATGAGTTGGCGCTTTATGCCGAAAGGGAGCAGGCTTCTAAGCAGCGTGTGCTGGCGTCATTAGCGGTTTAATCCACTTTCCAGCATGCGGTTGATACTCAGGCTGCCTAGCAGGCAGCCTGAGTTGTTTATACGCGGCATTCGGCACTCGCCGTTATATGCGCCACAAACCGACGTACTTTGCCCAGCTCGCCCAGGTGCTCAGGGTAGACAAGATAATACGCACTTTCGCTGTACAACCGATGCGGCCATGCGAGCACAAGGCGTTCGGCGGCCAGCTCTTCATCCACGGTAAAATGAGGCACTAAGGCAACGCCGCCGCCGGCCATGGCGGTGCGTACTAGCATGGGAAAGGTTTCAAAGCGGGTACCGTGGTAGCTGCGATCAGTGGTGATCTTTTGACCTGCAAACCAGTGGTGCCAGGCATCCGGGCGGGTAGATAGGTGAAGTAGTGGCAACTGGGCCAAGTCGCTCGCAGTATGGATGGGGTGCCGAGCCAGAAGCGATGGGGCGGCAACCGCGACCATCTCCTCATTCACCAGCTTATGGCAGGCAAGGTTAGGCCAACTACCGTGACCGTAAAACAACGCAATATCAATATCCTGTTGCTCAAGATCAAAGTCTTCCACCCGGTCGTGAAACTCCAGACTAATGCCCGGATTGGCGGCTAAAAAGGGGGGAAGCTTGTCCGCTAGCCAGCGGCTGCCAAAGCTTGGCAGAGTGGCTACTTTAAGTACTTCACTGTTGCCGCTATAAGTCATGATGGTGTGGGTCGACATCTCAATCTGGGCGAGTACCTTGCGCACGTCGCTTAAAAAGATGGCGCCCTCTGGCGTGAGCACAAGCGTGCGTCTTACGCGGCGAAACAGCTTATGTTGCAACGCTGATTCAAGGTGGGCGACCTGCTTGCTGACGGCACTTTGGGTCAGGCTTAGCTCATCGGCCGCCCGGGTAAAACTCATATGGCGCGCTGCCGCCTCAAAGCACTGCATAGCGGCGGTTGAAGGAAGGTTGCGTGAGGCCAAAGGGGATGCTCCTGATCACCTGTTCATCATGGTGATCATAGCGTATGAGGCGATCAGATTCGCCTCATACGCAGCAGGTGCTGGGCTAGCGGTTAGTCAATAATCCCCTGCTCACGCGCCATGGCAAACGCTGCCTTGGGGCCATCCCAGAGTGAGGGCAGCAGAATCAGCGATACCGGCACGGCGGTAATCACGATAAACTGCTGCAGCGCGGCGATCTGGCCTTCACGCATGGCCAGCAGTACCGCGGCCATGATCGTCATGGTCACGCCCCAGAAGGCGCGTAGAAACGGGCTGGGCTCGTCGTGGCCCGCACCGACCATGGCAATGGAGTAACTCATGGAGTCGCCGGTGGTGGCCACGAAGATGGTCGTCAGCAGCAGGATCGCCAGCGCCATCCAGGTGCCGCCGGGCAATGCCTGGGCCAAGGCGAGCGTGGCGATGTCGAACTGAAAGTTTGTCAGCGCATCGGTCAGATCGATCACGCCGGTCAGTTGGTAGTAAATGCCCGAGCCGCCCAGCAGCGTGAACCAGACCGTGGTGGCGATGGGAGCGATGACCGCCACGGCCAGGATCATCTCGCGAATGGTGCGCCCGCGGGAGATACGCGCCACGAAGATCGCCATCAAGGGCGCAAAGGCGATGAACCAAGCGTAGAAGAACACGATCCACCACTGCATCCAATCCGCCGGTGCGGTTTCCGCGGTGGTGGTGACCATCTTGAAGAAGTCGTCCAGATACGTGCCCATGCCGGCAAAGTAGCTGTTGAACAGAAACAGTGTCGGCCCGAACAAAAAGATGACCGCGCCGATGCCCAGCGCCAGCATGACATTGAAGCGGCTCAAGAGCTGCATGCCCTTGTGCACACCGCTGACCGCGGAAAGCACGTACACCATGCCCAGGGTCGCCAGAACCAAAAGCCGGGTAACGAAGGTGTTGGGCAGCCCAAACAGCACCTCGAGGCCATGGCTGACCTGGGTAGCCAGAAAACCGACCGGCCCGACGGTGCCCGCTACTACCGCCAGTACGCAGCAGGTATCCACCACGCCACCCAACGGACCACGCATCACGCGCTCGCCGAATAACGGGTAGAGCAGGGTGCGCGGTTGCAGTGGCTGGCCTTTCACGTAGTGGGCGTGGGCCAGCACAATCGCGGTGAGCGAACCCAGTATCGCCCAGCCGACGAAGCCCCAGTGAGTGAACGACTGCGCCAGTGCCCCGGGCACCGCGGCGGCCACGCCCGGGTCGGTGTCGAAGGTAGGCGGTACGTTCACGAAGTGATAGATCGGCTCACCGGCGGCGAAAAAGACGCCCCCACCGCCCAGTAGCGTACACAGGATAATCGAAAGCCACTTGAAGGTACTCAGCTCTGGTTTATCCAGGTTGCCGATCTTGGCGTTGCCGGCTGGGGTCAGCACAAGTCCGATGGCGATAAAGAACGTCAACAGCATCAGAAACTGGAAGTAGGTGCCGAAGGTCAGCGCGCTCCAGGCAAAACCCTGGCTGATCGAGTCGGCGACAAGGTCCAGGTCGTAAAAGGAAAGTGATAGAAAAAGCACGATAAATCCGATGCTTAGCGTGAGTACGATGGGATCGCCAAGCGATGGGTGCTTAGGGCTTTCAGCACCGGAGGTTGGTTGGTTCATCAATAAGAACACCTTGGGTGGAACATGAGGAAACAGCGCAAATGCGGAAAGCGCAGCAAAAAAAAAGCGCCATTCATTGAATGGCGCGAGGACAGGAAACTGGCGCTAGTATATCGTGCCACTAGACCAAAGTCGAACGCGATTAAAGGGGAGGCTTAAAATGAAGGCTGGAAAACAGGCCAATGCTCCCTATTGAAGCACTGCGAAAACAGCGACAGTGCTTCTACTGGCGGGCCATTCGCACCCATCGCCGCTTTTGCTACCAGTGGTACAGCAACGAGGCGCTGGTGGTGTTATCGGTACGTTCGCTGGCATCATCCGGCGGTTGAGAGTTGTGCTTAACCTCATGCGACAAGCGTAACGACATGCGAGAGTTGAGCCGTGCGGTGAGCGCGGTTAGCGATCTGCCTGTGGTGTTTTTATCGGTATATTCCACCGACATTTCCTGATCAATATCGGCGTAATCCGAAAACCCCCAGTGATAGACCAGAGCGGTATAGGCAACCGCGAGCTGTTCATTCTCAGCTTCCCGCAAGCGGTCATTACGGTAACCAGGACCGGCCTCAAGCGAGAGTGAATGGCGCGAGCCTTCTAACAGCTGACGCCCATACCCGCCAATCACGGAAAGCTGTTGGTCGTAGCCCGCAAAGCGATCTTTCTCCCAGCGGGCGAATCCAAAGACATAGTGCGGGCCTTTAAAATCGTAGCGCTCGCGGGCAGCGAGCAAATATTGTTCGGCGCTGGTTTCGCCATCCTTGCTCACGTTGCGCACCTCGCCGCGCAGCGAGTGAATAAAATTGCCGGTTAGCCAGGTCAGGCGGGTTTTGCCAATTAGCGTCTGGCTATTGGTGTTGCCGGAAAGGTGCGTAAAGCCAAGTTCAGCATCGCCACTAAAAACCGGCGCGTCGTCGGTAGGCGGCGGAGGTGCATAAAAAGGGTTAGCGACCGCGGGGCTGACAAGCACAACGCTTAAAAAAGCAGTACTGGCAAACAGGTAACTGCTCGACGAAATAACGCGTTTAAATATGCTGAACACCCAGCGCCTCCCTAATGACATAAAAGATGGCGATTAACGCCCCCTTACCGCGCATGTCATAATGACGCTGTCACGCACTTTGAGTTCCACCATGACTAATTCCCGCCCCCGTACCTTAGCTGAATTACAGCGCTGGCGCCGTACGCGTACTAAACGGCGTTGGTATAAACGCAGTTTCCGTTTGCAAGTGATGTTGTTGGTGGGGTTGCTGCTGGCCGGCATGCTACTGGCTCAGGGGGCATATCTCAATCATCGTAAGGCCGATATCATCAACCATCAAATGGGTGAGCGGGCGTTGGCGGTGGCGAAAACAGTGGCCGGTATGCCCCAAATCGTTAGCGCCTTCGCGACTCCCGAGCCGGCGATGATTATTCAGCCACTGGCAGAACGGGTGCGTATAGAAACCGGAGCGCGCTATGTGGTCGTGGGTAATGCGCAGTCGATCCGCTATTCACACCCCGTGCCTGAGCGCCTTGGCGAGGCGATGGTGGGCGGCGATAACGACCAGGCGCTGATTTATGGGCAGTCCTACGTGTCCGAGGCGACCGGCACGTTAGGCACCGCCATGCGCGGAAAAACGCCCGTTTGGGATGAAGAGGGCAATATTATCGGGCTCGTTTCCGTCGGCTTTATGATGGATCGGGTCGAGATGGATGTTGCCCGTTACACAAGCTTTGGTTGGGCACTGGTCGGGCTGATGATTGTGCTGGGGTTTGCCGGGGCATACTGGCTTTCCCAGCACCTTAAAAAGGTCATTTTGGGGCTGGAGCCTTATGAAATCGCCCGCTTGGCGATGGAAAAAGAAGCGATTCTGCAGTCCATTCACGAGGGTATTCTGGCGGTTAATCGGGATGGCCACATCACGCTGGTCAACCAGCAGGCCAAACGCTTTCTTAACCTGCCCGATGAGCACGTCATACTGGGGCTGCCGATTCAGGACGTGGTGCCTAACACCCGTTTACTGGAAGTGCTGAAGCACGGTGAGCAGGAGTTTGACCAGCAGATGTGGCTGGGCGATCACCCGGCCATCGTCAATCGGGTGCCCATTCTGCATGAGGGTGAAATTGAAGGAGCAGTGGCCACGTTTCGTAGCCGCCGCGAAATTGTCGACCTTTCCCAAGCGCTTACCCAGGCAAGCCGCGATGTGGATATGCTGCGCGCCCAGGCGCATGAGTTCTCCAATAAGCTCTATACCATTTCAGGGCTTCTCCAGCTTGAGCGCATCGATGAAGCGCTGGCGCTGATTCATCAGGAAACCGAGCGGACTCAGGCGCAAATGAGTTTTTTGATGCGCCATGTTGCCGACACAGTGCTCAGCGGCACGTTGCTGGGTAAGCTTACCAGGGCGCGCGAGCTGGGCGTAACGCTTGAGATCGACGAGCAGAGCTCGCTCTCCTGCCCACTAACGCCCACTGGACAAGAAGTCATGATGAGCGTGGTCGGTAATCTACTGGATAATGCCTGCCATGCCGCGCTTAATGGCCCCAATAGCAGTATGCCCAGCGTGCGGCTGTTTTTCACCGACCTGGGGGAGCAATTGCTGCTCGAAGTAGAGGATAATGGCCCAGGCGTGCTCCCTGAACATGCTGAATCGATATTCGAGGAAGGCTTTTCTACCAAAACGGGCAAGCACAGCGGTATCGGCCTGGCGCTGGTGGCAAGGTTGTGTCGCCAGCATGGCGGAGCCATCACGCTTGAGGAGAGCGAACTGGGCGGAGCCTGCTTTATTGCGGTGCTGGACCGCTCGCTATGCGCTGAACCTGATACGCACGACTCACCATAATAATGACGACCGTAAGAGGAGTGAGCATGCCTGCAGCTCAATACGGCATTCTGATTGTCGAAGATGATTTTCGCATTGCCGATATTCATAAAGCGTTTGTTGAACAGGACGAAGGCTTTTATATCGCAGGCGTTGCCCGTAACGGTAGCGAAGCCAAGGCGTTAATGGCGGAACAGGCTGCCGCTATCCACCTGGTATTGCTGGACGCCTATCTGCCTGATGTGGAAGGGCTGGAGCTTCTATGGGCGATCAGGCGTGACTATACCCATGTGGATATTGTGATGGTCACCGCTGCCCGTGAGGTAGAAACCATCAGCGAGGCGCTGCGTGGGGGCGTATTTGATTATCTGATCAAACCGATTGAAGCTGCCCGCATGGGGCAGATGCTGGCGCGTTTTCGTCGTGAGCGCGAGGCGCTTTCAGGGCGTAATGAGATGAACCAGGACGAGCTGGATCACGTGTTTAAAAGACTGCAGCCAGGCGAGGCGCCGCGCCCGACGTCCAGCGCGCTGCCCAAAGGCATCGACCGGCTAACGCTGCGCCGAGTGGGGGAGGCCATGGCCGCCGAGGCGGCGCCGCTAACCGCCATGCAGGTTGCCCGCATTATGGGTGCTAGCCGCTCAACCGCTCGACGTTACCTGGAGTTTTTGGTGGCTGAACAAAGAGTCAGTGCTGAACTTGGCTACGGCGATGTGGGGCGGCCAGAGCGGCGCTATCAACTGCTTGAGGCAGCCCATAGCTGGCTCAAGTCGCTTTAGGTTAGCTGGTTGGCGTGCTCTGTGAACAAAATGAACAAAATGCCCACAAAGAACATTTTGTTTTTTATGTTCACAAGCTTGTCGTAAAGGCCCGGCGCTTCTAACGTTCGCGGCGTAACCACGACATAATAACAGTGGACCACACAACAACATTTATATGTGGAGAACGCCAAATGACCGTACTTTCCTTGAAGCGCTTAGCCGTGATCGCTCTACCGATGGCTGCCCTGGCAGGCATGACGACCTCTGTTCAGGCACAAGAGTGGACACCGAGCAAATCGGTTGAGTTCGTGGCACCCGCCAATCCGGGTGGCGGCTGGGATACGCTGGTACGCACTGTATCGCGCGTTATTCAGCAAGAAGGGCTTGCTGACGAGAACTATGCTGCTATCAACGTACCAGGCGGCGGCGGTGCCGTGGCTTGGGCGCAAATCGCTCGTGATAGCGGCAATCCGCACAAGCTGTTTGCCACCAGCCCGCCGATCATTCTGGTGCCTCTGGCCGGTGCCTCACGCTATGACCACACTGATTTCACGCCGGTTGCTCGCCTGATTACTGACTACTCCATTGTACTGGTGTCGGCAGACTCTGAGTACGAGACGATCAACGACCTGTTTGATGCACTCAAGGAAAATCCTGGCTTAAGTGTAGGCGGCGGCAGTGCGCCTGGCTCCATGGACCATATCTCTATTGCGGGTCTGGCATCCGCAGCGGGCCTTGAGGCTTCAAGTGTCAACTACATTCCGTTCTCCGGCGGCGGCGATGCCATGACCAACCTGATGGGCGGTCATATTGAAGCGGTGATTACCGGTGCCGGTGAGTCGGTGGGGCAGCTGGGTGAAGGCAGCCAGATCCGTGCGCTAGGTGTCTCTTCACCGGAGCGCCTGGGTGGCGGTCTGGCCGAAGTGCCGACTTATCAAGAGCAGGGTGTGGATTACACTTTCGATATTTGGCGCGGCATAATGGGCACCCCGGATATGCCGGAAGAAGCAGTGACCTACTATCAGGACCTGTTTGCCGAAATGCTCGAAACTGATGGTTGGCAGGAAGCTCGCGACCAGTTGGGCTGGATCGATGCCTACCAGAACAGTGAAGAGTCCGGTGTCTTCCTTGATGAGCAGCAAGCGCAGTTCAGCGGCGTGTTAAGCGAATTGGGCCTACTGCGTCAATAAATAACCTATAGTGCTATAGCGTGTTATCCCGGTGGCCTCGTTGTGCCGCCGGGAATGCCTGTTCGTGACGATTAGGTACGTGCTCCTCGGAGAAACTCCAATGACGAAATTAAATACCAATCAGTGGTTAGCGCTGGTGTTGGCATTAGTGGCGGCTGCGTATATCGCCATGGCATGGCAAATCCCTACCTTTCCCTTGCCGCGGCCGGTCGACTCTGACCTGTTCCCTAAAGTGCTCGGCTTTTCGCTGCTGATTCTCTCCGTGTTTCTGTTTTTCGAGAAACCCTCACCGCTTGCCGGTGCCGATGAGATTGATCACGACGCGCAACAAGGCCCGCTGCTGATGACGCCATGGGGACGCGTGATTGTTACGTCACTGGCCATTGCCGCGTATGCGCTACTGCTGGTGCCATTGGGGTTTGTACTGGCCTCAACGCTTTTGTGCACGGGGTTAACGGCTTACTACGGCTATCGTCGTCATGTGGTCAATCTGGTGACATCGCTAGGGGTGGTGCTGGCGCTGTATCTGACGATGACACAGGTGATGGACGTTTACTTGCCGACCGGTGTTATCCCTTTCTAACGCCGACTTGCTAATGCCTCCTGCGCCGTTTCTGGGCTGGTTTTTAAGCTGGTTTTTAAGCTAGTTTTTAAGAGAGTAGATCCCATGGATGCCTTAAATAATTTGATGTACGGCTTCGGCATCGCGCTTGAGCCTATCAATATCGCTTACGTATTTGCCGGTGTGTTTGCCGGTACGATTATCGGCATGCTGCCCGGCCTTGGGCCGATCAGCGCGCTGGCTTTAATGATTCCTATCACCTTTGCCATGGAGCCTTCATCCGGCTTGATCCTAATGGCAGGGGTGTACTATGGCGCCATTTTCGGTGGTTCCACCTCCTCTATCCTGCTCAATGCCCCGGGCGTTGCAGGTACGGTCGCCACGTCTTTTGATGGCTACCCAATGGCCAAAAAAGGCATGGCGGGTAAAGCGCTGGCCATTGCCGCCTACTCCTCGTTTGTGGGGGGGACCATCTCGGTTATCTTCTTGATGCTGGTCGCGCCCTTGCTCTCCAAGGTAGCGGTCAGCTTTGGCCCTGCTGAGTACTTTGCATTAATGGTGCTGGGCTTAACCGCCGTGGTCTCATTGTCGGATAAGTCGCTGATCAAAGGCCTCATCGCCGCTGTGGTCGGGGTGATCATCTCGATTGTGGGCATCGACCTGCAAACCGGTACCGAGCGCTTTACCTTTGGCTCTATTCAACTGCTGGATGGCATCGACTTCCTGGTCGTGGCATTGGGTATCTTTGCGTTAGCCGAAGTGTTCTACATGCTGCTGCGCGGCGGTGGCGGTAAAGAAGCCCCGCGTAATGCCATTGGTTCGTTAAAACTCACTCGAAGTGAAGTAAAAGAGATTGCAGGCCCTGTCAGCCGTAGCTCTGTACTTGGGTTCTTTACTGGCGTACTGCCGGGCGCGGGGGCGACGATTGGCTCGTTTCTGGGCTACAGCATGGAAAAGCGTCTTGCCAAAGACGGTGACACCTTCGGTAAGGGTAATATTAAAGGCGTTGCGGCGCCGGAAGCAGCCAACAACGCGGCGTGTACCGGCTCGTTTGTACCGCTTTTAACCTTGGGTGTACCGGGCTCGGGCACCACGGCGGTACTGCTGGGTGCGCTACTGGTGATGGGCGTTACACCAGGCCCGATGATGCTTGAGCAACGCCCGGATGTGTTCTGGGGTGTGGTAGCCAGTATGTATATCGGCAACATCTTCCTGCTGGTCTTGAACCTGCCGCTGATCCCGCTGATTGCCAAAATCCTCGACCTGCCCAAGCCGCTGCTGCTCTCACTGATTCTGATTTTCTGCATGATCGGCGTGTATGGCATGAGCTTTAGCGTGTTTGATCTGTTGCTGCTGTTGGGCTTTGGCCTGTTGGGCTTGGGCATGCGTCTGTTTGGCTTCCCGGCGGCGCCGCTGATCCTGGCGTTGATTCTGGGCAATATCATGGAAGAATCCATGCGCCGTGCGCTGCAGATCTCTGGCGGTGACTGGATGACGTTTATTGATAAGCCAATCTCGCTCTCTCTGCTGCTGATTGCCCTGCTGTCGCTGGGTCTGCCGCTGCTGAAGAAGCGTCGCAAGCGCGCTATTGCCGAGTAGACGGTATCGTCTCAACATTGGACGCGTGGCTGATAAGCGCCCTGGGTTAACCTAGGGCGCTTTTTTTAAGCGCTAGCGCTGCGTTGGCGCTGCTCTTCGGCAGCTTCACGAAGGCGCTCCATGGTGATTTCCTGAACGGCGCCATGGCTGCTTCGGATATGCGACCCCAGGCGTTGGGCGGCGAGCTGAGCATCGTTTTCGTCAAGAGCCGTCAGAATGGCGGCGTGTTCGCGATAGGTGGCATCAACCCGGTCATCGCGGGTGAAGTCCAAGCGTCGAATGACGCGCAGGCGCTCGGTAATTTCACGATGAATACGGCTCATCTCCTGATTGCCAGCGGCCACCACTAAATCGCCATGGAAACTTTCATCCAGTGCACGAACCGTACTGCCCACCGCCCGATCAGCGTGGCTGGCGGGATTCCAGATATCGCGTAAAGTTCGCAGCACCAGCGGCTTTTCAGGCAGGGCACAAAGCTTGTGAACGGCCGCCTGTTCCAGAGTAATGCGTAGGTCGTAGAGTTCAGCGATCTTCTGGAAGTCCAGCGGCTTCACCTGCCAGCCGCTGCGAAAGAGCACATCGACATACCCCTCTCGCTGGAGCTGAAAAAGCGCTTGGCGCACCGGGGTTCGGCTTGCCTCCAGCCGGTCACCGATATCGCCTTCGCTAAATTTATCGCCGGGAAGAAGGCGAAACTCGAAAATATCGTCTTTCAACGCATCGTAGACACGGTCAGCGATGGATGATTTACGCAACGCCATGGCAATAGGCCTTATTGAGAGAGGCCGCCGCATGATGCGGCGGCACGCCAGCAGCAATGTGAATGCCTTAAACTTCAATACTCAGCAGCGGCTCCCCTGGCGTTACCGCTCGGCCCGTGGTGACGTGCATAGCGCTTATTGTGCCAGAGTGTGTCGCCATGACTTCAAATTCCATCTTCATGGCTTCAACAATCACTAACGGATCGCCTTTGATGACGTTATCGCCGGGTTGCACAAGGCACTTCCAGATATTGCCCGCAATCTCGGCACTGATCAGCTCGCCATAGCCAGCCAGGTCATCCGCCTCTGCGGGGGGCGGTGCTTTGGCCAAACGGTCCAGAGCCTTCTCTTCGCTTTCACGCCATAGCGCCACCTCTTTCGCGTAGGCATCCTGTTGAAGGGCGCGAAATTCGGCGATGGCCTGCTGGTTGACATCTAAAAATGCCTGGTGTGATTTCAGGTCAAACGTATCTTCCTCGATCTCGATAGCTAGCTTACCCGCCCTAAACTGATCGCGCAGGTTATCCAGTTCATCCTCGCTGACCGGGTAGTAGCACACTTGATCGAAAAAGCGCAGTAGCCAGGGAGCGCCTTCTGAAAACTGTTTGTTTTTTAGATGCTTGTTCCAGATGGGCAGAGTGCGCCCCACCAGCTGATAGCCACCGGGCGAGTCCATGCCGTAAATACACATATAAATGCCGCCGATGCCGACGGTGCCTTCGGCAGTATAGGTGCGCGCCGGGTTGTATTTGGAGGTCAGCAGCCGATGTCGAGGGTCCAAGGGCACGGCGCAGGGCGCTCCCAAATACACATCGCCTAGCCCCAACACTAAATAACGCGCCGAATAGAGCACATCCTTGACCTCGTCACGGTTGGCGAGGCCATTGATGCGCTGCATGAAATCGACGTTGTTAGGCAGCCAAGGGGCGGTGTCGCGCACCGATTGACGATACTTTTCCACCGCTTCCAGCGTCGCGCTATCTTCAAACGCCATGGGAAGATGAATCACCCGGCTGCGCACCTTCAGCTCGTCGGTCGGTGGCAGGGTGGCTTCCAGGTCGAGCAGGTAGGTCATCAATGCCTGCTGGGTCAGCGTCAGCGGGTCGTAGCGCAGTTGAAGCGAACGCACGCCGGGGGAAAGCTCAAGCAGACCACGCGGCTGGATATCGGCAATCGCCTCCATCAGTGCGTGGAGGCGCATACGCGCGCCTAAATCCAGCACATTAGGACCGTATTCCAGCAAAATGTACTGATCGCCTGCCTGACGGTAGGTAACTTCCGGGCGCTCCTGCATCGCCTCAAGGTGGGCCAACACAGTGGCGGAGAGGCCGTTGAACGGCGCCAGGTCGGCGCTGTTTAGGGTCACGGCAGGTGGCGCGGACAGGTACTTGACGGCCAGCTCCTGGCGTTCTGCGAGCTTGACGGCGGTGGCGTTGTCGATGGCGACAAAGCGGATAGTATCGCCGGGTTTGACCTGACCCACTTTCCACAGCTCGGCCTTGGCGATGGTAACCGGGCAGACAAACCCACCCAAGCTGGGGCCATCTCGGGTCAGAATAACTGGCATATCACCCGTGAAGTTA
This sequence comes from Halomonas sp. AOP27-A1-41, assembly GCF_052378605.1. Classification (NCBI taxonomy): domain Bacteria; kingdom Pseudomonadati; phylum Pseudomonadota; class Gammaproteobacteria; order Oceanospirillales; family Halomonadaceae; genus Halomonas; species Halomonas sp. AOP27-A1-41. The sequence continues at coordinate 91,394 of NZ_JBQSXT010000011.1, forward strand.
ATCGAGCCGATCGCATATTCGCAGTCATGAATATTTGAAGGGTGTAGCCCCGCTTCACCGCCATCTGCCCGGCTGAATTCAGGTTTAGGGCCATTCAGGCGAATGCCCAACCGGTTGGAGTTGTAATGGACTTCCCAGTCCTGTTGAAAGAAGTGCTCGATGGAGTCTTCGGTAAAGAAGTCGGGCGCGCCGTGCGGGCCGTAGAGCACGCCTATTTCCCAGTGGCTCGGGTAATTCGGGATGAGCGCCGGGTCAACGGGGGCAGGGTCGTGGGTGGGCGCTGGCGTGGTGCAGGCAGGTAACCCCGGCTGGCTGATGCCGAGCAGATCGCCTGGGCGCAGCGGTCGCCCGCCGTGACCGCCAAACTGGCCAAGGGCAAAGGTAGCGCGGCTGCCAAGATACACTGGTACATCAAATCCACCACGCACAGCAAGGTAAGTGCGACACCCTCGGTTGGCTTTGCCCACCACGAGCGTTTGGCCGGCGGTGACGTGGATAGGCGTCCAGAAATCCACCGGAGTATCGTCGAGTGTGGCGTCGGTGACGGCGCCGGTCAGCGCCACGACGGTCGCCTGATGAAACGTAAGGCTTGGACCTATCAGCGTGGCTTCCAGCCCGGCAGCCTCTGGGTGGTTGCCGACAATCCGGTTGGCGATGCGAAAGGCGAAGTCATCCATCGGGCCGCTGGGCGGCACGCCGATGTTCCAGTAGCCGACCCGTCCCGGGAAGTCTTGCACCGTGGTGTAAGTACCTGGATAGACTACCTCGGCAACGCAGGGTTGAAAGTGAAAGCTTTCCAAAGCGCGGGTCGAGACCTTGCCTTCGGCAAAACTCGCTTGGGCGACCACCTGACGCAAGTAGTCAAGGTTGGTGGCAATACCCATCAGGCGGGTTTCATCCAGTGCTTTACGCAGCTTGGCCAGAGCATCCGCGCGGTCGTTACCATGCACGATCAGCTTGGCGATCATGGGGTCGTAGTGAGCGGATACCTGGCTGCCATTTTCGACCCAGGTGTCGATACGCACGCCATCACCGGGCCAGTGTACGTCGGTTAATTCACCGGGCGAGGGCTGAAAATCCTTTAACGGGTTTTCGGCATAGATGCGCACTTCCATGGCCGCACCGCTCAAGCTGAGCGTAAAATTAGCCAGGTCCAGGTGGTCGCCCGCGGCGATCTTGAGCATCCATTCGATCAGGTCAAGGCCGGTCACGGCTTCGGTGATTGGGTGCTCTACCTGCAGTCGGGTGTTGACCTCCAGAAAGTAGAACTCATCACGCTCGGCGTCGTAGATGTACTCAACGGTACCCGCTGAACGGTAGTTGACCGATTCACCCAGCGCCACGGCCGCATCCAGCATCCTTTGACGGGTGGCCGTGGGCAGGCTGGGGGCCGGCGTCTCTTCCACGACTTTCTGATTGCGGCGTTGCAGTGAGCAGTCACGCTCACCTAATGCCACTACGTTGCCGTGGCCATCGCCGATAATCTGGACTTCCACGTGGCGGGCACGGGCGATAAAGCGCTCAAGAAAGACGCCGCTGTCGTTAAAGAAATTTTTGCCCTGGCGTTGAACGGTTTCAAAGGCGTCTTGCAGCTCTTTGGCACTATTGCAGCGGGTCAGTCCGATTCCGCCGCCGCCTGCGGTGCTTTTGAGCATGACCGGGTAACCCAGGCGTTCAGCGGTGGTCAGTGCCTCTTCCACGCTGTCGAGCAGCCCACTGCCTGGGGCTAGCGGCACGCCTGCTGCTTCGGCCAGCTCACGGGCACGGTGCTTTAACCCGAACTCGCGCATCTGTGTGGGCGTGGGGCCGATAAAGACGATGCCCTCACGCTCACAGGTTTCGGCGAAGTCGGCATTTTCAGACAGAAAGCCGTAGCCGGGGATAATGGCCTGCGCACCGGTCTTTCGGGCGGCATCCAGAATCTGGCGTTTATCCAGGTAAGTTTCGCTGGCGCCATTGCCTGTAAGGGTCACGGCTTCGCTGGCGCTTTCCACATGCAGGCTGTGGCGGTCTTCATGGGAATAGACAGCAACGCTGCCGACACTGAGCGCCTTTAAGGTGCGGTTGGTACGTACGGCGATTTCACCGCGATTGGCAACTAATACTTTATTGAACATGGGTCGTAGCCTCGTTATGCGTGGGAGGTTTGCGCCTTGATGTAGGCACGCCAGCCACCAAACTCGGTGACATCCTGAGCATCTGTGATTCCATGCCCTTCGCAGATAAAGCCGTTGATCCAGCGGCCGTCGGCAAGCTCGACACTGCCGATACCCAGCGGCGCGGGGATCAGGTCGACAAACGAGCCAAATTCCGACGCGGCCATTTCCCATACTTCAACAATGATGGCGGCACCGTTTTCGTGAACGCGCTGCAGGCCGGGCTTGGGCGGTACGGTGTTGGGCAGGGCAAACAAGCGGTAATTGGCGGACGTTGTCGTGGACGCCACGCGCCAGGCATGGCGCTCGGTCAGTTGGGTATTCAGCGGCATGCCGGAAAGATGAGCGCCTACCACAGCGACCTGAACGGTGGGGACGGCAAGGGTGGTATGAACGGTTTCCGGCGGGCGTGCCTGGTCAGTGGCACCCAGCGGCGTCGGGTGGGCATTTAGCCAGCGGCTGGCCAGGGTCTGCAGTTCCCGATCCTTCCAGGCGCCGCTCACCAGGGTAACGCCAAAAGGCAGTCCATCGTCGCGGAACCCGGCGGGTACCGCCAATGCGCAAAAATCGGCCAGGTTAACGAAGTTGGTATAGGTGCCGAGCTGGCTATTGAGCGTTAACGGGTCAGCATTAACCGCTTCGATAGTGGGCGCGGTAGGGGCGGTGGGGACTAACAGGCCATCGATATCATCCAAAAGATTATCGATCACCCTAACCAGCTCTTCCTTGCGGTATTGCGCCTTGAACGTATCGGTGGCGCTGTATTTACCCGCGTTACTAATAATGCCGCGCACCACGTCATTCATGTTCTGGGCATGTTCGGCCATGAAGGTTTCCACGGCGGCGTGGCGCTCTGCTACCCACGGCCCTTCATAAAGCAGGGCGGCCAGTTCAAGCATGGGGGCAAAATCAAGTTCGACGAGCGTTACCCCTTCAAGCTTTTGCCATTTTTCCACGGCCGTTTGCCATGCCTTTTCAGCCACCACGTCGCCGAAGAACTGGGGCGACTGGGGAATGGCAAGCCTGGCTAGCGGGCCAGGACGGCGTATGGCCGGGGCATCCAGGGGGAGGGCGCTTGGCGCCTTGCGTGAGAAAGCGTCGGCAGGCTCGAAGCCGGCCATTAGCTCGGCGATCTGCCCGGCATCATTGACAGTCAACGAGAAGATGGAGACGCAGTCCAGCGAGCGGCACGCCGGTACTACACCATCAATGCTGAACAGGCCTTTGGTGGGTTTAAGCCCGACCAGGTTATTTAAGCCAGCGGGCACGCGACCGGAGCCTGCCGTGTCGGTACCCAGTGAGAATGGCACTAGCCCGCGTGCCACCACGGACGCCGACCCAGAACTCGAGCCGCCGCTCACCACTTCAGGATTGAAGCTATTGGCCACGGCACCAAACGGCGAGCGGGTACCCACCAGGCCGGTGGCAAACTGATCCAGATTGGTCTTGCCGATGAGTACTGCGCCCGCGGCGCGCAGCTTGTCAATCAGAGCAGCGTCACGGGTGGGTTGATAGGCGTAGGCCGGGCAGCCCGCCGTGGTGGCAAACCCGGTGGCATCAATGTTGTCTTTCGCCGCAAACGGAATGCCGTAAAGCGGCAACTTGTCTATCTTGCCGTCTGCCTCGTCCAGACGTGTTTGAAGTGCTGCCAGGGCATGAGCCAGCCCCTCCTGGTCGAGAAGTGAAATCCAGGTATTGTCGGCACTATCAAGTTTGGCCAGTTGCGTGATCAATTCACCGAGTAAGGCTCCCGGGGTTGCGCCCTCGTTATATGCCTGCCGCCATTGTTCGAGTGTCCAGCCGCGTGTGGTCATCATGTTTGGCCCTTGGTTATCCATGGTCTTGTATACAAGTCATTTTGCAAACCACAGGCCAAGAAAATGCTAAATGTTTTAAAAACAGAAGCTTGGCGATAAAAGGATAAAAATGGACAGTTTTTATGCACTTTTATCGTGCGAATCAGACCGCTTTAGCACCAATGAAGTGCTTTAAGACCCTGAATCAAAGATGGAAAACTCCTGTAAAACAACTTGTATACTTTTTATATGGTTGAATTTTTTATGTTTTTTTAAAGTGTGGAACGCATCGTGCAATGTGCAGGACGAGTTACAGGCGCTTTCAGGCAATTGAGTACACCTGATTAATGACAAATATCTAGCTGCCCGCTTGCAGCTTGGGGATGCGAAACATGAACTTGAAAAAACAGGCACTGCTGGGTCTTTCTGCACTGGCCCTTTCGGTATCGTTTCATGCGTCAGCCAATGATGACCCTATCAAAGTGGGTATCCTTCACTCCCTTTCTGGCACCATGGCTATCAGTGAGTCGACGTTAAAAGACACTGTTGAAATGCTGATCCAGCAGCAGAACGAAGCCGGTGGTCTGCTGGGTCGTCAGCTGGAAGCCGTGGTAGTGGACCCGGCCTCCAACTGGCCGCTGTTTGCCGAACGCGCCCGCGAGCTGCTGGCCCAGTATGAGGTAGACGTGGTGTTCGGCAACTGGACATCGGTATCACGTAAAGCGGTGCTGCCGGTGTTTGAAGAACTCAATGGTCTGTTGTTCTACCCGGTGCAGTACGAGGGAGAAGAGTCGTCTGCAAACGTCTTCTATACCGGTGCCGCGCCCAACCAACAGGCGATTCCCGCTGTCGAGTATTTGATTAACGAAGTCGGCATTGAGCGCTTTGCTCTGGTGGGTACCGACTATGTCTATCCGCGCACCACCAACCGCATTCTCGAAGCGTTTCTGAAAGATGAGCACGGCGTGGCAGGCGACGACATCATGGTCAACTACACGCCCTTCGGCCACTCCGACTGGCAGAACATCGTCTCCGAGATTCGTCGCTTCGGTGAAGAGGGCAAGTCTACCGCGGTGATCTCGACCATCAACGGCGACGCCAACGTGCCGTTCTACCGCGAGCTTGCCAACCAGGGTATTGATGCCGCTGATATTCCAGTGATTGCGTTTTCGGTAGGTGAGCAGGAGCTTTCCGGTATCGACACTGCGCCGCTCGTTGGCCATCTGGCTGCCTGGAACTACTTCATGAGCGTGGATACCGATGACAACTACGACTTTATCGACGCCTGGATTGAGCACACCGGTAATGAAGAAGCGGTCACCAACGACCCAATGGAAGCCCATTACATCGGTTTCAACATGTGGGCCGAGGCGGTGCGTAAAGCGGGTACCACCGATGTAGGCGCGGTGAAGGATGCCATTATCGGCGTGAGTGTGCCCAATCTCTCGGGTGGCTATGCGGCGATGATGCCCAACCACCACATCACTAAGCCGGTACTGATTGGCGAAGTGCAGGACAATGGCCAGTTCGATATCGTCTGGCAAACGCCCTCAACCGTTGCCGGCGATGCCTGGTCCGACTACTTGCCCGGCTCGCGCGACCTGATTGCCGATTGGCGCAAGCCCATGGAGTGCGGCAACTTCAACGTTGTGAACGGCTCATGCGGTGGCAGCACCGCTACTGAAGAAGCCGAAGCGGCGCTCGCCGAATAATACTGGCCACCCCTTGCCGCCCGCCTGATCGGGCGGCAAGGGAGCACGCTAACTCTCCACCTTGACCACCAAAGGAACAACCCCATGAGGCGTTTCCTTTCCTGGGGGTTTTTGTGCGCTGTGTTGTTGGGCATAACACTCAACGTACAGGCACAGACAGGCCCCGATACTTCTGATAATGACGCCGCGCTTGAGCTTCTTGAGGCGCTGGATGTCGATTCCTACCGCGATAAAGGCGAGGCGATTACCGCCATATTGCAAAGCGACGACGAGCGCGCCCGTGATTGGCTGCAGGCTCTGCTGGATGGCCGCTTGCAGCGTGCCGACGATGGTCAGTTTGTTGTCGTACTCGATAACAGTGGCCGAGAGTGGCCGGTGGCCGACGCCTTGACGAATGAACCGCTGGGTGAGATGTCACGCCGCGACCTGGACCGCGTGGGCATCAATAACGCCCTGCGAAACCAGCTGCGCAGCGCGATTGCTGTGGTGGACCTTTACTCGCCCAATCTGGATCGCCGCCGTATCTCTGCCGAACGTTTGCTGGGTGAAGTCGATGGTGAGCTGCTTGAACCCATCAATGCGCTCATTCTGGAAGAAAAGGATAGCCAGGTACGTTATCGGCTGAGCCAAGCGGTCGCCATTTACCGTGCTGAGCAGGGTGAAATGGCGGGTATCGAAGCGCTAACCGGAAGCCTTCATCCACGCGCTAGAGTTGCGCTAAGTCGTGCGGCCAATGGCGACGACACCGTAGCTGCGGATGCCGCCCGCGCCGCGCTTGCCAGCGTGGAACAGAACCTGAAAATCAACCGTGGGGTTGAAACGCTCTACTTTGGCTTGAGCCTGGGGTCAGTGCTGGTACTGGCCGCCATTGGTCTTGCGATTACCTTTGGCGTGATGGGCGTCATCAACATGGCCCACGGTGAGCTGATGATGCTGGGCGCCTACACTACCTGGATGATGCAACAGCTGTTGCCCGGCCAGCCGGGGCTGGCGTTGATTCTCTCTATTCCGGCAGGTTTTCTGGTCGCCGCATTGGTGGGGGTTGCCATTGAGCGCAGCGTGATTCAGTTTTTGAAAGGCCGCCCGCTGGAGACGCTCCTCGCCACCTTCGGTATCAGTCTGATCCTGCAGCAGCTGGTGCGTACGGTGATCTCGCCGCTCAACCGCACGGTAATTACTCCGGAGTGGATGAGCGGGTCGCTCATTATCAATGACGCGCTGTCGCTGACCATAAACCGCATGGTGGTACTGGGTTTTGCGCTGGTGGTGTTTGCCGGTTTGATGCTGATCATGCGCCGCACCCGCCTGGGCCTTGAAGTACGCGCCGTGACCCAGAACCGCGCTATGGCACGCTCCATGGGAATTCGCGCGACCCGTGTGGATATCCTGACCTTTGCACTCGGCTCTGGTGTAGCCGGCCTAGCCGGCGTGGCGCTTTCCCAGCTTACCAATGTCGGCCCGAACCTCGGCCAGAACTACATCATCGACTCGTTCATGGTGGTGGTGTTCGGCGGTGTGGGCAATCTCTGGGGGACGCTCGTGGCCGGGCTGTCATTGGGGGTGATCAATCAGGTGCTGGAACCTTGGGCGGGCGCGGTACTCGCCAAGATTATCGTGCTGGTGTTTATCATCCTGTTCATTCAAAAACGCCCGCGTGGACTCTTCCCGCAGAAGGGCCGGGCTGCGGAGGGCTAACCCATGATGTCACAACTACCTTCAAGCCAGTTTTGGCTAACCCGCCCGTTTGGTGAGCGTGCCACACAGGTCTTTCTAGGAGTACTGTTCGCAGCGCTGCTGATCGTCACCGTGCTGCATGTGGCAGTGCCTCAAGGCAGCCCGCTGCATGTGAACGCTTACACGGTGAACCTGTTTGGCAAGTACCTAAGCTACGCGCTGCTGGCCGTGGCGGTGGATCTGGTGTGGGGATATCTCGGCATTCTTAGCCTGGGCCACGGGGCGTTTTTTGCGATTGGCGGTTACGCCATGGGCATGTACCTGATGCGCCAGATTGGTGACCGGGGCACTTACGGCCACCCGGTGCTGCCGGACTTCATGGTGTTCCTAAACTGGGAAAGTCTGCCCTGGTACTGGCAGGGCTTTGATATGGCCTGGTTCGCCTTTGCCATGGTGCTGCTGGCGCCGGGTATGCTGGCGCTGGTGTTCGGCTTTTTGGCGTTTCGCTCGCGGGTGACGGGGGTTTATCTCTCGATCATTACCCAGGCGTTGACCTTTGCGCTGATGCTGGCATTTTTCCGCAATGAGATGGGCTTTGGCGGCAATAACGGGCTGACCGACTTCCGCGAACTTTTGGGCTTCAACCTGCGCAGCAACGATACTCGTCTGGGACTTTTTCTGGCCACCGGCGTGGCGCTGGCGCTGGGTTATATCCTCTGCCGGGCGATCGTGACCAGCAAGCTGGGGCGGGTGTGCGTGGCCACTCGCGACGCCGAGGCGCGCACGCGCTTTATCGGCTACCGGGTAGAGCGCTTTCAACTCTTCGTGTTTGTGGTGTCCGCGATGCTCGCGGGCCTGGCAGGCGCGCTTTACGTACCTCAGGTGGGCATCATCAACCCTAGCGAATTCTCGCCGCTGTTCTCGATTGAGATCGTGCTATGGGTGGCGCTGGGTGGTCGGACCACGCTGTACGGCGCGGTGATCGGCGCAATTCTAGTCAACTATGCCAAAACTATTTTCACCGGTGTCATGCCTGATGCGTGGTTGTTTGCTTTGGGCGCAATGTTTGTACTCGTCACGGTACTGCTGCCCAAGGGCGTGGCGGGGCTGTTGCGCAAGCGCCGTCGCGCTGTTGAATCCGATAACGCAGGCACCAAGGAGGCTATTGCATGAGCTTGCTGCAGTCATTCAAAACCCGCGACCGGGTATTTGACTTTATAGCGCCAGCCGCCTCCCCGGTGGACGTACGCCACGGCCCGATTCTGTATATGGAAGACGTCACGGTGAGCTTTGATGGCTTTAAAGCGATCAACAAGCTGAATTTGACCATCGACGACGGCGAGCTGCGTTGCATTATTGGCCCCAACGGGGCGGGAAAGACCACCATGATGGATATTATCACCGGCAAGACGCGGCCCACTGAGGGCAGCGTATGGTTTGGCAGCCGTCATAACCTGCTCAATATGAACGAGCCGGAAATTGCCAGCCTCGGGATCGGGCGCAAGTTTCAAAAGCCCACGGTGTTTGAAGTACTGAGCGTGTTCGAAAACCTGGAGCTGGCCATGGCCGCCGACAAACGGATCTTTCCCACCCTGACTGCGCGTATGACCGGTGAGATCAAAGACCGCATCGACGAAGTGCTGGAGACCATTGGTTTGACTCAGTTGCGCTTTCAGCCTGCGGGCATTCTCTCTCATGGTCAGAAACAGTGGTTGGAAATCGGCATGCTGTTAATGCAGCGCCCACGGTTACTGCTGGTGGATGAGCCGGTCGCCGGTATGACCGAGCAGGAAATGGAGCGTACAGCCGAACTGCTGACCGGTTTGGCGGGTAAGCAGTCGGTGGTCGTCGTGGAACACGATATGGGCTTTGTGCGCTCAATTGCCCGCAAAGTGACCGTGCTTCACCAAGGCAGTGTGTTGGCCGAAGGCAGCATGGATCAGGTCTCAAGCGACCCCAACGTAGTCGAAGTGTACCTGGGTGCTGACGATGAGGAGGCTGCCTGATGCTGGCAATTGAAAAGCTCAACCAGTTTTATGGGGAAAGCCATACACTTTGGGATCTGGACCTGGACGTACCCGCTGGCCAGTGCACCTGCGTGATGGGCCGCAACGGAGTGGGTAAAACCACGCTGATGAAAGCCATCATGGGTGAAGTGGCGGTAAAAAGTGGCCAGTTGCGCTACCAGTCGAGCAGCGAAGCGGTTGAGTTAACCCAAAAAGCCGTGGAAGCACGTTCACGGCTGGGCATTGGCTTTGTACCGCAAGGGCGGCAGATTTTCCCGCTACTCACCGTAGAAGAGAATCTGCGTACCGGCCTTGCTGCACGCAGTGACAAGCTGAAAAAAATCCCCGAGCGTATCTATGAACTGTTTCCAGTGCTCAAGGAGATGAAGCACCGCCGCGGCGGTGACTTATCCGGCGGGCAACAGCAGCAGCTTGCCATTGGCCGAGCGCTGGTAATCGAGCCCAAACTCTTGATTCTGGATGAGCCGGGGGAGGGCATTCAGCCCAATATCGTCGCGCAAATTGGCCAGGTGATTCGCCAGCTGATTGCCGAAGACGCCCTAACGGTGCTGCTGGTCGAGCAGAAGCTGCCCTTTGCGCGCAAATACGCCGACCGCTTTGTGATAATGGACCGCGGCCGCCCGGTGGCCAAAGGTGATATCAGCGAGCTTTCCAACGAGCTGATCAAGCAGCACCTAACGGTTTAAGTTATCCACACCTACGCCCGCTCGGCGAGCGTAGGTGGGGAGGTTTTACGGAGTTAGTAGTGAAAAATATTCGGTGTTATGGCATTAGCACCGCTTGTTACAGTCGTCTAGAAGTCCAGTGAGGCCGAAAACATAAAGGTGCGGGGGGCGCCTAATGCGAGGCTTGAGAGTTGTGGCATTGCCCAGTACGTTTTATCGGTCACATTGTTAACAGTGGCACGCAGTGTGAGTGGATAGCCGGAAAGGTTAGAGGCGTAGCGTGCTCCAACGTCATAAATAGTGTGTCCGGGTACTGATAGGGAGTTGTCACTATTAATGTACTGCTCTGACATCGCGGTGGCATTAGCGGTCAGTGTCAGCCCTGGTGCTACGGATAGATCCCATTCAGTGCCTAGCTTGGCTTGCAGGTCTGGTACGCCGGTTGCCTGATTGCCTTGTTCTTCATCGCTCGCGGCGCGCGTGATTTCTGGGTTTACATAAGCGATGCCCCCCATCAGGCGCAGGTTGCTGAGAGGACTGCCGAAGAAACTCCACTCCACTCCTCGGTTCCGCTGCTCGCCCCCAACCGAGAAGATATTGGTTGCCAGGTCGGTGTAGCTGCTGGGCCGCTTTATTTCATACAGGCTAAGCGTGTGTGAAAAATCACCCAGATCAAGTTTCACGCCAACCTCGCTCTGTTTGGTCTTGTAAGGCTCGAACACCTCACCAGCGTTGGCGGCAGTCATAGGTGCCGTGGCCCCCTGGCTGAGCCCCTCGATATAGTTGGCGTAGAGCGATACCTGGTCGGTCGCTTTGAAAAGTAGTGCTGCGGCGGGTGTGACCGCGCTTTCATCATAGCGGGAGATACGTGTGCCGGTCATCACGCTGTAGGTGTCGCTCACCACTTCCTGGCGTCGGGCGCCGAGCGTCAGCTGTATGCGATCATCGGCAAACGAGAGCGTGTCTGCCAAACCGTAGCTGTTCAAGCGTAGCTCTGTATGCATGATGTGCGGTGTAATGAAATCAGCGGCGGGGCCCCATTGCGGATTGTATAGGTTGGTGATCCAGTCCGCATCGGGAACGCTTCTGCGCCCGTAATCGTGCTGCTCGTGCTCATAATGGGTGGCATTGACGCTGATGTCGTGACTGACAGCGCCGGTCTGGAAGTGACCGCGAACCCCGACTTCCGCCGATGTTTTTTCGACATCGAAGGCAAGCTGACCAACGCTTGTGCGATAGTTGCCTTGATCATCAAGCACCTGGGCTGACATGGCACCGTTGTAGGTGTAATTGGTTTCGCTTTGACCTATTGACGCGTACCCCATGATCTCGTCGGTAAAGTCGAATTCGCCACGCAATATGGCCCCCTTGTCGCGCGTGTCGGCAAAGGCCCAGTCCGGGTTGATCAGTGTATCGGGGGCGGGAGGCGTCGGAACTGCCAGGCCGGGGGCCAGGTTGATACCTCGAGCGGGTCCATCAATATGGTCGTCCGCACTGTACAAGTCGGCTGATAGTCGAGCGTGATCACCGCGCCAGTCCAACCCCAGAGAGCCCATTTGAACCTTTGGTGTCTGGTTATCCACAGCCCCCTCGCCGTCGCGGTATACGCCGTTAACGCGAACGCCAAACTGCTGGTCGTCACCCAGGCGTCGGCCGACATCAAGGTGCCCGCCAATCTGGGCGTCGGACATATACGTGGTGGTGAAACGCGTCAACGGTTCATCGCCAGCCCGTTTGGGAACCAGGTTAATGGCACCGCCAACGGAGCCACCTGGCGGCATCCCGTTGAGTAGTGCCGAAGGCCCCTTGAGCACCTCGATACGCTCGAACATTTCTGGAGACGTACGGTAGTAGGGGGCCATCCCGGCCAGACCACCGAACGTGACGTCACGTGTGCTGGCGTCAAAACCACGGATCGAATAGGTTTCGCTCCAGGCACTGGTGACGCCGTTGCTGAAGACACTCGGATCCGTCGCTGCAATTACATCGGTAATACTCTGAGCTTGTTGATCCTGGATAAAGCGATCCGTATAGCTGATGGCATTGAAAGGCGTCTCCATGAAGTCTCTTTTCCCCAGGAAGCCCGCCCGGTTGCTGTAGGTGACTTGGCCGCCGGCATACGTATCGTTAACGGATGTCGCTTCTCCGTGTACGGTGATGGGTGCTAGGGCAGTAGTACTGCGGGTCTCGGTCTCCTGGGCCTGTGCGAGAGCTTGTGAAGACAGCAGCATGACAGCACTCGCGCTCAGAGCGAGCAGAAATGCGCTCCTGACGAGCGATAAAGGGTTTGAGCAAGAGGCGCAATGTAGTGCTCTCGTCGGCTGTAGGGGACGGTGGTGGCAATGTAAGGGCATGTCGATCTCCATTTTTAAACACAGAGGAACTACACCGCTTCAATTGAGCGCCTGTTAAAAGGCGCATTGAAGCAGTCGATGAAAGCGTTTTTTTAGGTGCTTTAGTGCTTTAGTGCTATGGTCTGCTAGTGCCGGTAGCCGTCGATAATGTCATCCGCGATGATCGCCAGAGCGCTGACGCTGGCGGCGGTGACATACCAGGCTTCGGGGTCGACAAAGACCACCCGGTCATTTCGCCAGGCGTTAGTTTGGCGTAATAGGGGGTTGGCCAGGCTGTCGGTACTCATGGTGGGCCGGTGCTCCATTACGGCAGTACGATCCACGACATAGATGATGTCGGGGTCGGCCTGCTGGATGAATTCGCTAGAAACCGGCTGGCCGTGCAGGCCGGTATCGATGTCGGGAGCGGCGGGGGCAACGCCGAATTCAGTGAAGATGAAGCCGTAGCGTGACTGCACGCCAAAGGAGTGGAAGGCCCCATTATTATGCAGCAGGATAAGGGCTTTCTCAGGGCGGCCTTGGGTAACACGCCGGACCTCCTCGACGGTATGAACCAGCTCGGCTGCCCGCTGACGGGCCAATTTCTGTTTGCCAAAGATCTGCCCAAGATCCATGAGATGATCCATGACAACGTCAATGTGGTTGGTCTGACTGTTGCGGTAATCCACGTCAAAGTGCAGCGTGGGTGCGATCTGAGTCAGCTCGTTATAGTCGTTGGCCTGTAACGACGTCATAAGAATGAGGTCAGGGTTAGCGCGATGCACTCGCTCAAGGTTAGGGCGTACGATAGCGCCCAGATCTTCAATCGTCGGGTCGTCTCGATACTTCTCCAGAAAATGGGGAATAAAGTCCTTTGGCATGCCCACCACCGGAACGTCCAACTGATCCAGAAAATCGACTTCATTCATGTCTAATGCCGCTACCCGGTGTGGACGGTGATCGATCACGGTGCTTCCCAGCGCGTGGTGAATCGTGATCGGTGTTATGGCCTCCTGTGCGGACATATTGTTGGCTGAGGGCTGATCGCACCCTTGTAGCAACGCCACCAAGGCGAGTGGGAGAAGGCGTGCCAAGCGGTTGTTTAGAGATCGTTTCATTCCAGGTTTCCTGAGGGCTTGAAGTAATTACATAGATAACCGCGTTCGTTATGGGCGATGTCGAACTTCAGTCCGTAAAGCTCACTCAAGCGCCGTTCGGTGATGACGTCGGTGACGTTGCCATCGCAGTGCACTTCCCCATCCTTCATGGCGACGATGTAATCGGAGTAGTTGGCGGCAAAGTTGATGTCATGAACGACCAGGATGACCGTTCGTCCATGCTCGTCGCAGAGACGGCGAAGAGCCTGCATGATCTGAACGGCATGTTTGATATCGAGGTTATTCAGTGGCTCGTCGAGCAGCAGGTAATCGGTTTGCTGTGCAATGGTCATGGCCAGGAACGCCATCTGGCGTTGGCCGCCGCTGAGCTCGTTCAGATAAGCACCGCGTAGTGCCGTCAGCGATAGAAACGACAGGGCGTCGTCAATCACACGATGGTCGTGCCGAGTGAGTGTGCCACGGCTATAGGGAAAGCGGCCAAAGGCGACCAACTCCTCGACGGTCAGGCGTAGGTTGAACTCAGGCGTCTGGCGTAGCGTGGCCACCTGCCTGGCATACTCGCTGATGGGAATGCGCGTTACCTGGGAGCCGTCGAGTCGAATATCCCCCCGAGAGGGCTTAAGTAGTCTCGCGAGCATCATCAGAAGCGTCGTCTTACCCGCGCCGTTGGGGCCCACCAGGGACGTCAACTGACCTGATGGAAAGCAGAGATTGATCGCCGATAGCACCGAACGGTCGCCGTAGGTTTTATGAAGGTCTTGAACCGTGATCATGCTGCGCCTCGCGTACGCACCATCAGCGACAGGAAGTAAGCCCCACATACGAGGTTGACGAGGATGCCGACGGTGGTTGTGTAGTTGAAGAGATGTTCGACCAGCAGTTGGGCGAGGATGAAAAGGGCGATGGCGAGGGCACAACCCACCGGTAGCGTGACCCGATGACGGTAAGTGCCTGCAAGCGCATAGGCCGTATTGGCCACGAAAATGCCCATGAACGCCGTGGGGCCAAGCAGGCTGGTCGATACAGCCACCAGCGAGGCGATCAGAAAGAGCTGGTGTTGCACGCAGCGTCGATAATCGATGCCAAGTGACATGGCCTGCTCTCTGCCCAGCAAGAGCACATCTAGCATTGGGAGGCTTTTCAGTCCCACCAGACAAATCGCGGCCACGATCAGTGTGGCGTATAGCAGTTGTGTGGTGCTGGCGTTACCGAAAGCGGCTTGGCTGTAACCCATCAGAATGGAAAACTCGCCTGGACTCATTTTGAGCTGAACGAACTGTGTGAAAGTGGTAATGACCATTGTCAGTACCAGTCCTACCAGCAGCAGGAAATAGACATTGTCTCTGCCGTCTCTAAACAGCCATCGATGCAGCGTCCAGGAGTAGCCAAGCATCAGCAGGACCGAGAGTGCGGCGTTGCCATGCTCGCCGAGCACCATCAGACTGTGGGTGCCCAGCACCAGCATCAACAGGGCCTGAAACAGCAGATAGACGGCCTCATAGCCCATGATGGCAGGCGTTAATATCCGGTTACCGGTAAGGCTCTGAAACGTAATGGCGGACCAGGCGACACAAATGCCACCGATCACCATGGTGGCCAAGCGCTCAAGTCGTTTCGGTATCACATACTCGAAGTCGAAACCGGAGCGTACAAAGACAAAAGCGAGCGCAAGAGCGATCACGGCCGCCCAAACGGTGTGGCGAGCTTTGATAGTCATCACTGTGCCCTCCTGACAATCAGGATCAGAAACAGCACGCCTCCGACACAAGCCGACGTTAAGCCGATGGGCACTTCAAAGGGATAGATCAGCAGGCGTCCCGCAATGTCGCAGACCAGCAGCAGTGTTGCCCCCGACAGTGCTACGGCGGGTAGGGTGCGAGCCAGGTTATCGCCGTAGTAGAGCGCTACCAGATTGGGAACCACTAATCCGACAAAGGGGATGGCGCCCACCGCGATGACCGTGACCGAGACAGTAATGGCCACCAGCATCAGCCCAATGGCGGAGGTGACGAGATAGTTCACGCCTAAACTCGTCGCCATGTCTTCGCCCATGCCCAGCACCGTGAAGCGATGAGCGTAGACGTAGGCGAGCACAACGACCGGCAGGATTAGGTAGATGATTTCGTAATGGCCCTGGACGATCTTTGAAAAATCTCCCAGCAGCCAGCCCTGCATGCTTTGCAGGATGTTATGGCGGTAGGCGTAGAACTCGGCTAGGGCGCTTAGCACGCCGCCGTACATCAAACCGATGACGGGAACCAGTACCGTGTTGGTGAACTTGATGCGGCGAACGATAGCGATAAAGACAACATTCGCAGCGAAGCAGAAGAGCAGGGCTGCAAGCATTCGTGATCCAGCGCCAGCCGTAGGCATTAGAGACAGCGATACGAGAATGCCCAGTTTGGCGGCATCAAGCCCACCCGAGGTGGCGGGCTCCACGAACTTATTGCGCACGATATGCTGCAAAATCACACCGCAAATCGCGAGGCCCACTCCGGTCAAGGACACCGTGATCAGGCGCGGCAGTCGGCTGGCCGTCAACGTCAACCAAGCATCATCTGACAGGGTGATAAGTTGGTACCCGCTTATCTGCCGCGCGCCTGTCAGTAATGACATCCCGCACAGCAATACAAACAGGAGAGGCAGATACACGCGCATCACTGTGAGGTTTCTCCCGTTTTATCCGGGGTGATGCGCCACCCTTTGGTGGTTTGGCGTTGGTCAAGAAACGTGGCGTATCGCCCCTGCTGAGCGAGCAGTTCATCGGGCGCGCCTTGCTCAATGATGCGTCCGTCATCTAGCACGATGATCTGATCAGCCATGCTCACCGTAGAGAGTTGGTGGGCGATCACCAATAGCGTACGTTGGCCTCTCAGTCGCACCAGCGCCTGGGTAATGATGGCTTGATTTTCCGCATCCAGTGCGGCAGTCGCTTCATCCACCAGCAGAATGGGCGCATTCTTAATGAGTGCTCGGGCGATGGCGATACGCTGCCGTTCGCCGCCGGAAAGGCGGGCGCCTCCCTCGCCCACTGGTGTGTCCAATCCTTGGGGCAGGCGTTCGACGATCTCGATGACACCGGCCAGACGCACGGCGTCCATCAGGTCGGCATCGCTGGCGTCGGGATGGCCAAAGCGAATATTGTCAGCAATGCTGCCGGCAAACAGGTAGCTCTCCTGGAAGATCTGGCTGACGTGATCCGCCAGCTGGGTACTAGACATATCGCGGACGTCCACGCCGCCGACGAGCACACTACCGTGATCTGCATCGAAAAATCTCGCGACCAGGCGCGCCAGAGTGGTCTTGCCTGAACCTGACTCACCGATCAATGCGGTCATGCTACCGGGCGTGATAGATAGGCTAACCCCGTTGAGCACGTCGGGCTCATGCGGCGCATAGCGAAAGCGGACGGCTCTCAATTCGATGGAGGCATCGCGCGGTGGCTGAGGGACCGTTGGCTCGGTTAGGGGGGCAGCGTCGAAAATCGCCTGGATCTCTTCGAGTTGCCCCCTTGCACTACGCAAAATGTCGCTGTGTTGAGCGATGTCCAGCAGCGGTTCGACGAACCGGCTTACCAGTACCAGCGCAATGATGACGCTTATAATGCTCGCTGCCGTCAGTGATCCTTCCAAAAGCGTATTGATCCACAGGGTTGTGACGATCAGCAGCACGGCAAAGACTGTCTGCACTGCCCAGGCATTGAGCAGCGCCGAAAGTGCCGATAGGCAAGCCAGCCTTGTTCCCGAGCGGTGCTGTTGTTCCATGGCCTGTTCTAAGAAGCGTGTGCTGTGGTTGTTCCCACTAAAGGCGCGTAAGACTGTCTGGGCACTGGCGAACTCGACCATGCGCTGACTGGTATCAGAAAAGTGTTGCTGGAAGGCCCTGTCGGCATGCTGGGCAAGCTTGGCGGTGAGTAATAAAACCCCCAAAAGTAGCGGCAGCGCGACCAGCGCCGCAATGCCCAGCGGTGCATGCAACACCAATAGCGCGGCAAGGAGAACGATAGGCGTGACAAGCCCGCTGATCACCGGTGTAAAGACGTGAGCAGGAAGCTGGGCCACCGCCATCATACCCTGCGTGGTTACATGGCTAAGGCGCGCGGTATTTGTCGCGGTAAACCAGCCAACCGGCAGATGGATCACGTGTTCGCCAAGGCGATGGCGGCCCGACTGCAAGATGGCGACGCCGACACGGACGCCTGCCTGCTCCACGTGCCATCGCACTCCCCAACAGATTAGGATGCCGAAAAGCAGCACTACTAGCCATGTGGTGGCCACACTGAGTTGGCCAATCAGGAGGTAATAGAGAAGAGGGATAAGGGCCAAGATGGTCAGACCGCTTAGCACACCATAGACAGTGACCAGACCGAGATAGCGACGCAAGAGCGCGGTGTCTTCGCCAAGCAGTTGATTGAGCATTTTCAGCACGCTGCCACCTTCGATTCCAGTGAGTTTGTTTTCTCTTCCAGTGCCCAAAGGCGAGCATAAAGGTCATTGCTGGCCAGTAGCTGGTCGTGATTGCCTTGCTCAGCAACCGTGCCGCCATCGAGTACCAGAATATGGTCGGCGTGGATGATCGACTTTAGGTGATGCGAAATAATCACAAGCGTCCGCCCCCGGGTTAAACGCGACAGAGCCTGCTGGATGGCCAGCTCATTGCTGGCGTCAACCGCTGCTGTCGGCTCGTCCAGCACCAATAGAGGCGGATCAAGTAACATGGCGCGGGCAATACTGACGCGCTGTTGCTCGCCACCTGACAGTTGAATATCCTCGCCAACCATCGATCGATAGCCGTTAGGGAGTGCGGCGATACGTTCGTGAATATTCGCCGCGCGAGCGGCATCCTCGATTTCCTGTTGGCTGGCCGAAGGGCGGCCCAACGCAATGTTGTCTCGAATGCTGGCATGGATCAGACGCACGTCCTGCAGAACAAAACCAATCCGCTGGTAGAGCGTTGACATCTCAAGATGGCGCAGATCCACCCCGCCTAACGTAATGCGCCCATGGGTGGGGTCAAAAAAGCGCAGCATCAGGCGTGCCAGGGTGGATTTGCCTGCCCCCGAAGGGCCAACAATCGCCGTAACGCTGCCAGGTGCAAGAGTAAAGTGCAGGTTCGATAGCCCGTTTTGGGCATTGTTATAGACGTAACTGACATTTTCAAAGCGAACTTCATGATCGTTGGGGAGCTGGCACTCACTGGAGGGGATTGATGGCAATACCGGCGTTTCAAGCAGTGCCATGACGCGTTGGGCGGCGCCAACGGCACTGCCTAAGTCGTGCAGCAAGGTATGCAGCAGCAGTAACGGAGCACAGATACCGGGGGCTACTAGAATGAATGGCAACAGATCGACCGGTTCTGACCAGCCGTTGGCGACGCAAAATATGCCAACCGTGAGCGCCAGTCCCAATATCGTCACCGTTGTCACCATCGCATGAACATGTGCCATAGAAGCGACCAGAGGGCGGGTAAATTGCTCAAATGCATGGGCAAAGCTATCCACTGCTGCTTGGTAGCCACGATAGGCTTGTCCGGTCGTACCGAAGGCCTTGACGACGGGAATGCCGCAGACAAATTCATTAATGGCGTTATTCATGCGCTCAAGCTGGGCAATAAACTCACCCATATTGGCTTTGCTGGCTTGCATGAGTCGGCGCAGGAAAAGAAAGAAACCGGGAAGAGGCAGTAACGTAATAACGGCGATTTTCCAATCCAGCATGATCAGGTAGACCACCGAGATCAGTAAGGCGCCAAACGCGCGTCCTACCGCCGTGTAAAAGTGCGCGGTCAGGCTGTGCAGCGTCGCAATATCGTCTTGCATCGCCTGTTTTACGTCGCCGGATGCGCGGCTGGTAAACCAGCCAAGCGGTGCTTGGGACAAGCGTCGCATAACAGCCAAGCGTAGCTGGTAGGTGAGTTTGTTATCCGCCAGGTGCGCTACCAGCTCGCCGAGAAACATGCACCCCATGCCGACAAAGAGGCTCACGATGCTGGCTGCTACCACCCAGCCGATTTCACGCATGCTGGCGGTTGATAACTCCCAGGCGGCGCCTGGATCAGACACAAGAATCTTGGCGATATGTGCCATACCGGCAAGCGGCACCATCGTTAATATCGTGCCGATGCCCGCCAGCATTGCCGCGGCAAAAAGCCGTGTGCGTATAGGGGCCAACACTTGGCTGATGGGGCTCTTACCTTGGGATCTCGATGTATCGTGCGTGCTCATGAAGCGTTATGACTCGGCCATAGGGGATTATCGAACCTGCATAGCAGTAGTTTGTAACGAGAATTAGTCGCGTTTAAATAGGCTAATAGATAATTAGTTTCATGGCAATAAACTAATTAATATAATTGCATGCCAATCAACTAATTGACCCTAAAGTGAGTGAGTGGCTAGATAAGGAACGTCAGCGATTAAGGATGCAATATGACCACGCAACAGCCAGTTAAAGCACGCGGGCGGCCGCCTACCATCACGCTTGAGCGTATTGCGAATGCGGGTATCGAAATCGGCCTACCCAACATCACCTTTGTCGGGGTGGCCAGCGCGCTAGGCATCAGCCATATGGCGCTTTATAAGCATGTGCCCAATTTAAAGGCGCTGAAATGCTTAGTGGCCGAAGAAATATTTCAACGTTGGAATATTCCACGAGCTTCCAATGATGCGCCCGGGGAATTGAAAGAGTATCTATCCACTTTTGCCGCATCGATAAGCGAGTTTGTCAAAGCTCACCCAGGATTAACGCCCTATGTGATCCGTCGCTTGGCTGCCACTCAGCCCATGATTGAAAAAATTCGTGCACATCAAAACCATATTGCTGAGGTTTATGATATCTCCCAGGAGCAAGCTCGCTGGCTTCTGGCGACTATAGCTTTTCAATGCTTTTCCGTCGCCGATACGATTTATTCGGTAGTGGGGAAAGAGCCTGTCGAGGGGGCGAGCCGCGGCCTGGAGGAGGCCGAAATGGAGGCGGAATTAGAGGAAGGTATGCGAGCGCTTATTACTGGTGCGCTAGTAATACTGAACGAGCGCTCACGTGGATAGGGCCTTTATAAAAGCGTGCGTCTTCGTCGTTGCAAGTGGCGCCCTGGTCTGGCGTTTAGCCTTTCAAAACAATGAAGGCGGCTCCATCGGCGCCTGCCGCGCCCGGCGGCGCTTCAGCATTTGGGTAATCAGCCCGTAGCGCGGCCCGCCCAAAAAGGCCAGTATCAGAAATACGCCGGTCATTACCGCCATCATGCCACCGATGGAGACGTTGAAATGCACCGCGAGGAAATAGCCGGAAATGCTCGAGGCGATCGAGATCAGCGCGCCGAAAATGAACATCATCCACAGGCGGTCAGTCAGCAAATAGGCGGCGGAGGCGGGAACAATGGCAAAGGCGATGAACAGCACCGCCCCCACGGCGTCGAAGGCCGCCACGGCGGTGGAGCTGGTCAGCATCAAAAGTACATAGAACAGGATCGTCGGCATGAAGCCAAAGGTTTTGGCCAGCGCGGGATCGAAGGTGGCGAGCTTCAGCTCTTTATAGAAGAGCCCGATAAACGCGTAGTTGAGCAGCGTCATTACGCTCATCGAGACCAGCGCCTGGGGAATCGGCAGGCCGAAAAGCTCGACGGTATCCAGCCAGACAAACCCGATTTCACCCAACAGCACGGTGTGGGTGTCGATATGCACGTCGTGGGCGTAGATATTGAGTAGTAACACGCCAATGGAGAAGAGTGCTGGGAACACCAGTCCGATGGCGGCGTCCTGCTTCACCCGCTTGGTATTGGCCAGCGCCTCGGTGAGAAATACTGTCAAAAGCCCGGTCAGCGCGGCGCCGATGAGCTGCACCGGCCCGCTCTGCTGCTTGGTCAGTATCCAGACGATCACGATGCCGAACACGATCGAATGGCTGATGGCATCCGACAGCATGCTGTTGCCGCGCAGCACCAAAAACGTGCCCACCGCTGATGAGGCGATACCCACCATGGCGCCGACCAGAATGATGGGAAGCGCGGTACTGTTGAGAAGCTCTGCGATCATGGCGCGACCTCCTCGAACGTGGCGACCACCTGGCGCGCTTTTGCCTGCCCTGTTGTCGTCAGCCCCCAGTCCGCTTCACCTTGTGAGCGGGTCAGGTAGCCTTGGCGTTTTAACAGGGCAAGGGTGAGCCGTGCGCTCAGCGATAAACGCCGTGATGCAGGCCGGGCCGGGTGTTTATATAGCGTGTAGAGAAGCTGGCGTTTTTGAAGCTCGGCTTTCTGGAGGTAGTGTTTCATGATGCCCCATAAAAGCCCGCGCCCTGGCGCCAGCGCCAGCGACAGCAGCACGATGGCCGTGGCGGTTAGTACGATCAGCGGGCCGGTAGCAAGCCCGCGCGACAGCGTGCTGATCGTCGCGCCGGAGACTCCGCTGACGATACCCACGCCCGCCGCGATGGCAAGCATGGTGCCCAGGTGGCGGCTCCACTGGCGCGCGGCCGCCGCCGGGGCAACGATCATCGCCGCCATCAAAATGACGCCGACCATCTGCAAGCCGACCACCACCGCCAGTGCGACCATGGCGGTCAGTGTCGCCTCGATGGCCGTGGCGGGCATGCCAAGCGTTCGGGCGTACTCGGCGTCGAACGTGACCAGCTTGGCCTGCTTCCAGAAGGCGGCGAGCAGCGAAAGCGTTACCAGCGTCACGCCACCCATCACCCACAGATCCGAGCGCAGCGTGGCGGCGGCCTGGCCGAATAAAAAGGCCTCAAGCCCGCCCTGGGCGGCGTTGCTGGTGCCTTGAATGTAGGTGAGCAGCACGATACCAACGGCAAAGAAGAGGCTCAGGCAAACGCCTAGCCCCGCATCGGTTTTCAGGCGGCTTTTGCGGGTGAGCAGCAGCATGATCAGCGCGGCAAGAGAGCCGGTAGCAAGCGAGCCGATCATGATGCCGCCAATATCGCGGCTGCCGGTAATGATGAAGCTCAGGCATATTCCCGGAAGAGCCGCGTGGGAGATGGCGTCGCCCAGCAGGCTTTGACGGCGCAGCACCGCAAAGCAGCCCAAGGGGCCGCTGATCAGGCCCAGAAGCGAGGCGCCGATCACCACGTTTTGAAAGGTATAATCCGATAGAAGTTCGAGCCACTGCATGGGTCAGGTCACTTTTGAGGCGGGAAACGTTAATGACTCGTGGTCACCCAGCAGCGCGATCTGGCCGCCGTAGGCCTGGCGGAGGTTGTCGATCTTGAAAACGTCTTTGGCGTCGCCACTGGCAATCACGCGCACGTTCAGTAGCAATAGCCAGTCGAAGTAGGTACCGACAGTTTGCAGATCGTGGTGGACGACGATAAGCGTCTTTCCCGCATCACGCAGGCGGCGCAGTATATCGATGATCGCCCGTTCGGTGGTGGCATCGACCCCGGCCATGGGTTCGTCCAGAAAGTAAACGTCGGCCTGTTGCACCAGTGCGCGGGCCAGAAACACGCGTTGTTGCTGGCCGCCGGAAAGCTGGCTGATCTGGCGGTGGGCAAGCTCGCTCATGCTGACCATGTCGAGCGCGTCCATCGCCTCTTTACGTTCTCGGCGCCCGGGGCGCTTGAACCAGCCAAGGCGCCCGTAAAGGCCCATGGTCACCACATCGAGCGCGGTGGTGGGAAAGTCCCAATCCACGCTCGAGCGCTGGGGCACGTAGCCCACTCGCTTGCGCTGGGCGGCATAAGGCTTGCCGTGCACCAGCACCTCGCCGGAAAGCGATGGCACCAGCCCTAAAAGGCTTTTGATCAGCGTGCTTTTGCCTGCGCCGTTGGGGCCGACAATTCCCGCCATCACGCCCGCCGGGATATCGAGATTGATATCCCAAAGCACGGGCTGGTTGTGATAGCTCACGGTCAAATTGTTGATGCTGAGAGCGGGCTCGGCACTTGCAGATGTTACCATCGAGAGTATGCCCTTTTATCCCTGTTGGTCGAGCTGCCACTCGCTTGCCCAGTCGTTGAGCTCATCGGGCAGTGGGGAAAGTGTGCCGCCGAGTGCGTTAACGATATGCTGGGTATTACGGTAGATCATACCCATATAGGTGCCGTCGACGGTACCGTCATCGCCCATGGCGTCGGAATAAAGCTCGCCGCCAACCACAACGTCATGGCCACGCTGCTTGGCCGCGTCGATCACCGCCTGGACGGTGCGCGGATTGATGGTGCTTTCAACGAACACCGCCGGTACGTCGCGCTCTACCACACTCGTCGCCATGTTGCGGATATCGGCAATGCCGGTTTCGGTTTCGGTGCTGATGCCTTGAATACCTTCAACGTCGATATCGTAGGCGCGCCCATAGTAGCTAAACGCATCGTGGGCGGTCACCAGCACGCGCTGACTCTCGGGAATGGTCGCGATACTCTCCTTGACCCACTTGTGGAGCGCCAACAGTTCGGTCTGGTATCGTTCGGTGTTGGCCTCAATAGTATCCGCGCAGTCGGGGCGCGCTTCAATAAAGGTATCGCTTAGCGTCGGCAGCGTTTGCGCCCAAAGCGAAACATCCATCCACAGGTGCGGATCGATGCCGTAGATATCCTGCGCGGTAATCAGCGATGAAGGGTCGATCGAAGAGGGCGCGACAGCAAGCGTCGGGGTGCGCGAAGAGAAATTTTCCAGCACCGAACCCAGCTGGCCTTCCAGGGCGTAGCCCGAGTAAAGAATCTGTTCGGCGCCGCGCAACAGCGAAACATCGCTGGCGCTGGCCTGGAAAAGATGCGGGTCGATCCCGGGGCCCATCATGGCCTGGACGCTAACGCATTCGCCGCCTACCTCCTGTGCCACATCGGCAATCATGCCAATGGTTGCCACCACGTTGAGGGGCGTTTCATCAGCCGCTGCCAAGGTACTGAAAGGCAGCATTCCCAATAGAATCACAGCATGTTTTGTTGCCATTATTAAGCTCCAGACTCGACATGAGGTAGATAGTAGACGAAGCAGTGTTACTCCGTGTAATCATTTTGCGCTGTGGAAACAAGTATAGCCTCGGCTAAGTTTGTGGCGCAAATAATTTAATGTCAAGCGGATAAACGTGCTGAGGTAGACTGAAATAGGCATGAGTTTATGAGGCAATAAGCGCAAATGCGCTATTAATGTATCGCTTTAGTTGGCCAAGGCATCAACGGGTCTTGCGCTGGCATCGTTCGATACTTGAAGGCATACCGATAGTGGCTATTCTGTGGCGCGTGTGAGTAGCGGGAAAGATAGAGCGAGAGGCGTAAATTGAGATTTAGATAAACCTGAGCTTCTGGCCCCAAGGGGGCCAGAAAGAGGGAGTGATAGAAACTGAGGTGTTACCTTGGCTGGTTAACCAGCCTCCGCTCCTGGAGCGGGCGCACAATCAGCCAATCAAGCAGCAGCATGACGATCAACGACGCGCCTACCAGCGGGAAAATCAATCCGCCTATCGCCAGAATGGCAATCAGACCCCGGAAAACGCGTTTGTCTGCCGGTAGTGGCGGTACGCCCATTGCGCGTGAGGGGCGGCGCTTCCACCACATTACTGCGGCCGATACCGCCAGCAGGATAATCGCCACGCACACGGTCAAAAAGAGCAGTTGGTTGGCCAGACCAAACTGCTGGCCCATATGCACGTTGATACCAAATTCCAACCAGCGACCCAGGGGCCCGTAATCGGAGTAGCTCATGTCGATCAAGCGCTCGCCGCTGTACTGATCAAGATGCACCACGCGCTGTTGGCTAAGGTCATTAGGATAGACTGATCCGGTGTACACGCCGGTCTCTGTGGTGGGCAGGCTGACCGCATAGCCATGATGCAATCCCAGCTCATCGAAGATGGCGACAGCGCCGTCAAGGCCAATGCTCGTTGCCTGGCCTGGTCCCTGTGTGGATTCTGGAATTTGTGCCTGTTCGAGTGACCAGTTTGTCGGGCTTTGCGCGTTTAAACGCGCTTCCGACATGGGCACTTCAACGCGCACACCAGAGGGGTAGCCGAAATTGTTACCGTTAGCCCACTGATTAACCTGCGCGCCCCACACGCCCGACCAAGGCATTCCGGTGATCGCCAGAAAGACGATAAACCCACCGACAAAAATACCCAGCACGGCATGCAGATCACGCCAGAACACGCGGCTTTTTGGCTTGCCGCGCACGCTAATCACGCCGCCTTTGCCTTTACGCCGTGGCCACCAGAGGTAAATGCCGGTGAGCACTAGCAGGGTTGCCCAGCCGCCGGCTATTTCAATCAGTTTGCGCGCTGTAGGTCCAAAGTATTTCAAACTGTGCAGATAGCGAACGGTCCACATCACCGTGCCGCGGTCATCCAGCGCCCCCAGCACATTGGCAGTATACGGATTGACGTAAACGGCTAACCGCTCGCCCGAGGCAGTATTCACTGTGATCTCCGCCGAGCTTTTCGGCGTGGCGGGGTCGGTGAATTTTACGGCAGTGCCAGGGTGAGCCGTAAGGGCTGCGCTTACCAGCGTAGAGGGAGGGAGCGTCGCCTCTTGAACGGCTACGCGCTTCACATCAGCGTGTATGAGTGCATCCAGTTCGTCCTTGAAAAGATAAAGGCCCCCAGTAATTGCCAGGGTGATCATGAACGGCAGAACCAAAAGGCCGGCGTAAAAGTGCCAGCGCCAAACGGCGCGATACAGGTCGAAGGTCTTGCGTTTACCTTCTTGTGGGGGTGACGTGGTCGACATGAAGTCTCTCCAGACCACCAGGCATCTAGCCTGGTGGTTTTAAGCGGTAAGGGTAAACAGGTGCTCTACTGAGCACCTGAATGAATCAGAAGCTGAAGTCGGCCCGTGCCCACACCATGCGGCCAGGCTCATTAATGCCGCGATCCAAATCAGCGGGATAGCCAAAGGCTGCATTACCCGCCAGATTCAAGTGTTCGGTGTAGGTGGTATCGAAAACGTTATCCACCCCCACACTTAGCGTTAGGTGGTTGCTTGCTTGATAGGCACCGTTAAGCGAGAACACCCCGAAGCCTGACGACGATTCCAGATCCTGGCCGACGACATTGCCTTTTTCGAGCGCAATACGGTTTTGTGCCGCAACACCACGCCATAGGCCACCCACAGAGTAGTCATCGTGTGCATAGGTCAGGCCGACCTTGGCTTCCAGCGGTGGGATCTGTGGTAATGCCTCATCGTCGTTGGCATTTCGCCCCCAGGCATAGGCCAGCGAGGCATTGCTTACCCAGTTGTCGGTTAGTTGATAGCTAGCGCCCACTTCGGCACCCGCAATCTGAGCATCAATGTTATCGATCTGAGTACCGCCCATGCCCGCGGTGTTGTAATCAAACAAGATGAAATCGTTAACGTATCCTGCATACCCGGACACCCATGCGCTTAAGCGCTGGTCGTTATACTGCGCGCCTATATCCAACTGGGTGGTTTTTTCGGGTTGAACACCGTCAAAGGCATTCAAACTACCGGCCGGGCCTGCCTGACTAGAGCTCAATTCCCAGTAATCGGGAAAGCGCTCCACATGCCCGACCCCGGCATACCAGGTGACCGGTGCTGAGGCTAAATCCTGCTCATAGCGGATAAAAGCGCTGGGCAGAGTGTCGCGGCGGGTGAGGCCTGTGGTAGCTGTGTCCAGGCTTTCGTCACTGACGCGGTAGCGGTCTACGCGGGCGCCGCCAATAAGACGGTCACGTTCATCGATAAAACGGGTGACTTCGCTGAAGGCGCCAAACTGGGTCTGCTCGTAGTCGGGCTGCCAGTGTTCGCCATCCAGATTGCGATGTACCTGATGCTCGACATCGACACCGGCCGTCCACGTGGTGTTTTCCCACTCCCACGTTGATGCGACGCGCGCGCTGCGGGTGCGACGGTCTAGCCGCATGGCCATGCCGTCACTCATGTCCATACCGCCATCCATATCCATGCCGCTGCCCATGTCCATGCCGCCGCCCATGTCCATGCCACCACCCATGTCCATGCCGCTGCCCATGTCCATGCCACCACCCATGTCCATGCCGCTGCCCATGTCCATGCCACCACCCATGTCCATGCTGCCCGGTGAGCGCAGCGTGAAGTTATCCATAATATGGTCGGCATAGGCATAGTTGGCCTGCATTTCCAGACGTTTCCAGTGTTCACCTAAATTCTCGCGCTGAAAACGGATGCCCACGGTTTCGCGCAGAAATTTGCTGCCATCCATACCTCGCCCGGCATAGCGCGCTTCGCCGTTTCCTCGGCCTGCGGTGACTTCAAGCCAGGTATCGTTGTCGGGTGTCCATCCAAGCGCTATGTCACCGTTCCACTTATCCCATAACGAGGGCACGGCGTTGCCATCGCCATCCTGATAGTCATTAGCTTCGGATTGATTGCCGGTAATGCGCAGGTAGCCGTCTTTATTGCCTAAAGCGGCATCAATGCGGCGATCAAAGCGCCCATAGGTACCCAGCATGACGCTGCCATCCACTCGCACACCGGCTTCATCGAACTCCTCCGGGCCGCGGTCAAAGCGCACCGTTGCCGCTGAAGCGCCGGGGCCCCACAGAACGGACTGCGGCCCTTTGGTGACGGTGAGGCTGTCGTAATTTTCAGGTGAGATATAAGACGTAGGCGCATCCATTCTTGCCGGGCAGGCGCCTAGCATTTGGCTGCCATTGGTCAGCACGCGAAGACGTGAGCCAAACATGCCACGGAACACCGGATCACCGTTGGTGCCACCGTTACGAATGGCAGAGAACCCGGGGATGGTCTGAAGGTAGTCGGCGCCGTCGCTGGCAGGGGCCGGTTGCCGCGGTATACGCGGGTCGGTTTCCACCGTGAGCGGTGAGCTTAGCGGTACAGCGGTCACGACCATCGTGTTTAACGCATGATGATGCTCGTGGTGAGCGGCAGGCGCCTGTGCCCATACGCCTTGAGCAACAACGCTCGATGCGGCAGCGACGCTTAATGTCAGTACGTGTCGTTGAAAACGGTTTTTTAAGCGGGCAGGCGTAACGACGCCATGCCCAATAGTTAGATGCGGCATGATGATCCCTTTTTTTGGTGTAGACAGCCGCCAGCCAGAAGCAAACTTCAGGCTAAAAAGGCTGACGATGTGGCGTTATACGATCCGAAAAAAGGGCGGGGCGCGCGTTAGCGCGTGGGGGTAGTTATCACAGGACTTTATAGCCTGTGTCGGTTGCGTCAGCAGCTGGTCATGCGTAATAAACGCTTGCAAGCTGATCGGAGGGAGAGAGGTATGCGCCGTTGGAAACTGTTGCCAGATGGCACAGTAACCACATTGGTGGAACCAGTTGAATATCGGTTCTACTTCTTCAGCATGGCCCGCATGATGATGGTGGCTTGCTTGAGGGGCAGTATGTTGATGATGACCGCCGCCTTGATGGCTAGAGTGATGACTAGCTTCGTGATGCGCGTGATGTTGCCCATCGGACTGATACTGTGAAATCAGCGGCCCAACTAACAGCAGCTGCATCGCCACAAACGCCATACAAAGCGCAATGCGATACCAGAGCTTGTTTGCTGAGCATTGTAACTGCACGAAGCCATCTACCTTGGTGGGCAACAGACAAGCTGTTGACGGAGGATGGCCCAATAGTATCGGAAAGTTCCCAAATAAGAAGTGTTGGGCGTGTGGTCTTTTGCCACACAAGGGGCGGTTAACTACTTGTTATTTTTGGTGCGGCCGACCCTTTTAATGATCTTTTTTGGTGCAAAAAGCCGTTAGTGCTGATGGGTTATGACGGCTAAAACTTTGCAGCGATAGTAAAAGTCCACTTTTCCCCATTTTGGCGCATTCCTTGCATTTGAAAGGCTATGACCTATTCAAAAGGATGCGACTGTCTTCCATGACCTTGCGCGAACTCGCCCCACCGCTTGCGGGCTCCGGCCACCGCTTTGACCAGGAACGCCACTGGGCGGCCTCACTGGCGCTGCGTTTTGCCAAGCGCGATGGCGCCACGCGGTTAATCCAGGCACGCCACCAAGGGCCACTTCGGGTCCAGCGGCCGTTTTATCCTGAAGGCAGCCAGGAGGCGTGCCATATCTACGTACTGCACCCACCCGGCGGATTGGTCAGCGGCGACGCGCTCACCATCAAGGCTCACGTCGAGCAGGGCGCACATGCCCTGTTGACCACCCCGGCGGCGAATAAGCTTTATAAGGCCGATAGCCAAGGCGTGGCCTGGAGCCAGCGCACTGAACTTGAGGTCGCCGATGGCGCAACGCTTGAGTGGCTACCTCAGGAAACCATTGCCTTTGATGGCTCTAAAGGCGAACAGCGTACCCATATTGATCTTCACGGCAGTGCTCGCTGTTTAGGCTGGGAAGTCATGGCCTTGGGCCGCCCGGCGAGCGAGTTGCCATACTTATCAGGACGCATTGAGCAGTATTTTCGTTTGACGCTGGATGGCAAGCCGCTGTGGCTAGAACGCCAGCCGTTAGACCCGTTACACCCGCGCTTTATGGGGCGCTGGGGGCAGGGCGGCGCTACGGTGCAGGCCACGCTTTGGGCGGTGGGAATGAGTGATGCGCCAGCGGCGATTGAGGAGCTGCGTAATGCCCTGCCGGATAACCCACGCTGGGCGGTAACGGTGCGCCAGGACGTTTTATTGCTGCGCTATCTGGGTGACTCACGAAATGAAGCCTGGGCGCTGTGCGAACAGGCCTGGCAATTGCTGCGCCCGCGCTGGATTGAGCGCGAGGCCCATATTCCACGTATTTGGTTAACTTAATCGATTCTGATGGAGGCGCCCTATGGAATTAACCCCAAGAGATAAAGACAAGCTGCTGCTGTTTTCCGCCGCCCAGCTTGCCGAGCGGCGCAAAGCGCGAGGGTTGAAGCTTAGGCTTTGTACGAAAAGTTGGCTCGCAAGCAACGCTCTATGCAGGCTACGCATACC
>NZ_JBQSXT010000012.1:0-119615 GCF_052378605.1 Halomonas sp. AOP27-A1-41
GAATATCCGGGGCGATTCAAAGTAGTTGAGCTGGTGTATTGCATTGAGCGCTAACTCTGATTGAGTTTTAGCCTCACCAATATGACCCTGAGTGCTGGCAGATTCAGGTCAATCTCGATAGCCAGTACCTCCCGGTTAAAGTCGTCCTGCACGTTAAACGTCCGAAACCGGCGACCACTGAACAGACTGTCGCTCACATGGCCCAGCATTGATTGACGGAGGCTGGTACGCTCAATGGCCCCGGGTTTCGTGTCGGGAGCCGTTTCTTGCCCCGTCGTCGTTTATTCAGGTTGAGTGCACAATATAGCCGGTGGACCCGCTTGTGATTCCATCCATACCCCCCAGCGTTGCAGCACCTTGAAGGTTTTTCTGAAGCCGTAGGCGAGATAGCGGTTAGTTGCGCTTTGAAGCGCTGCAATTACTGGTTCATCCCGGGAGGTGTTTGGCCGATACCGGTACACAGAGTCACTGATGCCAGCGATACGGCAGGCCCGTCGGAGACTAACGCCATGAGCCTGCTTGAGATAATCCACCCGTTCTCGTCGAACAGCCGGCTTTACAGCTTTTTTCGATGACATCCTTCAGAAGCTTGTGGTCGAGGCTGAGCTCGGCGTACATCTGCTTCAGACGGCGGCTTTCCTTTTCCAGCTATTTAAGACGCTTCCATGCCGCCGTACTTGGCTTTAGTTGTAGTAGGTCGCATCGGAGATGCCGTACTCCCGACATACTTCCTTGACCAGGCGTCCGCCCTCGACTTCCTTCAGGGTCTTGACGATCTGAGATTCGGTGTACCGTTATTTCTTCATGCCGTTCTCCGATTGCCTCATTGTAGGCTGGAGAACTCTAATCACGCATGCACCGATTTTAGGGATGGTTACAGCACCGACGTTACAGCACCGACGGCGATGTGTGGCTGCAGCGCTGGATCCAACCCATGCAACTACGCATTGACGAGCAATGGCACTATGTCGAAGAGTGCGTGCGCGTCGATGGCCGGTGGCGTGCCGCCTCCCGCTGAGAGCGCATCAACGGCGAATGGGTGCTAACCCGTGACGCCCGTACTTGGGCACTGCATGAGCTTGAATGGGAGGATGATCATTTTTGGGAGGGAGTTGCCGAGACCCAGTAGCGCCGTCGAAGGGGTAAAAGTCGCGCGGGTAACACGAGCAAGATTCACTTGGTCGTGGTTGCTTATGGGCCGCTGATTGTGTTCAGCGAAAGCATGGCGGCATTAGCCTTAGCCTTTGGTTTTATGATTACCCATGTAAACAGGCCTTAATAAATGTTTATCTTATTAAATTAAATTTGGCAAGACAATTGCTAGCTCGTTAACTTGACAAGCATGCTCAGAGCTGACCAAACTCCCATGCTACTGACAATAAATCCAAATCACAGGGCATCTTATTATGAAAAAACTATCTTTTGTATCCACCGCAATGCTTTGTTCGGCTATTAGTGGAAGCTTTTTTATAACCTCTGCGCATGCTCAGGAAACTTACACTGTCGGTGTGGAAGCTGCTTTTCCGCCTTGGGCATACGTTGAGAGTGGTCAATTCAAAGGTATTGCCATTGATGCAATGGAGGCCATTGCAGATGAGGCTGGTTTTGAAATTGAGTTTCAGGATATGCCCTTTTCATCCTTGATCCCTGCGTTAGCGGCAGAAAGAATTGATATTCTCGCAACTGGGCTGACGGTGACGGAAGAGCGCAGTCAGAATATCGACTTTACAATCCCTTGGTGGGAAACGAACGATGTTGTGTTGGTACCGGAGGATTCTGATCAAAACATCTTTACTGCCGTGTGCTGTGGTGCACGCGTGGGTGTTCAAGGTGGCTCTTCACAGCAAGCCTGGATGGAAGAGAATGTTGTGAACTCCAGTGATATAGACGTCGAACTTGCCAGGTACGATAACTATGTCACTGCGGTTGATGATATGGCCATTGGTCGTATTTCCTCCGTAATCGTCGACGATACATCTGCTCAGGAATATATCAACGCGGGCAGACCGGTAAAAATGGCAGGTAAAATTTACATACGTGCCCCGTTAGCACTTGCCGTTACAAAAGGTGACCCTCAGGAAATTCTAGGCATTCTAAACCAAGGGATTCTGACAGCTTATGAAGATGGTACGTGGGGTGAGATTGTTGAAGAATACATTCCTGGCGTAACGCCTCCTGCGATTCCCGGTCATATGCCCGACTTTGTTGACACTTATCAAAAGCCTGTTGCTGGTCTTCCCGAGTTAGGTAACGAATAACTTTTCGGTTTATTAAGAAGCGGCCTGATTTTATTTAGGGCGCTTCCTGTCTGCCTCGTAGGGAAGCTTTCATGAATATCTATGACGTATTGATACGTGATTTCCCTTTCTTGCTTAAAGGGTTAGGCGTTGCCATTGTTCTGTTAGCGGCGCTTCTATTGATCGGTTTTGTGCTTGGGATGGCGATTTGTTTAATCCAGCTCTATGGGCCTAAGTCACGCCTGGTGCAGTGGCCATTAAAAGTGTATGAACGTATTTTTCGCGGCATTCCGATCATCATCATGTTGTTCATATTCTATTACGGTATCTCGGGCGTTTGGGATGTTTCAGCATTTGGTGCCGCTGTTCTTGCCATGGGGCTGCGCTCAGCGGCTTACCAGTCGCAGATTTTTCGTAGTGCATTTCAGTCAGTGCCTGCCGGGCAAATGATGGCAGCTCGCGCCATGGGGATGTCCAAATTAAGTGCCATCCGGCACATCATGTTCCCGCAGGCAGCACGCCATGCGATTGGCCCGTGGACAAACGAGTTTTCTTCCGCGATTAAAGAGACTTCTCTGGCTTATGTGATTGGTGTCGTTGAGCTTACACGCCAGGCACACTATATCATTACCAGTACT
The DNA here is from genome assembly GCF_052378605.1 of Halomonas sp. AOP27-A1-41. Lineage (NCBI taxonomy): Bacteria > Pseudomonadati > Pseudomonadota > Gammaproteobacteria > Oceanospirillales > Halomonadaceae > Halomonas > Halomonas sp. AOP27-A1-41. The sequence goes on from NZ_JBQSXT010000012.1 coordinate 2,876, forward strand.
CAGGGAAATGTTTTGACCGTGTTTGCCGTGATCGCGCTTATGTACTTCATTCTTAATCGTGCGGGTAACAGCTTGCTGTACGCTTTTGAGCGTAAGCTGGCCGTACCAGGCTTTGAAAAATAATATAAGGGGTTCAGCCTACAATGGCCAACGATCTGATTCTGGACGTGCAAGACCTGAAAAAAGCCTACGATGGGGTGGATGTTCTCAAAGGCATCAGCTTTAGTTTGAGAAAAGGTGAAACCAAGGTGCTGATTGGCCCTTCAGGGTCGGGTAAAAGTACTTTGTTGAGATGTATTAACTATCTCACCATACCGGATGCCGGTTGTATCAAGCTAAACGGTGAAGAAGTCTTGGACACTAATATTGATGCAATGAGGGCGCGAATGGGCTTTGTTTTCCAAGATTTCAACCTGTTTTCTCACTTAACTGTGCTCGACAATGTGCGTATTTGCCAGATCAAAGTGAAGGGTAAAGATAAAACTTCCGCCACTGAACGGGCACATCAAGAACTAGAGCGGGTCGGCTTGACCGATAGGGCAAATGCTTATCCAGCTGAACTTTCCGGTGGCCAGCAACAACGTGTATCGATAGCGCGTGCTTTGGCGATGGATCCCGATGTTTTGCTGTTTGATGAGCCAACATCGGCGCTTGATCCTGAGCTAACGGGAGAAGTGACGAAAGTGATGCAACAGCTCGCCAAGGAAGGGATGACAATGGTGGTCGTGACTCATGAAATGAGCTTCGCACGTCAAGCTGCTGACGAGATTATTTTTATGGAACATGGATATATAGTTGAGCAAGGGAAGCCTGAAGTCATGTTCAATCAATCTACCCACGAGCGGACACGCGCTTTTCTCAACGTTATTGCCGAGCACGGGTGAGCCATGCAGGAGTTCATCGAATTTGGGATTGAATGGCTGCCCTCTCTGCTTGCGGGTGTTCCTGTTACGCTGTCGCTGTGGATAATTGCGATTACGTTGGGGTTCTTTCTAGGGCTCATACTGTGTTGGGCTCGGGTGTATGGCAATCGTTTTTTTTATTGGATTAGCACTGGGTATGTGGAGTTGTTCCGCGGAACACCCATGCTAGTGCAAATGTTTTTTATCTATTTGGGGCTGCCTCATGTCGGGATTGTTTTCGATGCATTCACGGCTGCTGTTATCGCCATCACACTTAATAGTGCGGCTTATCAGGCAGAGTATTTTCGTGGATCAGTGCTGTCGGTGCCAAAAGGGCAGTTGGTAGCTGCACGGGCGTGTGGGATGAGCCAGTGGCAGGCTATTCGCCATATTCTGCTGCCACAGGCATTGCGTCGCGTGATTCCTCAATGGTCAAACGAGGCGATCATCGAACTCAAATTTACCTCTATTGCTTTTACGATCGGTGTAGTGGAGATCACCGCGGTTGCGTCAGATATTGGCTCACGCACGCTGGACTTTTTTATGGTCTTTCTCTGGGCGGGGGTGATTTACCTGGTGTTGACATCTACCGTAGCGAGCTTGTTAGGTCTGCTCGAAAGACGGACTTATGTTCCAGGTGTTACCAATATTTAATTTTTCCGGTGAGCTATGGGCCTGTTAACTTTTGTCAGGTAGCGACAACCTAGGCAAGCCTCAGGAAGCTGAGCATGGTAGACAGCTATGTTAAAAATGTGCCGCTAGAGTGATGCCGCTTTGCACTCATAATCCCATGCCCAGTTAACGGCAGATGGATTCACGAAAAATGTGGGGTAACTATATTCGGAGAAAGGGGCAAACCAGTCAGCAAGGATTTTGTATAACTAAGAGCTTCTACCGAGATAATCGAACTGATACCGCCGGGAAGTAAAAATACAAAAAAACAGGTTTTGATAACCTGCGTATGTTGATCCAGTTGCAGCATCGCGAGGTGACATGAACGAGTTGCCGCACGTTCCTTCCAGTGTAGAAATCTTTACGCATATCCGCATCATCGTAGGAATGGTGCTGGGGCTCAGCGTTAGTCGCCTGATTATCGGCCTCACGCGTTTCGTTCAACATCCGGGGCGGGAGAAAATTTATCTCCTACACATAGGCTGGGTGCTATTCCTGCTACTGTTCATCATTCATTTCTGGTGGTTTGAATTCGCGCTCGCCCATCGCCCGAACTGGTCCTTCGCAATCTATTTCTTCCTGATATTCTACGCTAGCCTGTTTGCAGCCTTGTCGGCGATTCTGTTTCCAGATCGCATGGACGAATATCAGGGATATGGTGATTGCCTCCAAAAGCGCAGCCGGAGCTTTTATGTTTTGCTGCTAGTGCTTTTGGTCGTCGATGTTATCGACACCCTGATCAAGGGCGGTGACTATTATGCAGCCCACTATGGCTGGTATTACCCGGTTCGCCAAGCGGTGCTGATTGCCGGAACCATATTGGCGCTGGTCTGGCGATCAGAACGCTATCAGGCGGGGTTCGTTGTATTTGCGCTCCTGTTTCAGGTGATCTGGATCGTCAGCCTGTTCGAAGTGATCGACTGACCATCGTCCGGGGCGTCAATATTCGGGAAATAGCGTGTGGTGATACCCACGCCTCGTATAAATTGCTCGGCAACATGGGTGTTGCATCGGATACAATGAAGACCGTTAGTAAAATACGAGCAGCCATGATCACGCGGTCAGTAGTGTTATCCAGGCGAGTGCCAGCACTATGCAAGCGGCGGCAACTGGAACGCCTGCACGGCAAAATTCACGCATGCTAATGGTGATGCCGCGACTTGCCGCCTGCTCAACCACAATAATGCCCGCCAGGCTTCCAAAAATGATGAGGTTACTGGAAAAGCCTGTACTCAATGCCAGCGCTGCACCAAGCGCATCCACATCCCCTGAATGCTGTAAATATGGCGCCAGCAGCATTACCGCAGGATTATTCCCAATAACATTACTTAAGACTGAGCCGACAATAAAAAGTGTTGTTGGGTCGGAAAAGTCGATGCCTGCCGCCTGCATTTCGGTGATGATCTTTTGCGGCAGTCCTGTCTGTGCGAGCGCTGCATTCACAACAAACAATCCCATTAATAAAAGCAGCAGATTCCCATCAACCGTGCCGAGCACCTCCTTGGAAGATAAGCGGCGGTTCACCAGAATAATACCTGCTGCTGACAGAGCAATAAGTTCGCGAGGTAAGTCTGAAAATACAAAAGCAGAAATTACACCAATAGTCACAATCGCGGCTTTAAGGGTTTCTAATCGGTCCATTGATGCTATCGGCGCTGGCGACTCACATGGCACACTCGGATTATGCGGCGCAAGCTTCCAGTTGCCTCGATAGAGCAGGGCTACAACGCCCCAAACGAGTGGTAAGGAAAGCAGCGCAGGTACCAGTGCAACTTTCATAAATCCGGTAAACGATAAGCCCAGCGCTTGGGCTGCAATCATATTTTGTGGGCTGCCAATAATAGTGGCTACCGAACCGGTATTGGTCGCAAAGCAAAAGGCCAACAAAAATGGCGTTGGGTTAAGTCCACGAGAGAGGGTTATCGACACTAACAACGGTGTCATGGCAACCACGACGACATCATTCGTTAGCACCGCCGACAGGCCTGCCCCCGTTATTACTAGCAGCGCAAGCAAGCGCGGAGGAGAGACATCCATCGAGGCCACTTTACTGGCGAGCCATGCGTAAAACCCAGAAACGGAAAAAGCACCTGACACGATCATTAGCCCGAATAATAAGCCGACCGTTTCATAATCGATTGCATTCCAGGCAGCCTCATCGGTAATCCTCTGAAAGCCAATCATGGCGACAGCACCAACGACGGCCGCGCCCGTTCGGTCAACACGAAAACCAGGAAGATGGCCGAGTGCTAATGCCAGATAGACCAGCAGAAATATGATGACAGTTATATCCACTTTATCCTCGTACCAACGATTTTGGTGCCTACGTATAAAAGACAGTAGTGCTAATGCCTAAAAGCTTATGCCAGACCCGTTTTGTCGGGCCCTTTGGCTGCCGGGTTAATCTCGGCTTGCGCCAATGTTTTTTCGAGTAGCTGGTCATAAATGGGGCGCCCGCCGATCCATTGAGCCACCATATTGGCAGTGACACATGTGGCTATCAGAGGCATAACCATTGTATAGGAAGCTGTCAGCTCAAGGGTCAGGGCTACGCCGACCACGGGAGCGCGCACTGAGGCCGAGAACAGACCGCCCATCGCCGCTATACCGAATGCCAGTGGGACGATGCCGGCTGATGGCGCTAAGGCATCAAGGGTGCCACCAAAAGCCAAGCCAACGCACATTGATAAAGCCAGCATAGGCGCGAAGATACCGCCTGGTGTGCCGGCTGAATAACTGGTAACCATCGTGCAATAGCGCATTATCGCCAATAGCAGAAGAAACATTAATCCTTGGCTGTGCTCAGCAATAAACGTCAGAGCATATTCGCCACCTGTCACGGATAACGGCATGAGAATAAGCAGCGCCCCAACTGCAAAGCCGACAAGCGCGGGAAAGAGGTAGGGGATGCGTGCATTGATGCTCGATGCGAGTACCGCCATGTGCATAAGGCCTGCATTCAATGCAACACCGAGAACGCCGAGAAGGCAGCCTAGCGCCACAAACGCTGGCAGTAGCCAGTTTTCAGGGGCTGCAACCAACATGGAAAAATCGGGCGCTGTACCCCCGATGACTTGCGTCATCACGGTTGCCAGCAGCGCGGCAACGATAATGCCCATATACGTCCGGAACGTATAAGGAAACTGACGGTGTGTCTCTTCAATGATGAAAAGAATAGCAGCAAGGGGAGCATTGAAGGCGCAAGCCAAGCCAGCCGCTGCACCAGCGCCAAGCATGCCGCGCCGCTCAGTTTCGCTTACCTTAAAAAAATCGGTGATCGCCGCGGAAAACGAAGCACCGATATGAATGGTGGGGCCTTCACGTCCAAGGACCATGCCAGAAGCAATGGCCGCCACACCCGTGAAGAACTTGATAGGAAGCACTCGGCGCCAGTGGACGGTTCTTAAGCCCAGCATGGCACCTTCAATTTCTTGCACGCCACTACCACGCGCCTCAGGGGCATAGCGGTTCACGAAATAGGCGGAAAGAACCGTAATGCACATCGTGATTAGTGCAGCCGAGATAATGAGCACAGTACCGCTAATATGCTCAGCCAACAGATGTGGCCAAACCTGGAGGCGGTCGATCAAAAGGTGGAAAAACGAGCCGACCGTGCCTGTTAATATTCCCGTTATTCCGGCAAGTGTGACATAGCGTATCTGGGCATTACGATTTCCCGGTCTGTCTAGATTTTCGACAGGATCGTCCATCATTGAGTATCTCAGTTTGGATAGTTCAGGGAGACATGCTCTGTCTCCCCGTTGGGTGCCCAGCACCTTGCTTATGCCTGAAGTAGTGAGCTTAAAAAATCACATTTCCGTTTGATTCAGTAGTCCCATCTGAGAGGTTCCGCCTCACAGCGCATGTGATCGGAGTGAAACCTCTGCTTTTGTGATGGTGACGGGAATGGATTTATAAGCAGGGACCTCGCTTTCGTGGTCCTTGTCATCCAGACCAACAAGGCAGTTGGCTTCCGGGAAGTACGTTGCCAATGAGCCACGCGAAATCGAATAATCAACCAGTGTCAGCCCTGCCAAAATTCGATCTCCTGACCGTACGTCGACGACATCACCTTCTTCGAGCCCCAGGTCTGCTAGATCATCACGGTTTGCGAACAGTACATCACGCCTGCCGTGGACGCCTCGATAACGGTCATTCAAGCCGTATATTGTTGTATTGTATTGATCATGGCTACGTATGGTGGTCAGCGTGAGTGCTGTATCATCGCGTCCGTCATCTTCGTCTGTACCCGACATGACAAGGAAGTGCGCTTTGCCGTCAGGCGTATCCCATTCTCGCTGACTTGCACCAACTCTCAGACGAAAGCCGCCTGGTTTTTGAATACGCTCATTGAAGTCAAAGAAATCCGGAAACACAGCCTCAATTTTGTCACGGATCTGGTTATAGTCGGCAATCAGCGCCTTCCAGTCGACGGCCGTTTCGGGCAGTGCTGCCATGGCGAGGCCTGCAATAATGGCGGGCTCTGAGCGCAGTTCATCTGATGCGGGCTTTAGGCCGCCCCTTGATGCATGGACCATCGACATTGAGTCTTCGACAGTGATGCTTTGTGGGCCCGTTTCCTGGATATCATGCTCGGTTCGGCCTAAGCACGGTAGGATGATGGTTTCATGTGCTGTCAGCAGGCAGGTTCTGTTGAGTTTTGTGACAATCTGGATGTTGAGATCAAGGCCGCGGAAGGCATCGTAGGCGATTTGGGGATCGCTCATGGCGACGGCAAAGTTACCGCCCAAACCGATGAATGTCTTTGATCGTCCATCACGCATCGCAGCCAGTGCGTTGACGGCATTATGACCATGGGCACGAGGGCTTTTAATACCGAATGCCTTATCTAGCCGCGACAGAAATGCCTCGTTTGGAATCTCTGTGATGCCGACTGTTCTATCACCTTGAACATTGGAGTGGCCCCGCAATGGGCAAATTCCAGCACCGGGGCGTCCCATATTTCCGCGTAGTAGAAGCAGGTTGACCATTTGCTGGATGGCTTCTGTCCCATGCCGGTGCTGGGTGATACCCATGCCATAGCAGAAGATAACGTTCTCGGCAGATGCATAGATGTCTGTAAGCGCTTCAATTTGTTCACGCGGTAGGCCCGAACGGCGAATAATGGTGTCCCAGTCTGTATTTTCAATATCCGACTTCAACGCCTCAAAGCCAACCGTGTGTTCGGCAATAAAAGAGCGATCAAGCAGGCCGCTCCCACCTGCGTTCATGTTTTTCGTATCAGCATCAAACAGCGATTTCATAATGCCTTTGAACACGGCTACGTCGCCGCCGACCTTCACCTGAAAATAAGCACGATCAATACCTGTTGCGCTATCAGTGAGCATTTCACCGGGCGATTGTGGGTCCTGAAACCGCTCCAGGCCTCGTTCACGTAACGGGTTAATAACCACCACCGGCTTTCCGCGCTTCGAGACATCCGCCAGCGTTCTGAGCATACGTGGGTGGTTGGTTCCAGGGTTATGCCCTATACAAAAAACGGCATCAGCCTGCTCAAAATCATTCAGCGTCACTGTCCCTTTGCCGATGCCAATCGATTTTGGTAGCCCGACACTGGTAGGCTCATGACACATGTTGGAACAGTCGGGAAAATTATTCGAGCCGAATTCACGTGCAAAAAGCTGATAAAGAAAGGCAGCTTCGTTGGATGCCCGTCCTGAGGTATAGAACTCCGCTTGCGTAGGATCGTCGAGATTATTCAGAGCGTCTGCAGCCCGGCTAAATGCTTCTTCCCAGCTTACTGGAACGAAATGATCAGTTTGGGCATCAAAACGTACAGGCTGCGTCAAACGCCCTTGGTTTTCCAGCTGGTGATCCGACCATTCCCAAAGCTCTGAAACGGTGTGTGTGTCAAAGAATTCTGACGTGACGCGTTTGGATGTCGCCTCCCAGGTGACGGCCTTGGCGCCATTTTCGCAAAATTCAAACGATGATGTGTGTTCGGGGTCCGGCCATGCACAGCCTGGGCAGTCAAAGCCATCGGGCTGATTCATTTGCAATAATGCGCGCGTATGGGTACTCATCCCCATTTCTTCACGCACTGCTTCGGCGACAGCTTTGAGTGCTCCCCACCCGCCAGCCGGTTTATTATAAATCTTGATTCCTTTGGCCATGCTGGTTCGTCCCCCAGTGTGTTTTAAAGCATTTAATTATTGGTAATATAGATTAATTCTTAATGTTAGCTTAGCAAATGCTTTCGGCAAAACCGATTGTTTTCTATCTTGGGAAAATTGCTTGCCACAATAGCGCGTTATGTGTGGCTCGCTAAAGATTTTGTCTATCAAGGACGCATTAGAACGAAAAAAGAAGTAAATGTGAGAAGGCTGCACAGGTTGGTGACACGAACATGTCACTTTTCCTACCAAGAGATTTTGCCAAGGAAAGAGCGGGGGTTGCTAGTTACTCAACTGCAAACTCTTGGCATCGGCACACTGCTGAGCGTTATCCATTTCAAGGAGAGCCGTATGGACCGTATTTTTGCGTGGGATGACCATCATGGCCGGGTGGTTTATCGCATACCCGGCTGTACTCATAAGGATGGACGTGAGGATAGCGATTTGTCGCCGGTATGGTTGCCTGCAAAGGCGTCTGAGCTGCCGGAAAATGTGCGTCTTGAAGATCTTCGAAGGGTATCGGTGGAAGAGTAAGTGAAAAAAGCCAGAAAGGGCACTGGCGAGCTTAATAATATGCCCTGCCAGTGCCACTCCAGTATTACGGTGTTAATATGTCAATGACTTTAACTTCATAATTGTCATCATGAATGGCGACTACCTTGATAAGAGCGTCTCTCGACACCTGTTTATATTCATCACGTTTATCAATTAGGCCAAAATGCTCTCGCTCGTCGCCGACAGTTAATGCGTCATTAAAATCCGTTTTTGGCAACATCAGTATATCGTCAATCATTATGGACATGATATTTCTCCATCAGCCGTCGTTATTTCATGCTATTTTTTAGGACTCCGTTAGAACGTTTTAGTTTGCTTGTGATCACACAATGGCTGCGTTAAAGGTGGCTTTAATGTTTGTTAATTTAGCTATAGAAAAGCCGCCGACGAATGGCGTGAGCGGCTTTTAGGGAAAGCATAACGAATGAGCAGGTAATGAGCAGGTAATAAGCAGGTTACTCGTCAGCCTCATGATCGGCCAAGGCTGCCGCGACAGCTTCTTCCCATTGGCCTTCCGTTATTCCCCAGTGCTTCATTTCAGCCGAATCAGCCTTACCTTCGGCTGCTGCACGGAGCTTTTCAGCTGAGCTACTTTCAAAGCAGTGTTTTGCAAAGGCTTTTGTCTTTCCGTCGTGTAGTTGACTAATCATCTGCATGGTTAGCTCCTTTCCTTGGTCAATATCGGCCTTGATAAAGGTAAGACAGACTAGAGTGTAGATTGTTTCTTGTTTTTTGCTTTAGGATCTTAATCTTAGGGCATCAAGTTAGGGCATCAAGCTTAGAGTAGCGTATCAATAATAATTTTAATGGCGATACCCGTAAGCAGCAGCATGATTAAATTATCAAACCAACGGTGTGGCATTCGATTCCCCAGGTAGGCACCCAGCGGCATGGCCGTCAAAATGATGCCTAGCGCAATGACGCTATAAAGCGAACGCTGCATTGTCAGTATGTCAGCCTTTAAGAGCGCGGGAATTTGCACGCAGGTAATCGCCACAAAAAAGACGGAAATTGAGCCAATAAACACAGGCCTTTCGAGCTTCATCGCATTCAAAAATGTAATTGAAGCGGGAGCGGACATGCCCGCAGCGCCTTGCAATATACCGCCCAGTAAGCCAGCCGGGATGACGAATCGTGAAGCCAGTGCGTAGGAAAGTACCAAGCGCCGCCTTGTTAGTTTGATGATTAGATACAAGACAATCGCGCCCGCAACGCCTAACGAAAGCAGCTTTGGCGAGAGAACCACTAACCCCCAAGTGCCCAGAATAATACCTAGCGCGCCCGCTATCGAAAAAGCAGCCAGAAACCGGATGGGCAGTAGGTGGCGCCGGTATTGCCATACCTGAAGCAGGTTGCTAAGCAGGTTGGGAACAACCAGTACGGCAATCGCGAGCTTAACGTCATAAAGCATGGTAAATACCGGCACAACCAACACCGGCACACCCGAACCAATAGCACCTTTAATAATGCCAGCAGCTAACAGCGTCAGTAGGGCGATGAGCAAGGTTTTCTTCCGGGAGCAAGTGAAGCAGCCGATTTCTCGGCTGCAGATACTGGTAATTGTGCTGCAAATAGCGCCTTGGGGCTGCGGTTATTTTAAAACATAACACGGCGTGTAGGGCTGGCCATCAAGTTTCATGCGCCCTTGGGCAACAAATGAGGTCAGTAACTCATCCAGGTGCTGCATCAGAGCAGGTTCTGCGGTTAGCACAAAGGGACCGTGGGCTTTAATGGCTTTAATGCCTTGTTCCTTAACATTTCCAGCCACAATCCCAGAAAAGGCACGACGAAGATTGGCGGCAAGTTCATGCTTGGGCTGCTGGCGATGCAGAGCGAGCTCACGCATGGCTTCGTGGGTAGGTTCGAAGGTCGCTTGAAAATCTCGTGCAATGGTGAGACGCCAATTATAGTAAAAGGCATCCTGCTGATTGCGCCGGAACTCTTTAATGGTATCAATCCCGGTACGCATCTTACGGGCGACCGCCACCGGGTCACCGGTAATGATAGTGTAGTAGCGACGAATTTCTTCGCCCAGGGTATAGACCAGAAATTCGTCTATTTTTTGGAAATACGCGGCTGAGTCCGCAGGCCCTGTGAAAATGAGAGGGAAGGGGGTTTCACTGTTATTTGGATGCAGCAGTATGCCGAGTAGATACAAAATCTCTTCAGCCGTACCGACCCCGCCAGGGAAGACGATAATGCCATGGCCTAGACGTACAAACGCTTCCAAACGCTTTTCAATGTCAGGCATGACGACGAGTTCATTAACAATGGGATTGGGGGCTTCTGCAGCAATAATGCCTGGCTCGGAAATCCCCAGGTAACGGCTATCCTGACGCCGCTGTTTGGCATGAGCAACATTTGCGCCTTTCATCGGTCCTTTCATGGCGCCAGGCCCACAGCCGGTACAAATGTCTAAATCACGCAGCCCAAGATGGTAGCCAACATCTTTTGAGTACTCGTACTCATCACGTGAAATGGAGTGTCCGCCCCAGCAAACTACCAGGCTTGGGTCACGCCCAGGTTTTAATGTGCCGGCTTTACGCAAAATATGAAAAACGGCGTTGGTGGTTCCTTCCGCTGTATTAAGGTCAAAGCGGTTGTGGTTCTGAATCTCGTTATATACGTAAACAATATCGCGAATAATGGAGGAGAGGTGCTCACGAATGCCGCGTATCATCTGGCCATCGACAAAGGCTTCTGCGGGCGCATTGGTTAGCTTTAAGCGAATTCCTCTATCCTGTTGTAACACCTCAATATCAAAATCTTTATACGCTTCAAGAATAGCCACACTGTCATCGGTGGGCCTTCCGCAATTCAAGACAGCCAGTGCACAGCGGCGCAGTAAATCATGTAAGCCGTTTTGTGAGGTGCTTTGTAGCCGATTAACCTCGTGCTGTGAAAGCACTTCAAGGCTTCCTTCGGGAGAGATAATGCTAGAGATAGTGGCACGAGGCTGGATAATTGATGTCATTAGTGCGTCGATTCCTGGTCATTTTTTTAACTCATTGCATACTAGCACGCTAAAGCGGTGGGTACAGCGCAACCAGTGACAAGCCCAACTGTGCTACTCTATGCGCAAAATACGCGCACACGGTGGCTATAGAAAATGGCGTTTTATTATGTTTAATGCCCAGTATTTTCGGACATTTATTACGTTAGTTGAGACCGGTAGTTTTACACGTACGGCACATCGCCTGGAGATGACCCAGCCCGGGGTTAGTCAGCATGTACGTAAATTGGAAAACTACCTTGATAAAACGCTAATTGAGCGTAAAGGGCGAATTTTTACCTTAACGGAATCGGGTCGCCGTGCTTACGATTACGCGTTAAAACTCTTTGCTGAGCATGAACAATTTCGTCATGGCTTGGATGATGACTCCCTGGACAGTGGTGAGTGCCGTATTGCGTCGCCTGGAAGTGTTGGCCTCATGCTGTATCCGTTTATGTTAGGTCAGCAGCAAATGCATCCTAATTTAACCGTTAATTATAGCTTTGCGTTTAACCATGAGATTGTGAATGACTTGCTGGAAGGGCGCTACGATATAGGTATCGTGACGGACGCGCTCAACCATCCTGACCTTACCTGCACGCTATGGCATAAAGAGCCGCTGTGCCTAGTGGTGCCCGCTGATTTTGCCGGGAGTACGCTGTCTGATTTAATGGGTATCGGCTTTCTTAACTACTACGATGGCATTAACCACGCGTATTCACTGTTGAGAGCGAATTATCCAGGTGAGTTTCGCTCAATGACACATTTTCGCTACCAGGGGTTTACCAACGAAGTCGGTATGGTGCTGGATGCGGTTGCTCGCGGGCTTGGGTTTACAGTGGTTTCTTTATTGGTATTGGAAACGTCACCGTGGCAACGTCAGGTGAAAGCGTTAACCTTACCCATTGCGGTGAATGAAGAGCTCTATCTGCTACGTCGGCGTGACTCCGTACTTCCTAAACGCTATGAAAAACTGTTGGATGGTTTTTGTAAGCAACGCATCCAGGAAAGAACGCCTCTGGTACCCGAATAAGGGCTCAAAGGCGTTCACTTGCTGAAGCGTTGGCTTACGTATTAGGCGTCTAGCGTGTTTTACTTCCGGTATTCATCAATGCCCGGGCAAGAACAAATAAGCTGACGATCCCCAAACACATTATCCACCCGATTAACGGTTGGCCAGTATTTGGCTGCAGTGACCGCCTCAGTGGGAAAAGCGCCCAGTTGGCGGTCATAAGGCCGCTCCCATTGGCTGTCCATAATGTCGGCCTGCGTGTGGGGGGCGTTAACCAACGGGTTGTTATCCAGCGTCCACTCGCCACTTTCAACACGCTTGATCTCTTCGCGGATGGCAATCATGGCATCGCAGAATCGGTCAATTTCATAGAGCGACTCGGACTCGGTCGGCTCTATCATCAGTGTGCCTGGCACCGGAAATGACATGGTGGGCGCATGGAAGCCATAGTCCATCAGCCGCTTGGCAATATCTTCCTCACTGATACCTGACGCTGCTTTTAGTGGGCGAATATCAATAATGCATTCGTGGGCAACCATGCCGTTAGTTCCCCGATAGAGAATGGAGTAGGACTCCTCTAGGCGCTTGGCGGTGTAGTTAGCGTTCAAAATGGCTAACTGTGTTGCCTCGCGAAGCCCCCGGGCGCCCATCATTTTAATATAGGCCCACGAGATAGGCAGGATGGATGCGCTGCCAAACGCTGCCGCTGAGACGGCACCGCTCTCTGGGTTAACGCCATTGATAGGTGTCACCACGTGGTTGGAGACATAAGGCGCCAGGTGAGCTTTTACGCCGATAGGCCCCATGCCCGGGCCGCCGCCGCCGTGGGGAATGCAGAAGGTCTTATGTAGGTTAAGGTGCGATACGTCGCCCCCGAAGTCGCCTGGGCGCGTGAGCCCCACTTGAGCATTCATATTGGCGCCATCGACATACACTTGGGCACCGTGCTGATGCACCACGTCACAGACCTTGCGCACATGAGATTCGAAAACACCATGGGTCGAAGGGTAAGTAATCATGATCGCCGAGAGCTTGTCGCTATGCTGGGCGGCTTTGTCCATTAGGTCATTTATATCGATATTGCCGTTCTGATCACACTCTACAACGACCACCTCCATGCCCACCATGGCCGCTGTTGCCGGGTTGGTACCATGGGCAGAGCTTGGGATCAAGCACACATTACGGTGTGCTTCGCCTTGCGCAGCCTGGTAACGGCGAATGGCCAGCAGGCCCGCGTACTCACCCTGCGCGCCCGAGTTAGGTTGCATGGAAATATGATCGTAACCGGTGATTTCTACCAGGAACGCGGCCAGTTCATCAATCATCTGATGATAGCCAGCGACCTGGTCGCGCGGCGCAAACGGGTGCAAGTCTGCAAACGCAGGCCAGGAAATAGGGATCATTTCGCTGGTAGCGTTAAGTTTCATGGTGCAAGAGCCTAAAGGGATCATCGCATGGGCAAGCGACAAGTCCTTATTCTCCAGGCGTTTTAGATAACGCAGCATTTCTGTTTCGCTGCGGTATCGGTTAAAGGTGGGGTGGCTCAGAAAACCACTTTCCCGCTGGCAGGCGGCGGGGATGCCCGTGGTAGCGCTGGCAATTACCTGCTCATCCAGCGCTGCGACAGAAAGCCCGTGTTCATTACCCAGCAGCACATCAAATAGGGTGGCAACATCGTGTGCGGTGGTTGTTTCATCCAGGCTGATGCCTACATCGCCATTGGCGAAGTAGTGGAGATTGACATCGTGCGTCATGGCGCGGCCATGAATTTTACCTGCATCTACCTGGGTTAAGCGCAGCGTATCAAACCAGCTGTTATGCACCAGCGAAACGCCAGATTGCTGCAAGCCTTGCGCAAGCAATGTGGTGAGCCGATGGACACGCCCAGCAATTTTACGCAGCCCTTCAGCACCGTGGTAGGTCGCGTAGAACCCTGCGATATTGGCTAAAAGAGCCTGCGCCGTGCAGATGTTGGAGGTGGCCTTTTCGCGACGGATATGCTGCTCGCGCGTCTGCATGGCCATCCGCAGGGCGGTGTTGCCTCGGCTATCTTTGGATACGCCAATAATACGCCCGGGAATAGAGCGCTTAAGCTTATCTGAGGTGGCAAAGAACGCCGCATGTGGGCCACCAAAGCCCATCGGCACCCCAAAACGCTGCGAATTGCCAATCACGATATCCGCACCTAACGCGCCGGGTTCCTTGAGAAGCACCAGACTCAGCAAGTCAGAGGCTACACAGGTCATGATATTATGGGCAGTGGCCGCCTGTAACAGAGGTGCCAAGTCACGTACTTCGCCGCTGGCGGAAGGGTACTGAAGCAACGCGCCAAACACATCATGGTCGGCAAGCGTATCGGCAGGCCCTGTAATGATTTCAAAACCAAAAAAATCAGCGCGGTTTTTTACGACATCAAGGGTTTGCGGAAAAATATCGTCGGCAATAAAGAAAGCGTTGGATTTGCTCTTTTTATTACTCCGCTTACATAGCGCCATGGCTTCTGCGGCTGCCGTGGCCTCATCCAGTAATGAAGCATTGGCAAGCTCCATTCCGGTCAGGTCCATAATAACCTGCTGAAAGTTTAATAATCCTTCCAACCGGCCTTGAGAAATTTCTGGCTGATAGGGCGTATAAGCGGTGTACCAACCCGGGTTTTCGAGCACATTACGTTGAATAACCGCTGGCATATGCGTGCCGTAATAACCCTGGCCAATATAGCTTTTAGCAACACGGTTCTGGCGAGCCAGCTGGCCTAAGTACTCAAGCGCTTCAGCCTCACTACGTGGGTCATCCAGGTTCAGTTCGCGGCCAAGGCGAATATCGCTGGGTATGGTTTGCTCAATCAGATCTTCCATGCGCTTGATATTGAGCACGTTTAACATGGTATCTACGTCGTCGGCATTCGGGCCGTTATGACGTTTGATAAAAGCATCGTGGTCGGCCAGTTCGGACAAGCGGCGTGTTTCAAATGACATGGGAAGATTCCGAGCGAGAAAGAGAAGCGTGGTAGAGGCATAAAATACAAAGCCTGCCGTAAAGGGCAGGCTTTGCGGTATTAATCGTCAGTGCTTAATGTGGCCTGATAAGCATCAGCATCCAGTAAGCCGTCCAGATTCTGGTCGGTCAGGCGTACCTTCATCAGCCAGCCGCCTTCATAGGGTGCGTCGTTCACCGTTTCGGGTGAGTCTTCAAGCGCGTCATTAATTTCGATAACTTCCCCGCTTACCGGGGCGTAGAGATCGGAAGCCGCCTTTACTGATTCAATAACGCCGAACTCTTTGCCCTGGGTAAGCGTTTGACCTACTTCGGGTAGTTCAACAAATACCACATCGCCAAGCGCTTCTTGGGCGTGGTCACTAATCCCTACACTGACGGTGCCGTCTTGATGATCAAGTACCCATTCATGGCTTTTCGCGTAACGCAGATTTGAAGGAAGGTTGCTCATGATGATTCCCTTTATGAAACAATTGACTGGACAGGCTAATACTAGCGCTTGTCGGAAGTCTTGGCGACTACCAGCGTGCCAGCCAATAAACGAATTTTTAAGCATGTTAACGTGTTTCTGATCGGAAACAAGTTTCCTGTGAGCTAAAAAATGCTCAGCAAGGGAGATTTTATGACCCAGCGTGCCTATCGGGCGGGGAGGTACGAAGGCATTTACTATTTAGAAGGGCCTAAGCATAGAAGCGAACAGGGATAATGGTGTAAAACATACAGGTGGTTCACCTGAGCATGTTAATAATTGCCTCTATCATGCTATCAAAGATGGGGCGTGCCCATGACATCGCTATATTAGCTAAACAAAATAATCGTGAATGCCCGTTTTCTGACGGCCAAACATCTATAAAAATTGAACTAATAGGGTAAGGAGAAGCGTGTGGAAACGTTAAATAGCCTTTTTGGGGCGATCAATGGCGTCGTATGGGGGCCATTGATGTTGATTTTGCTACTGGGTGTGGGGATCTACCTACAAATTGGTTTAAAATTAATGCCCATCAGAAAGTTGGGCATGGGGTTCAAGCTACTTTGGCAGGGGCGTGAGCCTAAACCTGCCCACAAGGACTCCGTCGCTAAGGCTGGCGTCGACAAGTCCGATGAAGACGGCGAAATTTCTCCCTTTAATGCCCTGATGACGGCGCTTTCAGCCACCATTGGTACCGGCAATATTGCCGGTGTGGCCACCGCAATTGCATTAGGTGGCCCAGGTGCTGTGTTTTGGATGTGGATTACAGCGCTGGTGGGAATGGCAACAAAATTTGCCGAAGCGGTATTGGCTGTACGCTATCGTGAAACAGATAATACCGGCCACCACGTAGGTGGCCCCATGTTTTATATTAAAAACGGGCTGGGTAAAAAGTGGCTTTGGCTTGGCGGTCTGTTCTCGTTTTTTGGTGCTGTCGCAGCCTTTGGTATTGGTAACACGGTGCAGTCTAACTCGGTCGCTGATGCGATGGACGTCACCTTTGGCGTACCGCATTGGCTTACCGGTGTCATCATCATGGTATTGGCCGGCGCGGTCATTCTAGGTGGCATCAAGCGGATTGCGAAAGTCGCTGGGAAGCTCGTACCGATCATGGGGATTGCCTATGTGATTGCCGGTGTGCTGGTGCTGATTGTTAACGCAGGGCAAATCGGCGAGGCCTTTAGCCTGATCTTCTACTACGCCTTTAACCCCATGGCGGCGGCAGGTGGTTTTGCGGGTGCCGCTGTGATGGCCGCTATTCGCTTCGGTGTGGCGCGGGGTATTTTCTCCAATGAGGCAGGTTTAGGTAGTGCGCCTATTGCTCATGCCGCGGCCAGAACTAAAAACCCGGTTCGCCAAGGGCTTATTGCCATGCTGGGCACCTTCATTGATACCATTATCGTTTGTACTATTACGGCACTGGTGATCCTGACCTCTACGGTATGGCAAACGGGTGAAGAAGGCGCATCGCTTACCGCGCTCTCCTTTGACCAGGCACTGCCTGGATTCGGTAACCCCATTGTGGCTATCGCGCTGGCTATCTTTGCCTTCACGACTATTCTAGGCTGGTCGTTTTATGGTGAAAAATGTTTCCAGTTCCTGTTTGGAACGCGCTCCATCATGCTCTATCGCGTTCTGTTCGTATTAGCCATTCCACTGGGTGCTATTGCGCAACTCGGCTTTATCTGGCTCATGGCCGACACCTTTAATGCCATGATGGCCATTCCTAACCTGATTGCGCTGGCGCTGCTTTCCCCGGTGGTTTTCAAGCTCACCAAAGACTACTTTGCGGGCAAGGAAGTGTTAGCCGGTGAAGAACTCGACCATGACAAGTAAGCGATATTGGCCGCTTAAGCAGTAATCGCATCGGGGAGTTATGACAATAGCTCCCCGTTGTTCGTTTTTACCAAGGAACTATCATGACCGATCTAAAGCATACGCCACTTCACGCACTGCACCTTGAACTCGGGGCAAAAATGGTGCCCTTTGCTGGATATGATATGCCGGTGCAGTATCCACTGGGGGTAAAAAAAGAGCATGAGCATACCCGGCAGCAGTGTGGCCTCTTTGACGTTTCTCACATGGGGCAGATTCTTGTATCGGGGGAAGATACCGCCAAGGCGCTGGAAACACTGATTCCAGCGGATTTAGTGGGGCTCCCAAAAGGTGAGCAGCGCTATGGTCTGTTTACCAATACTGAAGGTGGAATTATTGATGACTTAATGGTCGTTAATGGTGGCGACCACTTCTATCTGGTGGTTAATGCTGCTTGTAAAGACCAAGATTTGGCGCATTTGCGGGAAAATTTGGGCGCCACCCACAAAATTGAGTTGTTAGACCGCGGCTTGCTTGCCCTGCAAGGCCCCCAGGCACATGCAGTTATGCAGCGCCTTTGCCCAGCGGCATGTGAACTGGTGTTCATGCAGCATCAACGTTTTACCATTGATGGGCATGAGGTATGGGTGAGCCGCAGTGGCTATACCGGCGAAGATGGGTTTGAAATTTCTGTGGCAGCCGATGCCTGTGAAGCGTTTGCCAAGCGCCTGTTGGCGGAGCCGGAAGTTGAGGCGATTGGGCTAGGCGCTCGCGATTCGCTGCGCCTGGAGGTCGGGCTATGCCTTTATGGGCATGATATGGATGCCACTACAACGCCAGTGGAAGCCGGGTTGATTTGGGCGATTGGTAAGCCTCGTCGTCATGGGGGGGAGCGTTCGGCAGGTTTTCCTGGGGCGGATGTCATTCTTCATCAAATCGATGCCAGGGATCATTTACGCAAGCGTGTAGGGTTGCTGGCAGAAGGTAGGGCACCTATTCGAGAAGGTGCTGTGTTGCGGGATGCGTCAGGTAACGAAGTTGGAGTCGTAACGTCAGGCACGTTTGGGCCAAGCGTTGGGCATCCTGTCGCTATAGGGTATGTCAGCCGCGATTGGGAAGCGCCAGCAAGCAACGTGTTTGCGGATGTGCGCGGCAAACAACTACCGATGACCGTAACGCCGATGCCCTTTGTTAAGCCCCGATATTATCGCGGCTAAGTCAACCGTAAATAGTCGTTATAGAAAACAAAGCCCCTTTTGATAAGGGGCTTTGCTCGTTTAGCAAGCGTGTTAACGCAGTACCTTGCCGGGATCAATCGGCTTGCCGCCCTGGCGTAAATCAAACAGCAGATCGTAACGTTGAGTGGTATTACTTTGACCTACTTCACACAGTTCATCACCTGCTTTGACTTGCTGTCCGGCCGAGACCAGCGTGCGTTCACACAGTGCATACACGGTTTGCAGATTATCAGCGTGGTGCACAATCACGACTTCACCTAGCTGGCGCATACCGTTTGCAAAGCGTACCTCGCCGGGGGCTACGGCCTGAGCACGCGCACCGGCTTGGGTCGCAAGCAGCATGGGTTGCAATGCTCCTCGGCTGTCTGCGCCAAAACGTCTGACAATGCGGTAGTCTTCAAGCGGCCAAGGCCAGCGACGCGCGGATGCGGGCAATGACGTGGGGGTCGGAGGCGACACTGCCGGGGTATTGCTAGAGGGCGCCGGACGATTACTGGGCGAGGCGTTGCTGGTAGGCGCTGGGCTACGCGTACCGCCGCTACTTAAAGGAACGCTGATGATTTGGCCTATCCTTAGCGCGGTGGGCGAAGCGCCGGGGTTGGCGCTCTGAATACGTCCACTGGTCGTGCCAAAGTGTCGTGCTATGTTGGAGTACGTATCGCCAGGCCGGATTTGATAACGGTAAGGGCCGCCGGAGGGAGCACGCTCTTGTTGAGTAGGTATCATCAAGCGCTGGCCAACCGCAAGACGACGCGCATTGACGCCTGGATTAAAACGCTCCAGTCGCTCAAGAGGTACGTTAGCCCGGTTAGCCAGTTTTCCTAGCGTATCTCCACGTTGAACGGCCACCCAGTTGCCACTGGTTTGGCTCGCACTATGGGTAGGTGCGGCATCGCGTTGGGAGGAAGAGGGCGACGAACCTGCACAGCCTGTTAATAAGCTAATTAGCAAGCAGGCACCAAGCCTGACAGTTAGGCGTGATCGGATTGGCTGTCCAACAAGGCATCTTTTTCCTGCCAGAGTGAATTGGTCCATGCGTGGAAGCGTTCCTTATGCTGCTTTTCTTCGTGGTAGTCGGATTCGTGCATCCACTGGGGAATGGGCAATGTTCGTGCCTGTAGTGTAATAGGCGCTTCCTGACCGCATAAAAACCCCCAAAACGTTGGCGACGGGTTAGCGTAACTGATCGTTACATCAAGAATACCATCCAATTGATCGCCAAGCAGGCTAAGTACCTGCGAAATTCCCCCTGCTTTTGGCCTTAACAAATGCTGATATGGGCTTTTCTGTGCATCGCGCTTCGCTATGGTAAACCGTGTGCCTTCGATGAAATTAAATATAGCGATGGGGGCGCTCCGTGCCCGATGGCACATGGATGCTGTGGATTGGCGGTCTATCGTGGCAAGAGTGGGGTTCTTGGCGATCTGTTCACGGCTAAAGCGGCGCATAAACGGAAATTCAAGTGCCCAAAAGGCAAGACCTACAATCGGGATCCAGATCAATTGTCGTTTTAGAAAAAAACGCGGCATAGGGATACGGCAGTGCAAGGCCATGAAAAGAATAAAAATATCGGTCCAGCTACGGTGATTGGATATGACCAGCCACCATTGGTGTGGGCTCAACGATTCAGGAATCGAAAAAGTGACATCTGGCTTCAGCCAGCGCTTCATCCACCAAAGATTAGCGCCGATCCAGTTAAGGGCCACGGCGCATAAGCCGTCAAGTATCCATTTTCTAAAGCGTTTCACTGGGATAACGACTTTTAGAAAAGTGAGCGCAATAAGGGGAATGCCCCAAAAAAGCGTGGTGAGCGTGAACAGCGCAATGCTGACTAAGCCCTTGAAAATAGCCATATCCGTCCTTCAATGAAACGTATAACGATGCGATTAATGCTAATGGATCAATGCCATACTGCCCAGCACAATGGTAAAAAAGCATTTATTTTATTGTCGTTACCTTCGTGCGCTTCAAAAAGTAATTTTCTATCCAGCGACACTTCCGGCTCTTTAATGGCTAAGCTTAAGGCAGCCTGTGATAGGCATCACTTTTTGGGCTTGGGTAACCAAGTGTAGTAATAGAGACAACACTGACAGTACCGATAAGCGCATTTTACGCACCACCGACAACGAGGCGAGGCATAATAATGGCAGGATTTGATAAACGTGTTGCTTCCTATGCCGAAGCGATGGAAGGTATCGAAGACGGAATGACCGTACTGGCTGGCGGCTTTGGCCTATGCGGAATACCAGAAAACCTGATAGCAGAAATAAAACGTCGAGGTGTTAAGAACCTGACGATTGCTTCTAATAATTGCGGCGTTGATGGTTTTGGTTTGGGCGTTTTGCTTGAAGATCGTCAAATCCGCAAAATATTTGCCTCTTATGTCGGCGAAAACGCGCTCTTTGAGCAGCAGATGCTCAACGATGACATTGAGGTTGTGCTTACCCCTCAAGGCACGCTGGCTGAAAAAATGCGGGCGGGTGGCGCAGGTATTCCAGCGTTCTATACCGCGACAGGCTACGGTACTCCCATTGGTGAGGGTAAGGAGGTGCGCGAATTTAACGGCCGCCACTACATCATGGAAGAAGCTATCGTCGGTGACTTCGCAATAGTAAAAGGCTGGAAAGCGGATCGTTATGGCAATGTCGTGTACCGCCATACCGCGCAAAACTTTAATCCCTTGGTGGCGACCGCTGGAAAAATCACAGTGGTGGAAGTTGAAGAAATTGTAGAGCCTGGTGAGCTTGAGCCCAGCCAGATCCATACCCCGGGTATTTATGTGGATCGGATTATTCAGGGTTCGTTTGAGAAACGCATCGAGAAACGCACGGTGCATGGCTAAATCGTTGACCGTTAACGGCTAAACAACTTTTTTTAATCGCTCAATAATGAGGTTGCCACCATGGCTTTAACACGTGAACAGATGGCGCAGCGTGTTGCGCGTGAACTGGAAGATGGCTTTTATGTAAATTTGGGTATTGGTATTCCCACTCTGGTCGCCAACTACATTCCTGAAGGCATTGATGTGATGCTTCAGTCAGAAAATGGTTTATTGGGCATGGGGCGTTTCCCGACGGAGGAAGAGCTTGATGCTGACATGATTAATGCTGGTAAAGAGACGGTGACCGCTCGGCCTGGTGCTGCTATTTTTTCATCGACAGAATCTTTTGCCATGATCCGCGGTGGGCATGTGGATCTCACCGTTTTAGGTGCGTTTGAAGTCGATCAGAATGGCAATATTGCGTCATGGATGGTGCCAGGCAAGTTGATTAAAGGAATGGGGGGGGCCATGGACCTGGTGGCTGGCGCTGAAAATATTATTTGCACGATGACCCACGCCTCCAAGCATGGCGAGTCGAAGCTACTTGAGCAGTGTGCTCTACCGCTGACGGGCGCTGGTTGTATTAACCGTGTTCTGACTGACTTGGCCTACCTGGAAATTAAAGATGGCGCCTTTGTGCTTAAAGAGCGCGCGCCCGGGGTCAGCATCGATGAAATTATCGAAAAAACGGCGGGTAAGCTGATAGTGCCTGACCATGTACCCGAAATGACGTTTGTGGAAGCGTAAACGTAAATGTCAGTACGTTACTTGTTTTAAGCAGCCTTGGCAGGCTGCTTAGACAATCTCACAGCGGGCATGGGCCGGAATGAGTATTTCGGCGATGCGTTCATGGCCCGCATCGATATGTTTTTGAGTCAGCGCCAAACCGCCCAGGCAGAGGCGATGCTCATCGCCATCACTAAAGATGATGCGTTGCGGCATGGCAGGATAAAAATGATGCTCAATCAGCGTCGAAAGCGCAAACACGCCGTTTTGTGGCTCTTTTTCACCGGGCATGCCTGTTTTTTCTAGCTGGTCATTAAGCGCTGTTAGCGTATCGCCGAGCTCGGCACAATCAAAGCCTGCATGGTGTAGGCGCGGGCCCATAACCGCCAGCCAGGCAGCAAGAGGGTGCGCCTTTAGAAGCTGCTGATACAGCGACCAGGAGGGCATGGGCCACGGACGACCGCGACAAAGTAAGTTGTGGCCCTTGCAGTCCTGTGGGTGTGATTGATTCACCAGCGCAGCCAGCGCCTCGCGAGGCAGTTTTGACAGCGTCCCCAACTGTAGCTCAGCTAGTACTAGCCAACTTCCATGGTCATCAGGCGCGAGAAGGCGAATAAGAAGGCCCTTGTCAGCCATCGCATAATGGGCAACCTGACGATACCCCATGTGCGCCAACCGGTTATTCAAAACGGAAGCAGAAAAAGGACCATGGTTAAGCGTTACGAGCGTTAAGTATTCCGCCGTAGAGGAGAGAGGCCAAAGACGCAAACCGCCGATGTCGGGGTGCGAGTGAATATAGTCAAGCCAAAGCTGCTGTACGAATTCATCACGTTGCACGATGCTATCCTCGCCGCCTAAACAAGCGATGTTAGAAAGAGGGTACTTGTTTAAAACCCAGTATAGGCAGGCGAGAAAAAGCGTGTTCAACGACTATAAACGGCAAATTTAACGTAACGAATCTTCCAGGGGAGCTAATAACTGCTTCTCACGTACAAACCTGTCGAATTCGGTAAAACCGCCTATGTGCGTTTGGTCGACAAATACTTGCGGCACCGTATGGATAGGCTTGCCTGCCGTTTTAGCGATGTCCTCTTTAGTAACGCCTTCAGAGGGCATATCGACATAGCGGTAACCCTCGATCTTACCGATTGTTTCCAAATGCTCAGCAAGTTGCTTGGCACGGACACAGAAAGGACAGGTCATTCTGCCAAAAATAACCACAAACATGCGAAAACTCCTAACGTCAAAGTGATGGATGGCTCAAGGGTGCCTATTGTGGCGTAGCAGTCCTTGTTTCGCCAATAGGGTAAGGCAATGACGCCGATGGTATCGGCGTCTGCGGTGGCCGGTTTGGGAGCTAATGCGGTAGGCAAACTCAACGCGGCGAGTGTTGGCTCTGCCGCGGAGCAGGCCGCTGGGGTAGGCTAGCGCTTAACGGGGCGTTTTTGCAGCTTACGCTGGAGTGTCCGGCGATGCATACCGAGCGCGCGAGCCGTCGCGGAAATATTGCCGTCGTGTTCATGAAGCACTTTTTGAATATGCTCCCACGTGATTCGATTAATGGACGGAGGGTTATCAGCAAGCTCTATATTGGGGTCGCCTTCCTGGTGTTCAAAGGATGCGACAATGTCGTCAGCGTCGGCTGGTTTGCACAGGTAGTTGACGGCTCCGAGCTTCATGGCCTCCACGGCCGTGGCAATGCTTGAGTAACCGGTAAGCACCACAATACGACAGCTTGGCACGGCGGCTAACATCTCTGGGAGCAGCTTTAGTCCTGAGCTGTTTTCAAGCTTCAGGTCGAGCGTGGCCATGGTGGGTTGAAACTGAACGGCTACCGCAAGCGCCTGGTCTGCATCATGCGCTGTCATTACCTCATAACCGCGGCGGGTAAACGCGCGGCTGAGCACGTGACAGAACATTTCATCGTCATCAATAATTAGCAGGCGCTGATCTGTCGTTTGCATGATGTCCTCAACGATAGTGCTTGAAACACACTAAAACGCGTTTCAATTAGGCTGTGCCGTTAGTTTGGCTTAAAGGGGGGCGGAGCTACGCGGAAGCGTTACTTCTGTCAGCGTGCCACCTTCGGGATGATTATACAGACTAACACCTCCGCCAAAGCGATTGATCGTGGCATGGGTTAAAAACAGGCCAATGCCCATCCCCTTGCTCTTGGTAGAAATAAACGTATCACCGAGCTGGTCAGCGATAGACATGGCAATGCCCGGGCCGTGGTCACGAATATCAATGACAACACTCTCTTCCTGCCAATCAAGACGAATAGAAACATGTTCGGGGTTGGCATCAGCGGCATTGTTTAGCAGGTTCATTAGTGCCTGGTCCAGCGTTGTGTCAACCGCAAGCCAGGGTTTGCCGCGCCTTTCAACGATCTCAAATTGGTGGCTAACATCTGGCCGCAACACTAACCAGCGCTGCACAACACCGGTTAGCCAAATCTGGGCATCCAGTATTTCGGGTTCTGCCATACGTCGCCGATCAGCGCTGGTGACCAAATGCTGAAGACGAGATTTGCAAATGTCGACTTGCTGGCGCAGTAAGCGAATATCCTGCTGTAACGTTCCCCCTTCGGGGGCCTCATCCTGCATCTCTTTTAACAGTATGGCCATGGTCGAAAGCGGGGTGCCTAGTTCGTGTGCTGTGCCCGCCGCCTGAGTGGCTACAGCCAGCACCTGTTCGTTACGCAGCGCCGCTTCGCGAGTAAGTGAAAGTGCTTTATCTCGATTACGCAGTGCATGGGCCATCTTATAGATAAAAAACGTGACCAGGCCTGCTGAAAGGCCAAAGTTAAGCCACATGCCCATGACATGCAGATTGAGCATTTCATCGCTATTAATATGCGCCAGTTGGGGGACATGGTGGTAAAAGAACATTAGAAAGCTGTAGCCTGCCATGGCGCAGACCGCACATATCCAGGCATGGCGCCACGGAAGCGTTGCCGCAGCAATCGTCACAGGCACCAGATAGTAGGTAATAAACGGATTAGTGGAGCCTCCCGAAAAATAAAATACCAGGGTCAGGCCCGCAATGTCGGCCAATAAATGCAGCAGATACTCAATATGTTCCACCGCTCGCGGGCGCCCCAATCGCCACCAGGTGGCGATATTCAATAAGCCCATGGCGATAACGACACTGACGACCGCGGTGACGGGTAATTCAAAGGCCAGTAGCTCCACGCCGACCACAATGGCGATCAGAAACCCTGTCCAGGTGATTCCCCGAACAATAGTGAGGCGAACCAGATTGCGGTTCGGGGTCGAGAGGGGCAGCGGCAAAGCCGTTTGCATGGGCTACTACCTATTTACGTGAAGTTTTGATGCTGTGAATGACAACCTTAATGAGTAGCGTCATGACATAGGTCAGCCAGCCAGCGGATGCCATTAGATTGAATAACAGCATTTTTGGTGGCAGCCAGGTGCTGCCTAACGTCGCTTCCACCATGATATGAAAGAACATCGCGAGCAGAAGGGGTAGCGCCAGAATATGAATCCACATATCCGTGCGCCGCTTACGGATATGGTAGCGGCGCAGTAGATAGCGCATCGGTCGGTGTGCCCAGCTAAATAGCACCAGCGCACCCACGATAAAAAGTGCTGCCAGCGTCGGCTCGGTATTGCCGGTATGTACGGAAATAGAAATCGACCAGGCGAGACCTAGCCATACCAGCCCCTCTATGCTGGCAATAATATCCGCATAGCGTCGCACATTTTGCATAAACAATTGGACCTTGAACCTCTAAGAGTGCCGTTATAATACGATACTTGTTACGGTGTGTGACATTGATAAGCAGATTTCTCCGCCAAGTGGATCACGTATACTGTATTGGCTTTTCTTCTTTAAACAGCTTAGGACTTGCCGTGGACGCTATTACCCTGACCCGCCCCGATGACTGGCACCTCCATTTGCGTGATGGCGAGGCGCTGAAAGCCGTGGTAGGCCATACCGCCGCCCAAATGGGCCGTGCGATTATTATGCCTAACTTAACGCCTCCGGTAACGACCACGGCTCAGGCGCTTGAATACCGTGAGCGTATTTTGGCTGCCTTGCCTGAAGGCAGCACGTTCGAGCCTCTTATGACGCTCTATTTAACCGATACGACGCCGCCTGAGGAAATTGAGCGCGCAGCACAAAGCGGCGTGATCAAAGCGGTTAAGCTTTACCCTGCTGGGGCAACCACTAATTCGGATTCGGGTGTCACCGATCTTGCGCACTGCGATGACACCATTGCCATACTTGCCAAGGTGGGAATGCCGCTGCTTGTTCATGGTGAAGTAACCACTGCCGATATCGATATTTTTGATCGTGAAGCGGTATTTATCGAAACGGTGCTGAAGCCTCTGCTGGCGCGCCATCCCGCGTTAAAGGTTGTTTGTGAGCATATTACGACCCAGCAAGCGGCAGAGTTTGTGGCAAACGCGCCGGATAATGTTGCGGCCACTATTACGGTTCATCACTTGCTGTTTAACCGCAACAAAATGCTGGTGGGTGGGATTCGCCCGCACTACTACTGCTTGCCCATCTTAAAGCGCGAACAGCATCGCCAGGCATTACTGAAAGCAGCCACCAGTGGCAGCCCCAAGTTCTTTTTAGGTACGGATAGCGCGCCTCACGCCAAGGGCGATAAGGAATCCAGTTGTGGCTGCGCTGGCGCTTACACGGCACCGGCGGCGATTGAATTATATGCAAGGGCCTTTGATGAAATGGGCGCGCTCGATAAGCTGGAAGCGTTTGCCAGCCTGAATGGTCCGCGTTTTTATGGCTTGGCGCCTAATGCCGATAAAATCACGTTAGAGCGTAAGCCTTGGCAACTGCCGGAAGCCTATCCTTACGCGGGGGGCAAAACGATTGTCCCATTGCTGGCGGGAGAGTCGCTTGAGTGGTCCATTAAAGCGTAACTGTTGATGAAGTAAGAAATCTGTTGATGAAGTAAGAAACGAAAACGGAGCCATTCGGCTCCGTTTTCGTTAGTGGTAAACACCGGCTGTTGGTACGATCTTAGCGCTGGCCAAGTGTTTGTAGCATGTGGTCCACCATACGCGATGAGTGGGCGGCGGCTACGTCCAGGAACTGTTCAAAAGAAAGGTGGTTATCATCGTTGCCTGGAATATCGGATAACGCACGAATCACCACGAATGGGCATTGATACAGGTGACAGGTTTGCGCAATCGCCGCAGCCTCCATCTCAACCGCCAGCATGGAAGGGAAGTGGGCCTGTGTCGCAGCCACGTGTGCAGGGTCAGACATAAACGCATCACCTGTCGCAATGAGACCCTCTCGGACGTTAACCTCGCCAACCTCTTTGATTGCCTGGCGGGCAATGGTGCGTAGCTGAACATCTGCCAGGTAAGCCGCGGGCATGCCGGGCACCTGACCTATTTCATAGCCGAACACCACTGCATCGACATCATGATGGCGTACTTCATCTGAAATGATGACGTCACCAATGTTGAGATCGCTTGCAAATCCGCCCGCTGAACCCGTATTGATGATAGCGTCAGGGTGGTGGCGCTCCAGCAGAATGGCGGTACCCACAGCCGCATTCACCTTGCCAATGCCGGACTGTAGTATCACTACCTCTAGCCCATGGCGCATACCTGTATGAAATACAAACCCTGCATGCTCATAGCGCTCGGCATTGTCGAGCTGCTCGACCAGAATGCCGACTTCTTGCGCCATTGCGCCAATAATGCCAATACGCTTCATCGAATAGGCTCCTTTATCAAACCCTAAAAATTAACAGTACAGTAAGCCTAAGCGTTGGCGTCGTGATGCTCAGCCGCTTCAAGCGTATTTTCAAGCAAAGTGGCAACGGTCATGGGGCCTACGCCCCCCGGAACGGGGGTGATAAAGCTGGCCCGCTCGGCCGCAGCTGCAAAATCAACATCTCCCACCAGCGAGCCATCTTCCTGACGGTTAATACCAACATCAATCACAATGGCACCTTCCTTAATCCACTCCCCTTTAACAATGCCAGGTTTGCCGACAGCCACGACCACCAGGTCGGCACGGTTAACATGGGCCTGCAAATCCTGGGTAAAGCGATGGCATACAGTGATGGTCGCGCCTGCCAGCATCAGTTCCAGCGACATTGGACGGCCCACGATGTTAGAAGCGCCAACGATAGTGGCGTTTAAGCCACGCACCGACAGGCCGCTTTCTGCCAGCATGGTCATGACCCCTTTGGGGGTGCAGGGGCGTAGAGCCGGCAACCGCTGAGCAAGCCGGCCAAGATTGTAGGGGTGAAAACCATCGACATCTTTGTCGGGCTTAATGCGCTCCAGAATCGGGTTGGCGTCCAGGTGAGCTGGAAGCGGTAGCTGAACCAGGATGCCGTCTATGCTTGCATCATCATTAAGCTGGTCAACCAATGCTTCCAACGCTTGCTGCGTGGTAGCGGCGGGGAGGGCATGTTGAAACGATAGGATGCCCGCTTGTTCGCAGGCTCGATGTTTATTACTAACATAGACGTGAGACGCCGGGTCTTCACCGACCACAACAACGGCTAGTCCTGGTGCACGAGCGCCTGCTTGCTGACGTTTGGCTATCTTCTCGGCAACGCGTTGACGGACATGAGCAGCGATGGCTTTTCCATCGATAAGTTGGGCGGTCATTTACAAAGATCCTATGGAGGTTGGAGCGCTGATGCAAAAGCACGCTTGCTTGAGCATTTACTATAGGGAGTAATTTTCGCATGCCCAAGCGGCCAGGCAAAGCATCTACACAATCAATCGCGTTAAGTGTTGACTTTAATTTTAAAAATAGTAATATATGCCTCGCTTGAGACGAGCAGCGCGGTAAGCGTCAAAGGTGATAAATCGGGATGTAGCGCAGTCTGGTAGCGCGCCTGCTTTGGGAGCAGGATGTCGGGGGTTCGAATCCCTCCATCCCGACCACACTTAACGCGAAAGGCGTTACTTTGCTTTTCCAAGTTTGGTTGTGGTCAAGTGCTCATTGGCGTTCAGTGTTTTTTGGGATGCTTTATGTGCGCCCATAGCTCAACCGGATAGAGCAACGGCCTTCTAAGCCGTAGGTTGCGGGTTCAAGTCCTGCTGGGCGTGCCATTAGTAATGCTGTTCGATGGTCATTTGCCGGTTAGGAAAGTTTAAGTACGTTAGTGCTATCAATGGTGGGTGTAGCTCAGTGGTAGAGCCCCGGATTGTGACTCCGGTGGTCGTGGGTTCGAACCCCATCATCCACCCCATTCGATAGTAATATGCGGCTACAGTTTTAGGTTGTGGTGGATGTAGCTCAGTGGTAGAGCCCCGGATTGTGACTCCGGTGGTCGTGGGTTCGAAACCCATCATCCACCCCATTCGTATTGCTTATTTAATGTCTTCTCTTCTTATCTGATACCACTTAATTGTGGTTTTTTTGTTTTTGATCCCTGCATTTTTCTTTCATATTCCTTCCTGCATGTTGTAATGTCTGTTTAAAGACAGCTTGTTTTATTCGTCATGCTTCCTTACTGCTTTCTTGGCTGTGCTTGCTCTTCATGCACCCTGCATTTAATTGCTGCTTAAGCTGTTTTTGTGGCTTTGTCCGCCTGCAAAGCTCTAAAGCAGTGGAGTTGTCTGCTAGTGATATTTTTATAGCGTTAATTGCTGTAAAAAGCCTTGAAAAAAGCTTTTTAAGCTGTGCAAGTGCCCTTTGTTTAGTGATATTTTTCAATCAGTTGCTGGCGTTGTTTTCGCCTGTATTAAACGTAGGTATTAGCGCTGAGGAGAATACAAGATGACGCGACAAACGGTAGTGCTAGGGGCAGGCATGGTGGGTGTCAGTATTGCATGGCATTTACAGCGTCGCGGGCACCAGGTCACCTTGGTGGACAGACGCCAGCCTGGTCGGGAAACGTCGTTTGGTAATGCGGGCATCATTCAGCGAGAAGCGGTGCGTCCTTATGCATTCCCTCGTGATATGAAAACCATTTTAAGCGTGCTGCCTAACAAGCGCGTGGATATTCGTTACCGCCCGGCAGGCATGCTGAATGCCGCTTCACCCCTGTTAAGCTATTGGCATAACTCTTCATCAGGCCGCTATAAAAAAATCATTCCTGAGTGGGCTTCCCTCATCCAATTGTGCTTAAAAACGCACGGTCTGATGATTGAAGCTGCTGGCGCCGAGCACTTGGTGCGCCGTGAAGGGTGGTTAGAGATTTACCGCACGCAGTCGCGTTTGGCAAAACGTATTAAAGAGGCTGAAGAAGCTCGTGAGCATTATGGGGTGCAGTTTAACGTGCTGGATCGTGCAGGCGTTGAAAGCAAAGAGCCGAATTTAGGTAAGGATATTATTGGTGCTATTCATTGGCTGGACCCCTGGACGGTGGCCGATCCGGGTGCCTTGGTGGCCGCCTATGCGCAAGGTTTTATGGACAACGGAGGCAAGCTTCTTCAGGCGGATATTCAAAAAGTTGAGCAAGCAGGCGAGCGCTGGCGGATCGTTACTGAAACGCAAACCCTTGATGCTGATGACGTGGTGGTTGCCTTGGGACCATGGTCTGGCGAATGGATGAAAGGGCTTGGCTATCATTTTCCTACCTTTGTTAAACGTGGCTATCACATGCACTATGCTGCCCAAGCGCCAGCCAAGCTGAATTACTGGTTAATGGATGCTGAAGTTGGCTATTTGCTGGCGCCCATGAACGCAGGAGTGCGTCTGACGACCGGTGCTGAGCTTGATCGAATAGAGTCGCCCGCTGATGAGCATCAGCTGGAAGCGGCGGAAAAAGTGGCCAGGACTATTTTTCCGCTTGGCGAGCGCCATGATGCGGCCGCCTGGAAGGGCGCGCGCCCCTGTTTGCCTGATATGAAGCCGATTATTGGTCCGGCACCACGCCATCCTGGGTTATGGTTAGCATTTGGGCACGGGCACCAGGGGTTTACCCTTGGTCCCGCAACAGGTCAGCTATTGGCTGACATGATCGAAGGCAAGCCGACAGAAGTTGATATGTCACCCTTTCGAGCTGAGCGGTTCTAAATCGCCACGCCGCAAGGCAGATATTCAAAGACGTATTGGATATTCAGGCTCAACGGGTCACGGAAATCATGGCGTCAGCGGATATGGGCGCTGAACCCAATCTTGCTCAAGAAGGTAGTGTGGGTACGCAGGTTAATACCTACGCTTAGAACGTTGCCCGCGACCACCATCAGCTAGCATTTTAAAGCGCCGACCCGTTCGGCGTTTTTTATTGAGCTCAAAAGTGATTTTGCAGGCCTCGCTTGCGCGGACGCCTTGTAGTAGCCCTTAGTAGTAGCCCTTAAAAATTCCCAGCATCCATCATGTGTCTTCCCCCAAGGGTTTCAAGGCGCAGGTTTCAATGAACATGGCGCTAAAACGGTCATAACGTTACAATCTCGCCCAATTCTGAATCACTCAGCCAGAGTCGCGTTACGTTGCTGAGTACTAATTTCTGTAGAGGCAAGATGAAAGACACTCAGTTAGCCCAGGAAGCGGATCTGCGCCGCACATTCGCTATCATTTCGCACCCGGATGCGGGTAAAACAACCATCACCGAAAAAATGCTGCTGTTTGGGAATGCTATTCAGCTGGCAGGCTCGGTGAAAAGTAAGCGTAATGACCGACACGCGACGTCTGACTGGATGAAGATGGAGCAGGAGCGGGGAATCTCGGTGACGACCTCCGTTATGCAGTTCCCCTATGGCGGCCGTGTTGTGAACTTGCTGGATACGCCAGGGCACGAAGACTTCTCGGAAGATACCTACCGAACGCTGACCGCCGTTGACTCCGCTTTGATGGTGATTGATGGCGCCAAGGGTGTCGAAGACCGGACCATCAAATTGATGGAGGTGTGTCGTTTACGTGCCACGCCCATCCTGACCTTTATTAACAAAATGGACCGTGATATCCGTGACCCTATTGAGGTGATGGACGAAGTCGAGACCGTTTTAAATATTCAGTGCGCGCCCATGACATGGCCTGTCGGTATGGGGCGTCATTTCAAGGGTGTCTACCACCTTTACAATGATGTTATCCATCTTTATACCCAGGGCCAGGGCAGCCATATTCCGGAAGACAAGCGCATTGAGGGCTTGGATAGCCCTGAAGTTGATGCCGTTCTGGGCGAAGAGCAGGCCGAAGAGCTGCGTATGGAAGTTGAGCTGGTACGGGGCGCTTCGCACACGTTTGATCTTGAGGCTTATCGGCGAGGTGAGCTTACGCCCGTCTACTTCGGTACCGCGATGGGGAACTTTGGTGTACGCGAAATGCTGGACGGCTTCGTCGAGTATGCGCCTGCCCCTCAGCCGCATAAAACTGACCTGCGTGAAGTAACCGCTCACGACGAGCGTTTCACCGGGTTTGTATTTAAGATCCAGGCCAATATGGATCCTAATCATCGTGACCGTATCGCTTTTTTACGTGTTTGCTCCGGCAAATATGAGAAGAACATGAAGATGCGCCATGTACGTATTGGCAAGGATGTCAAAATTGCCGATGCGTTGACGTTTATGGCATCTGATCGCTCCCATGTAGAAGAAGCCTGGCCGGGTGACATCATTGGCTTGCATAACCATGGCACGATCCAAATCGGCGATACCTTTACCGTCGGAGAGGATATGCGTTTTACCGGTATTCCTCACTTCGCGCCCGAGCTCTTCAAGCGAGTCCGCCTGAAAGACCCGCTGAAAATGAAAGCGCTTCAGAAGGGCTTGCAGCAGCTGTCCGAAGAGGGCGCTACTCAGGTCTTCATGCCTATGGATAACAACGATCTAATCCTGGGGGCGGTGGGCACCTTGCAGTTTGACGTGGTCGCCCATCGGCTAAAGGAGGAGTACAAGGTCGATTGTCTGTATGAGGGGGTCAACGTACAAACGGCCCGCTGGGTATATTGCGACGATGTCAAAATGCTCGAAGAGTTTAAGCGTAAAGCCAGCACGAATTTGGCTATTGATGGAGGCGGTTACTTAACCTACATCGCACCTACTCGGGTTAATTTACAAATGACCCAGGAGCGCTGGCCCGATATTCGCTTCCAGCCCACACGAGAGCATTAAGTTAGCTACTCTTTAAGATAAGCAAAGGTTGGCAAGCCCAAGGAGGGGCTTGCGTGATATATCAACAGGGAGGCCCGACAGTGCTAATCGATGCCCATTGTCATCTGGACTTTAGCGCGTTTGATCAGGACCGCGATGCTGTTTTTGCAGCAGCACACGCGGCCGGTGTCTCTCATTTCATTGTGCCTGGCACTACTCGGAAGCGTTGGCAACAGGTGCTGGCGCTAGGCAAGCGCAGTGATGTTAGCGTGTGCTTGGGCCTCCACCCCTATTTTATAAAACAGCACCAGCACGATAAGGATATCCTCGCGCTAGAGCAGGCGTTGCGTTCAAATCCAAGGGTCGTAGCGGTTGGGGAGTGCGGTATTGATGCACGCTTTACAGATTCCTGGGAGCCGCAGTGGCGCCTTTTCGATGATCAGCTGCGCTTGGCCAAGCAGTACAAGCTCCCTGTCGTGGTTCACTGTGTGCAGGCCAATGACAAGGTCAGTAAACGACTGCGCCAGTTAGCGCTTCCGCAAGCGGGGCTGATTCACGCCTTCTCTGGCTCTATAGAGCAAGCCCAAAAGTTTTTAGACGGAGGCTTTGTACTGGGGCTTGGGGGCGCTGTTACCTATGAGCGTGCTCAGCGGCTGCGGCGAACGGTAGCGGCACTGCCCAATGATGGCTTTGTACTGGAAACAGATAGCCCTGATATGCCCCTTAGCGACCATCAGGGTGAGCGTAACGAACCCCAATGTGTTGCTCACGTATGTCGCGTCGTGGCCACGCTGCGCAACCAAACAGAAGAAGAGGTGGCGGCACATAGCAGTGCCAATGCCGCCCGGTTGTTTAAGCTTAAGGCTTTTCAGGATTCTTAAACGAGTGAGCTTAGCCCTTGTAGGCCTAGCCCTTTTAAACCTGGCCCTTTAACGTGGCCACCAGTTGTTCAGGGTCAAGCCGTTCAATAGCGTAGGGTAGCGGCAGTAGGGTGATTGCGTTGCCTTCCCAGTAAAGCGGTATCGCTTCTTCTGTCGCCTTGGTATTCATCACTGCCAGTAGCTCCACACTATCATTATCGCGCCTTACGCTTGCAACGACCTCGCCCATGGCTTTATCCAGCTCGGTTTTTATGCTGGCGCCTGTCTCGGGTAGCGTTGTCGATGTCAGTTCAGCGTGAACCAAGCGTTTTTTAACTTGTCCACGAAAGTGTGCTCGGGCTACCACTTCCTGTCCTGTGTAGCAGCCCTTTTTAAAGCTAATGCCCCCTAGTGCTTCCCAGTTCAGCATTTGAGGCAGAAATTGATTCTGCTGAGCCTCTGAGAGCCAGGCAATTCCGCTGCGAATGTCGGCAAGTTGCCAGGCAGCCTGCTGGGCTTCGTCGTCCACCACCTGTTGAGAGGATGCCTCTGTCGTTGTCTCAGTCGTGCAAAACAGCCAGCGAGGCATTTTCCCGGCCACGCGTACAACGCTTGATTGTTCATTAACGCTTTGTGCGTATGGTTGTTCAGGAAGGGTTAATCCCAGTGACTCAGCTAAGGTGCCTGCTGCTTTGCTGGCGCCAATAAACGTGATGTTTGTGTTATGGATCAATTCAGCTCGATAAAACGCGGCAAATTTTTTTAAATGGGCCGCCAGCGAGTCGGCAAGAGAGACACTAAGGATAAGTCTAAAGTGTTCAGCGTTAAGGCGTAGCAGCTGACCATTGGCGAGCATTCTTCCTTTGGGTGTGCAAAAACACGTAAGAGGGGCAAACTCGCCATCCGCTAAACTTACCTGAGCGCTTGTTTGGCCCTGCAGGAATTTTTCAGCATCTGCCCCTGTTACATCCAGCGCTGCCAAGTGATGAAGGCGCACATTGTCGGTGATCGCAGTAGAGGGGATAACCGTTGCCATATAGACTCCTGATGAGTAGCTGATCGCTGAAAGTAGGATTAGGACGCCGCGCTTCTCAACCTGTGGGCTAATGATACTAATTGCAAGGTGTAATAGCGTGCTAGAATCTTTCTGTTGTATCAGTTTTGCATAAGGTTAAGTGAGGAGGGTAGCGTAATGGCACAACAATCGTTAACGTTTCAAGGCGTAAAAAACGCTGATCAAGTTAACAAGATTACCACGGCGTTGATGATGTTGGAGGGGGTTGATAGTGCAGAGGTAGGTCGCCACGGCGCAGATGTGGATGGCCGTGTTAAACGTGAGGCACTGATCAACGCTGTAGAGAAGCTCAAACTGGGAGTGAAAGTATCCTGATGCATCCGCCTATTACGGTAATCAGCCAGCGTAACCATGTATTTCGCCAGCGTATTGAGGTCGATAGCCTGGAGGCCCTGTATGCCGATGTTCCCACTCTGGTTGGAGGCGAAGGCAGTGCGCCCGACCCACATGACTATTTCGATATTTCTCTGGGAACGTGTAAGGCCATTACGGTGCAGATGTATGCCAAGCGCAAGAAGTGGCCGCTTACGGCGATTACTGTCACGGTGCAGCGGGACGACAGTGAGGAAGCGCATGGAACTTATAAATTGAATGTAGCGTTAACACTGCATGGGATCAGCGACCCGGAACAGCGGGCGCGCCTGGAAGAGATCAGCCATCGCTGCCCCATCCAGCGCCTGATGACGCAGGCAACTGTCGATATCACTACGCACGTTATTTAACTTTTCATTCAGGAGCAATGATGAGCAAAGAGTTTCGGTTACAGTCGAAATTTAAGCCTGCCGGTGACCAGCCAAATGCGATAAAAGACTTGGTAAGTGGCTTGGAGTCAGGACTTGCCCATCAAACGCTGCTGGGGGTAACCGGGTCGGGCAAAACATTCACCATGGCGAATGTGGTTGAGCAGCTTCAGCGCCCGACCATTGTGATGGCACCTAACAAAACCCTCGCGGCTCAGCTTTATGGAGAGTTTAAGTCCTTCTTTCCGGATAATGCTGTCGAGTACTTTGTTTCGTATTATGACTACTATCAGCCCGAAGCCTACGTACCATCATCGGATACGTTTATCGAAAAAGATGCCTCTATCAATGATCATATTGAGCAGATGCGTCTCTCGGCAACCAAGGCGTTGCTTGAACGTCGTGATGCGCTCATCGTTGTTTCCGTTTCTGCTATTTACGGGTTGGGTGATCCCGACCAGTACTTAAAAATGCGTCTGCACTTTACCCGCGGCGAGTTGATTGATCAGCGTGCCTTTTTGCGCCGTTTGGCAGAGCTTCAATACACCCGCAATGACATGGACTTTCGTCGAGGCACGTATCGCGTGCGCGGTGACGTCATTGATATCTTTCCTGCTGATTCTGATGAGGATGCGGTACGGGTTGAACTGTTTGATAACGAAATTGACACTATTCGCATTTTTGATCCGCTAACCGGGGACATACGGGGCCAAGTCCCGCGCATGACAATTTACCCCAAGTCTCACTATGTGACGCCGCGTGAAACCATTTTAGGCGCGATTGACTCAATAAAAGATGAGTTAAAAGAGCGCCTTGAATGGATGCGCAAGCATGAACGCCTGGTAGAAGCGCAGCGCCTTGAACAGCGTACGCTTTACGATATCGAGATGATGCTGGAGCTGGGTTACTGCAATGGTATTGAGAACTACTCACGCTACTTGTCCGGGCGTGCGCCTGGCGAGCCTCCGCCCACGTTTTTTGACTACCTGCCTGACGACGCGCTGCTGTTTATTGATGAGTCTCACGTCAGCGTGCCTCAGGTGGGCGGTATGTATAAGGGTGACCGTTCACGTAAAGAGACGTTGGTAGAGTATGGTTTCCGCTTGCCTTCGGCGTTGGATAACCGTCCCATGAAATTCGAGGAGTGGGAATCCATTGTTCCTCAGGCTATTTTTGTTTCGGCAACCCCGGGTAAGTACGAGGCCGAGCATGCCGGTCAAGTCGTTGAACAGGTTGTGCGTCCTACGGGGCTGCTGGATCCTGAAATTGAAGTTCGTCCGGCCAGCACTCAGGTAGACGATCTGCTTTCCGAGATAGGCTTGCGTACTGCCGTCGGTGAGCGCGTACTGGTGACAACGCTTACCAAGCGTATGGCTGAAGATTTAACAGAATACTTTGATGAGCATGGGGTACGTGTTCGCTATTTGCACTCCGATATCGATACCGTCGAGCGGGTAGAAATTATTCGTGATCTGCGCCTGGGCAAGTTTGATGTGTTGGTAGGTATTAACCTGCTGCGCGAGGGGTTGGATATTCCCGAAGTTTCGTTGGTGGCGATTCTGGATGCTGACAAGGAAGGCTTCCTGCGTGCAGAGCGCTCGCTAATTCAGACCATTGGACGCGCGGCACGTAACGCCCACGGTAAAGCTATTTTGTACGGTGATCGCATTACCGACTCTATGCGCAAAGCGATTGATGAGACAGAGCGTCGTCGGGCCAAACAGCAAGCCCACAATGAAAAGCATGGTATTACGCCAACCACCGTGACGCGCACCGTGGCAGATATTCTGGAGGCTGCGCAAACCCCCGGCAAAAAGAGCAGCCGCAAGCGTGGGTCCGAGCGTAAGGTGGCAGAAGGTGCCGGTGATTATGATATCGCCAGTATGGGGGCGCATGATTTGTTAGCCGCTATCAGCAAGCTGGAAGACGCAATGTTTGAGGCAGCGCAGAATCTGGAGTTTGAAGAAGCAGCGCGCCTGCGCGATCAACTGCATCAAATGAAAGAAAAACAGCTGGCGCTAGGATAGAGATATGCCAGAAGGTCCCGAAATCCGCCGGGCAGCCGAGCGCATAATTAAAAAATTTATACCGTTATCTTGTTTGGATTGTCAAAACATCACTATCAAACTCATTCAATGGTAGTTAAGAAATCGTAGAAGCTGCCGCTTGGGGATCAATACGGTATACTGCTTGCACGCTTAAACGGCTATTTCCACCTTCGTTAAAGTAGCCGTAGACAAGACGAAAACCAAGGAGCTGTTACTCCATGACCGTGATTCGCCAGGACGACGTGATACAAAGCGTTGCCGATGCTCTGCAGTATATCTCTTACTATCATCCTAAAGATTTTATTGATGCCATGGATGCAGCATATAAACGAGAACAAAACCCGGCTGCAAAGGATGCTATCGCGCAGATTTTGATTAACTCAAGAATGTGCGCCACTGGCCATCGGCCTATCTGCCAGGACACGGGTATTGTGACCGTCTTCGTTCATGTAGGCATGAACGTTACCTGGGACGCGGATATGAGCCTGGACGACATGGTCAACGAAGGTGTTCGCCGCGCTTACCAGTTGCCCGATAACGTGCTGCGTGCATCCGTGCTGGCAGACCCGGACGGGAAGCGCCAAAACACCAAAGATAATACGCCGGCTATTATCCACCACAAGCTGGTGCCGGGTGACAAGGTCGACATTCACGTTGCGGCA
The DNA here is from genome assembly GCF_052378605.1 of Halomonas sp. AOP27-A1-41. Taxonomy (NCBI): domain Bacteria; kingdom Pseudomonadati; phylum Pseudomonadota; class Gammaproteobacteria; order Oceanospirillales; family Halomonadaceae; genus Halomonas; species Halomonas sp. AOP27-A1-41. The sequence goes on from NZ_JBQSXT010000012.1 coordinate 41,597, forward strand.
AAAGGCGGCGGTAGTGAAGCGAAATCGAAGTTCGCGATGCTTAACCCCTCTGACAGCGTTGTCGATTGGGTCATGGAGCAGCTTCCCAAAATGGGGGCAGGGTGGTGCCCGCCGGGCATGTTGGGTATTGGGATTGGTGGTACGGCTGAAAAAGCGATGCAAATCGCAAAAGAAGCACTGCTTGACCCTATTGATATTCAGGACCTGCAAGCACGTGGCCCGAGCAACCGCGCTGAAGAACTACGGTTAGAGCTTTTTGATAAGGTCAATAAAAGTGGTATTGGCGCTCAGGGTCTCGGCGGCCTTACCACGGTGTTGGACATAAAAGTAAAAGATTACCCGACCCACGCGGCGAATAAGCCGGTTGCGATCATTCCTAACTGTGCGGCAACTCGCCATGCGCATTTCACGCTGGATGGCTCAGGCCCTGCAGCGCTTGACCCGCCGAAGCTGGAAGACTGGCCAGAAATTACCCGTGAAATGGGTGATAACGTGAAGCGCGTTAATCTGGATACCGTAACACCCGAAGAAGTTAAAACCTGGCAGCCAGGTGATACGCTGTTACTGAATGGAAAATTACTGACCGGTCGTGATGCTGCTCATAAGCGCATGGTGGATATGCTGGCGAAAGGCGAGCCACTGCCTGTTGATATGAAAGGCAGGTTTATCTATTACGTTGGCCCAGTTGACCCGATACGTGACGAAGTGGTGGGGCCAGCAGGGCCCACAACGGCGACGCGGATGGATAAATTCACGCGCACCATGCTCGAAGAAACCGGGCTTTTGGGTATGGTTGGTAAAGCGGAACGTGGCCAAGTGGCCATAGACGCAATCCGCGATAACGAGGCTGTCTACTTGATGGCGGTGGGTGGCTCGGCTTACCTGGTCGCTCAGGCAATTAAAAAATCCCGGGTCGTTGGTTTTGAGGACCTGGGGATGGAAGCCATCTATGAGTTTGAAGTAGAAGATATGCCGGTCACCGTAGCGGTTGATAGCCAGGGCACTTCGGTTCATCAAACCGGACCGGCCAAATGGAAGGAGATTATTGCTCAAACGGCATAAGGCAGTCTGTGCTGTGACGAGTGATTAAATTACAGAAGCCCCGTTCATACGGGGCTTCTGTGCATTGAGAACCATAGCGATACCCTGTTTGAAATATCCATACGTTTAATGGAGATGTAGGTATGGTCTCTTGGCTGCTAGGGACAAGCATTATGCTGATACACCTGTTAGGGGTGATGTCGGCGATCATGGCGCTAATGTCTAGCCGGACATCACAAGGCGCCATCGCATGGATTATCTCTCTTCTTACCTTTCCTTATATCGCTTTACCGGCCTATTGGTTCTTTGGTCGGCCGCGCTTTTATGGATACGTAATGGCCCGTGGGGAGCGCGATAGCGTGTTAAGGCGTGTGCTTGCTCGCTACCAGGAAAGCTCCTTACCTTATTTAGTCCCGTTTTCTAATTCTGATACACAAGCAGTAGAGCAGTTGGCCATGATGCCTCTCACTCGGGGCAATAGCGCTGAGTTGCTTATTGATGGTGACGCCACGTTCAATAGCTTGTTTAACGGTATTGATGAAGCAGAGCACTATTTACTGCTGCAGTTTTTTATTGTGCGAGATGATGCGCTGGGCCGCCGTCTTCAACAGCACTTGCTGGGTGCGGTACGCCGTGGGGTACGGGTGTATTTTCTTTACGATGAAATTGGTAGTCGCAAACTCAATGAGGGTTATCTTCGGGAACTGGCCGCAGAAGGCGTAGAAGTCAGCCCGTTTCGCTCCTCAAGAGGCTTTAAACATCGTTTTCAGCTCAATTTTCGTAATCACCGCAAGGTAGCTGTTGTCGATGGTAAGCGGGGTTGGTTAGGGGGCTTTAATGTAGGGGTTGAATATCTGGGCCAGGATCCACGCCATGGGCCTTGGCGAGATACGCACCTGGTACTGGAAGGGCCCAGCGTATTGGGGCTACAAGAAGCTTTTTGGGAAGATTGGCACTGGGCAACGGGGGAGGTCACCAGCTTGAATTGGCAGGCGGAAAGCCACCCTAATATTGATCAGAATGTTGTTATTGTCCCTTCAGGCCCCGCGGACAAACAGGACACAGCCAGCCTGTTGATTCAGCAATTGATTCATAGTGCAACGCATCGACTATGGGTCACCAGCCCCTATTTTGTACCCGACCAAGGCGTTCAGGATGCGCTACGCTTGGCCGCCATGCGGGGAATTGACGTACGAGTGATGATTCCCGAGCGGCCAGACCATCTGCTGGTATTTCTCTCGGCCTTTGCTTTTTTGGCCGATATGTTAAAAGCAGGTGTTAAAATATACCGTTATCAGCCTGGGTTTCTGCACCAAAAAGTAATTCTGATTGATAATGATGCCGCCACCGTAGGTACGGTAAACTTGGATAATCGTTCATTTCGCTTAAATTTTGAAATTACAGCGTATATTCCTGACACCATATTTGCCGCCGAAGTGCACACCATGTTGGTGAAAGACTTTAATGATTGTCGGCGTATCACAATTGATGAAATTCAACAGCGTCCATTATGGAAAAAAGTAGTATCACGGGCGGCGTATTTAATGTCGCCTGTCCAATAGCAATAATCGGCAAAGGAGTGTTGGGTGAATCTTGAAACAAAATGGCTAGAAGATTTTGTCGCACTTGCGAATACACGCAGCTTTTCAGCGTCTGCCCGCCAGCGTCATGTTACTCAACCTGCTTTTAGCCGCCGCATTCGAGCACTGGAACAAGCCATTGGCGTAACCCTTGTTGACCGCTCAACAACCCCCGTAGGGCTTACGTCAGAAGGGCAGTTGTTTCTGGTGACAGCGAGAAACCTCGTTGAACAGCTTAACGAGTCATTAAGTCATTTGCGTGGCTTGTCGATTGCCAATGAAGCACTTGATATTGTGGCCGCCCACTCATTGGCATTAAGCTTTTTCCCCCCTTGGATATCACGCCTTCAGAAAGGCCTTGGAGAGTTGCCAACGCGTTTGGTCGCCATGAATGTAGGCGAAGCGATCCACGTGCTGCGTGAAGGTAATTGCGATCTCATGCTGGCCTATTATGACCCCTTTGCCACTATGCAGTTGGATGCCGAGGTTTTCCCGTCCTTCTCGATAGGCAAGGTCAATATGCTGCCCGTCTCGCTACCCGACGAAACGGGGAAACCCTGTTTTTCGCTACAGCAAGAGGCCTCAATTCCCTACCTGGCCTATACCCAGGGTGCTTTTTTAGGGCGCAGTGTGCGAATGCTGTTAAAGAATGACCCTTTGCGTATGAAATTACGTACGGTTTATGAAACCGCCATGGCAGAAGGATTAAAAGGCATGGTACTTCAAGGCATTGGAGCGGCGTGGATCCCGGATTTTTGTATTCGTGAAGAGCTCAAAAGTGGGCGCTTGGTCAGGGCCGGTGATGAAAGTTGGGACATACCGCTCGAAATCCGCCTTTATCGCTGCTCGTTGGTACACAAACCTGGCGTTGAGAAGCTTTGGCGTCAGATGATGAAGCTGCCCCGTGATTTTTTACAAGCGTAATGGGTTACGTTGACGTGCCGAAGTCAGCAGGCAGGCCAAGAAAGTTCTGAATAATAAAAAAATGGTCTTCGAACAGGCTGTCTGGCTCTAAATCAGCCAGTGCCACCCACCGCGCTTGGTCGCCCCCTTTCACAGGTTTTAAACGCGGTAGCTGTTGGTCTGGGCGTAGCGCAAAGTAGAAGGCTTCCGCTAGCGTGCGTCCTCGCCAGCTTCGGTGCGGCTCATCAAAAAGGCGTTGCCCACGTAATGACCCTTTTAGAACGGGCTCTGGTACTTTCAAGCGCAGCCGTTCCCTGAGCTCCCGCAAGCACGCATCCAGCAGTCGCTCATGAGGGTTAATGAATCCGCCAGGCAGCGCAAACAATCCTTTACCGGGTGCTGCATTACGGCGCACCAGAAGTACATGCCCGGATTGCACAACCACCGCATTCACGGTAACAAAAATAGGCGGGTAGGGAGCGTGTGACCAGGCTTGATGGTACTGATCCAGTAGCCGTTGCTCTTCCAGTAATTGTTGATAGGCGCTTGCGCGACAAAATTCGCTAACGCGACTGACCACGCCGGGCGGCAGGTCATGATAAGCCCCCGTGCTCAAATAATCGTCTGAAGCGCTTGGCGATCGAAACAGTCGTTCACGAATCTGGCTGGCTGAAATGCCTTCAATCAGCGGAACGCTGACGGATTCCCACTGCGGAAACAGAGACAAGTAGTAGCTTGACTGACCACGGCTTGCACCAATCAAACCAATGCGTGGTAAACGAATATTAGCCGGTGCGGCTAAGTCTCGTACCTTTCGCTGTACATCTCTTACCCAAACATCATCGTTATACAGAGCATCCAGCAGCGGCGTGATTTCTAACCGCTGGTTATCAGCATCATCAAACCCGGAACGAATCATTGCCTGGCGCTCATCAAAGCGCCATGGGTTTCTCAGCGAGCGCGCCTGCCATGCAGAGCCTACCAATACAATGACCTGACGTGCCTGATTAAGCGCTTCACGGATAACGGCCAAGTGGCCTAGGTGAGGAGGCTGAAAACGCCCAATAAATACCAAACAATCAAAGGTGTAATCAGGCGTAGAGCATCTTGCATCAAGGGCCATGGTGCTTCCTTTAACATTTGGTCAAATAACAGCGTCATTATGAAGAGAGCGGTTCAGCGGTGCAATCTGGCGAAGGCTACGTACTGCACCCGTATTGGGTATGCTGCTAAGCTATTGCACATAAAGGTATCCATCAATGACGCAAGGGACCGAATATGACTAAAGACACCCTCACTTTTTGGTGGAAGGTGGTTCAGGATGCAACGAAGCTATGGTTAGAGCGTCATGCGTTTAGCTTCGCGGGCTCATTAGCGTTTTATACGCTTTTTTCATTAGCCCCTACTGTCATTATTGCCGTTGCGGTTATCGGTATTGTCTTTGGTGAAAACGCTGCTCAGGGTCAAATCGTGGCCCAGCTGCAGGACTCACTGGGTACCGATGTGGCCTCCGCGATTGAAGAGGCCGTTATCCACTCTCGGTTCGAAGAGTCTGGTGTATTGCCTTCTGTGTTAGGCGTTTGTGCTTTGTTAGTCGGTGCAACAACCGTCTTTGCGCAAATGCAGCTTTCACTGAACACCATTTGGGGAGTGATCGCCAAGCCGGCCAGTAACAGCTTGTTTGTATTTATAAAAACGCGCTTTTTATCGTTAATGGTTGTCTTTCTCATTGGTATTATTCTATTAATTTCGTTGGTATTAAGTATTGCTTTGCGAAGTATCCTGCAAATGGCAGGTGATCTTGTCCCGCTCGCCGGTTATACCACGACACTATTGGACTCTCTTGTGTCACTTGGCGTCGTTACCTTGCTGTTTGCGGCTATTTTCAAAGTGTTGCCCGATGTAGTGCTGCGTTGGCAGGATGTCTTAACCGGGGCTGTTGTCACGGCCGTACTGTTTACTATCGGCCGCACCGTGATTGCGATTTATCTCACCTATACCGCGACGGCATCGACATACGGTGCTGCCGGGTCGGTGGTGATGGTATTGCTATGGGTGTATTACTCGTCGCTTATTTTATTGTTTGGTGCCGCCTTTACACGCTCGCTTTTACTACGTCGAGGCAGAAAGCTTATTCCGCGAAACAGTGCCGTTCAGGTTAGGCAGGAAGTCTTGGAACCAGAGGCGTTTACGCCCAGGATAGCAGGAGACGAATAGTGTCAGCGTGTTGCATAAAAGCCTTGGTCAGCGGAAAAGTGCAGGGCGTAGGGTATCGCCGTGCCGTTCAAAAGCAGGCGTTACCGGCGGGAGTAACCGGTCATGCCAAAAATCTGGCGGATGGTCGGGTTGAGGTGCTTATGTGTGGCGAGCGCCATCATGTAAATATGCTAGGTAAGTGGCTTTGGCAAGGCCCTGCTAATGCGCAGGTAACCCATATCGAATATGAGGCATTAGCCCAATGCCACGCTCCTGATGCCTTCACGATGCATTAGGCTAATATTTATTTTAGGCTTACTGGGCGTGCTTCCAATGAGCAATATTATCCGCCGTTAGAGCGATAATGTTTTGGCGCGCTTCTGGCGTTACCCATGCATTGTGCGGGGTGACAATCAAATTGAGCGGTTCATCCAGCGCTGCCAATAGTGGATGTCCCTCCCTCGGTGGTTCTACAGGAAGCACGTCTACCGCTAACCCGCCGATACGCCCTTGGCGTAATGCCTCAAGCGCCGCTACTTCATCAATAATGCCACCGCGAGCGCAATTTACGAGCAGAAGGGACGATTTAGCCTTGGCCAAGCGCTCTTGGTTAATAAGGTGCTGTGTCTCAGCATTAAGCGGGCAGTGTAGGCTGATAATATCGGCTTCAGGCAGCACGTCATCGAGAGAAGGGCGTGCGTCGTTAGCTTCATGACCGGGGCGTGCCGTAAAGGTCACCTGAAGGCCAAAGGCCTCCGCCAAGCGCGCCACTTCAGTTCCCAGTTCGCCCTGGCCCACCATCACCAGCCGCTTGCCCGCTAACTGTAGCGTTACGTGGTCCTGGAGGCAGAAAAAGTCGCTTTGCTGCCAAACACCTTTGGCGACTTCCTGTTGGTATAGAGGTAGCCGGTTTGCCAGGTTAAGTATCAGCATTAATGTGTGCTGAGACACGCTTGCCGTGCCGTATGCCGCAACATTCTTAACGCTGATATTAAGTGCTTTTGCTGCCTCAAGGTCGATATTATTTAGACCAGTAGCCATGACACAAATCAAGCGAAGCGAAGGCAGCTGTTTTAACGTTTCCGCATCCAGGACCACCTTGTTTACTAATGCGATGTCAGCATTTTCCAAGCGCTCTTTAGCTTGTTGCGTTGTACTTTGATCGAAGACATCCAGTTGAGTAACCGCACCGCGAATAGCGCTTAAATCTATTTGAGGCCCAAGACTTTTCGCATCCAACATGACCGCATGAGGCATTTTATTCTCTCCAGTTGCTGCCTGGGCTTGTTAACCTTGCTCGGCAGGGGGCACAAAAGGGTATAATATTGACGCTTTATCAACCGCAGCCTTGGATTTTATATCGACAGGCTACATATTCGCAGCTGGCTGCGTTTATATTCGACAATATTCTGTCGTCGTTGAGCTTTCAGGAATTATCAACATGCCTATCTATGAATATGAGTGCAAGGCCTGCGGCCATCGCATGGAAAAATTACAGAAAATCAGCGCAGATCCGTTAAAAGAGTGCCCTGCGTGCAATCGTAATGACTTGGCGCGGCTTGTATCCGCGGCAGGGTTCCGCCTGGCGGGCGGTGGTTGGTATGAAACCGATTTTAAAACGGGAAGTAAAAAGAACCTGGTCGCTGATGCAAAAAGCACAACGGCTAACAGTGCTAAAAGCGATACTACTTCCACGTCAAAAGACTCTGCAGTTTGACTGTAGCGGTCGGGGCCTGGTTGGCCCAAGACACCTTATTTGCCACGAAACAGAACAGGATTTGACATGCGCAGCCATTATTGCGGCCAGCTAAACGAGACATTGGTAGATCAAACGGTCACCGTTTGCGGATGGGTACACCGTCGTCGCGACCACGGCGGGGTAATTTTCCTCGATATGCGTGACCGTGATGGCATTGCGCAGTTTGTGGTAGACCCGGATACTGCTGATGCATTTGCCAATGCTGATCGTGCGCGCGGTGAGTATGTTCTGCGTATTACCGGCCGCGTTAGGCTGCGCCCAGAAGGTACCCAAAACCCCAATATGCCCACCGGCATGATTGAGGTGCTAGCCAAAGACGTTGAAGTGCTGAACACCGCGGCCACACCGCCGTTCCAGCTTGATGAGCATGGCAAGGTGGGTGAAGAAGTTCGCCTGAAGCACCGCTATATTGATCTGCGTCGCCCCGACATGATCGAAAAACTGCGTCTGCGCTCGCGCATTTCGCATAACGTCCGTGCGTTCCTGGAAAATCAGGGCTTTCTGGATATCGAAACGCCGATCCTAACGCGTGCGACGCCCGAAGGCGCCCGTGACTACTTGGTGCCTAGCCGTACGCATGCGGGTAGCTTCTTTGCACTGCCTCAGTCTCCACAGCTCTTTAAACAGCTGCTGATGGTGGCGGGCTTTGATCGTTACTATCAAATTGCCAAGTGCTTCCGTGACGAAGACCTGCGCGCCGACCGTCAGCCTGAGTTTACTCAGATTGATATCGAAGCGTCATTTGTCGAAGAAAACGACATCATGGGCATCACTGAAGACATGATTCGTCAGCTCTTCCAGGAAGTGCTGAACGTTGAACTGTCAGAATTTCCGCGCATGACCTGGCAAGAAGCTATGGACCGTTTTGGTTCAGACAAGCCGGATCTGCGTATTCCGCTTGAACTGACCGACGTTGACGACCTAATGAAACAGGTCGATTTCAAGGTTTTCTCTGGCCCCGCCAGTGCCGATGATGGCCGAGTAGCCGCGCTTAAAGTACCGGGCGGTGCCAAGCTCTCGCGTAAGGAAATCGACGAATACACCAAGTTTGTGGGTATCTATGGCGCGAAAGGGTTGGCTTGGATCAAGGTCAATGAGCGTGCCAAAGGACTTGAAGGGCTTCAGTCGCCTATCGTCAAGTTCATGGAAAACATCGTTGAAGAGCTGCTTGATCGTCTTGGCGCAGAAGATGGCGATATCATCTTCTTCGGTGCTGACAAAACGCGCATCGTTAACGAAGCCATTGGCGCGCTGCGCGTTAAGCTGGGTGCTGATCTTGATCTGTACACCCAAGCGTGGGCACCGCTGTGGGTGGTCGACTTCCCGATGTTCGAGGCGGATGACAATGGTCGCTTAAGCCCGTTGCACCACCCGTTCACCGCGCCGTCCTGCTCGCCGGAGGAGCTCAAGGCTGACCCGGCAAAAGCGCTTTCACGCGCCTATGATATGGTGCTCAACGGTACCGAGCTGGGTGGCGGCTCTATCCGTATCCATAATCAAGACATGCAAAGCACGGTGTTTGAGATTCTGGGTATTGGCGAGGAAGAAGCCCAGGAGAAGTTTGGCTTCCTGCTGGATGCACTTCAGTACGGTGCACCGCCTCATGGTGGTTTGGCCTTTGGCCTGGACCGCTTGGTGATGTTAATGGTCGGTGCCAACACCATTCGTGAAGTTATTGCCTTCCCGAAAACGCAAAGCGCCGCTTGCTTAATGACGGATGCACCTGGTGAGGTTAGCCCAGATCAGTTGAAAGACCTTAATATCCGCTTGCGTCAAAAAGCCAAGCCTGAAGCAGCCAGCGAGTAAGCCTGGCGCTATTTGATGTAACGGCTATGAGTTGCACAATGGCTAAAAACACCGACGCCCCGGCGTCGGTGTTTTTGTATCATTGCTTTTTGTGGTGTGGAATTTGTAACCTTGAGCGGATAAACGTTAATGGATAAAGCAGGCGCTGCGTTACCCGTGCGCATATTAGGCATCGACCCTGGGTCACGAATTACTGGCTATGGTGTTATTGATCTTGTCGGTGTTAAACCCAGCTATGTTGCTAGCGGCTGCATTCGCACCTCAGAAGGGCCGCTGGAGCAGCGTTTGGCGCAAATATACGCAGGACTAAGCGAAGTAGTAGGTTTGTACAAACCCACAGATACTGCGATAGAGCGCGTTTTTATGGCTAAAAACGTCGATTCAGCGCTAAAGCTGGGGCAAGCGCGCGGTGCTGCGTTGGTATGTATGGCAAACCACGGGCTAAGCGTCGCCGAATATGCCGCGCGGCGTATCAAGGAAGCGGTAACCGGGCAGGGAGGCGCAGATAAAGAACAGGTTCAGCACATGGTGACCGCGCTTTTAACGCTGTCTGCCACACCCCAAGCGGACGCGGCAGACGCCTTGGCCATCGCATTAACCCACGCTTATACCAACAATTCAGTTTCCAGTACGCCTCGTGGGCGCGGGCGGCGCGCCTCTACAGGGCGCTGGCGACTCTAACGACCACTGGTCACTTGTACAGAGTAGCATTATAGTAACCGTCTGTTTTTACTATCGCGAGCGTATTTATGATCGGACGTCTAAGTGGCTATTTGCTGGAAAAACAACCGCCCTGGATCGTTATTGACGTTCATGGCGTGGGTTATGAGCTTGAGACTTCAATGAATACGCTTGTCTCGCTTCCTGCGTTAGGCGAAAGCACATCTCTGTATACTCATTTAACCATTCGTGATGATGCCCACCTGCTGTACGGGTTTGCGCGGCAGCACGAACGCGCTCTTTTTCGGGCGCTGATTAAAGTCAACGGTGTAGGTCCCAAGCTAGCATTGGCGATCTTGTCAGGAATGGATGAAGACGCCTTCATGCGCTGTGTTCGTGATGATGACAGTAAGGCGTTAACCAAGCTGCCTGGTGTTGGCAAGAAAACCGCCGAACGACTTATCATCGAAATGCGTGACCGTTTTCCCGAATGGGAGCAAGGTGCTGACGCGCCGCTTGCCCTGGAAGGCACCAATGGGCAACCGAGCCGTAATAACCTGGCCGATGCCGAGTCCGGACTCGTTAGTCTGGGCTACAAGCTAGCCGAAGCCAGTAAAATGCTCTCAGACCTTGACCCACAGCAATCGGCAGAGGCCTTGATCAAGGCAGCGTTAACACGGCGAATGAGCGGTTGATAGCGGTCGCCGTTTTGCCGTCACCCAGTGCAAACAGATCGCCAGATATTCAAAAAGAGCATCTATGTTAGAACATGATCGGTTGATAGCGGCTGAACCAGAACAGGGAGAGGGGCGGATTGATTATGCCATTCGCCCCAAGCGGCTGGATGATTACATCGGCCAGCCACGGGTTCGCGAGCAGCTTGAGATATTTATTGGCGCAGCCCGATTACGCGAAGAGAGCCTTGACCATACCCTTGTATTTGGCCCACCAGGGCTAGGTAAAACCACTCTGGCCAACATCATTGCAACGGAAATGGGCGTAGGGCTTAAGTCAACGTCTGGTCCCGTATTGGAGCGTGCAGGCGACTTGGCTGCCATGCTGACCAACCTTGAGCCAGGCGATGTCTTGTTTATCGATGAGATCCATCGGTTATCGCCCGCCGTTGAAGAAGTCCTTTATCCCGCCATGGAAGACTTTCAGCTGGATATCATGATTGGTGAAGGACCCGCTGCGCGATCCATCAAGCTGGACTTGCCGCGTTTTACGCTGGTGGGGGCGACGACCCGCGCAGGTCTTTTAACAGCACCGCTACGTGATCGGTTCGGGATCGTTCAGCGGCTTGAGTTTTATAATCTCGAAGAACTCACTGAAATTGTGACCCGTTCAGCTCGCCTGTTGGGTGTAAAAACCAACCATGAAGGCGCGGTTGAGGTTGCCCGGCGCTCCCGAGGGACGCCACGTATTGCCAATCGCTTGCTGCGCCGAGTGCGTGACTACGCAGAAATTAAAGGGGATGGCACCGTAGACGTGGCATTGGCGGATGCGGCGCTTAATATGCTCAATGTGGATCACTATGGTCTGGACCACATGGACCGGCGGCTGCTGCTCGCGATGATCGATAAGTTCGAAGGCGGACCGGTAGGCGTCGACTCTCTCTCGGCCGCCATTGGAGAGGAGCGCACAACGATAGAAGATGTCATTGAGCCGTATCTTATTCAACAAGGGTTGATGATGCGCACGCCGCGTGGACGTACCGTTACGCGTCAGGCATGGCGGCACTTTAACCGCGTTCCCAACGAGCACTCGGTTGATATGGAGGGGGAGCGTCGCCCATGAGTACTTCGTTTTCAATGCCTCTACGTGTTTATATGGAAGATACTGACGCTGGTGGCATTGTCTACTACGTTAACTACTTGAAGTTTATGGAGCGAGCGCGCAGTGAGTGGCTGCGCGAGCAAGGACTCAACCAGCAAACGTTACTAGACGAGGGCACGCAGCTAGTGGTATATCGCTTAGCCTGTCACTATGCGAAACCGGCTCGCCTGGACGAAGCGCTAGAGATAACCGCACGGGTCATTGATATAGGGCGATGCCGAGTAACGTTTGAGCAGTTTGTAATGCGCGGTGAGGAACTCCTATGCAGCGCGACAGTCGAGATAGCGTGCTTGAGCGCTGAACGGATGCGGCCCAAAGCCTGGCCCGCTTTTTTTCAGTCCCAGCTACAAACGTTAGCGATTTCTTAACACTGCGGTTTCGTAATTTAGAGACCACTACTTGTCGGGCTTGACCGACAATCATTGATTGATGAGGGCACCTGTGAACGATAACACCATGTCCATCCCGCACCTGATTATGAATGCCAGCACGGTTGTACAGCTGGTAATGCTACTCTTGGTGGTGGGGTCAGTCCTCTCTTGGGTGGTGATTTTTCAGCGCAGTATTGCGCTGCGCCGTGCCAAGCGGGAATACGACCAATTCGAAGAGTCGTTTTGGTCAGGTGTCGACTTAAACGAACTTTACCGAGAAATACCAGCTGATGACCCGCGCCATGGCGCCGAACATATCTTTCAGTCTGGGTTTCGTGAATTCAACCGACTAATGCCAAAAACTCACAATGCCGACACCGTGCTTGAAGGTGTGCAGCGCAGCATGCGCGTTGCCTGGTCACGCGAAGAAGACCGTCTGACTCAACACCTGGTGTTTTTGGCAACGGTTGCCTCTGCCAGCCCCTATATCGGCTTGTTTGGTACCGTCTGGGGCATCATGGGCTCTTTCCAGTCCCTTTCAATGACCCAGCAAGCGACACTGGCAACCGTAGCACCCTGGATCGCCGAGGCACTCATTGCGACCGCTATGGGGCTTTTCGCGGCTATTCCCGCTGTTATCTTCTATAACCGCTTATCTAACAGTGCGTCTCGCTTACTCGGTAAATATGAAGACTTCGCCGAAGAGTTTCACGCTATCTTGCATCGTAATTTGCAAGGCCGTGATGGCAAGCCTAGCGCCAGTTAAGGGAGTTAGCCATGCAAGGTCCGTTCAATCGCAGCGGCAAAAGTAAGCCGATGGGGGAGATTAACGTTGTCCCCTTTATCGACGTTATGTTGGTACTGCTGGTCATTTTTATGATTACCGCTCCGATGCTAACGCAAGGCGTTCAGGTGGATTTGCCTCAGGTGTCATCCGAACCGATCGATACTCAGGACAGTGACCCGATCATTATTTCGGTGGATCGTGAAGGTAGATATTTTATTACGCTGGGTGAGGATTCAACCGCCGTTTCGCTGGAGCAAATATCAGAACGCGTTTCGGCCATATTGCAACGTCGCCCGGGCACGCCCGTCATGGTGCGTGGCGACCAAGGCGTACAGTATGGACAAATTATTCTACTCATGAGCACGCTCCAGCGCTCGGGCGTTGAAAACGTAGGACTGCTTTCAGAGCCACCGCAAGATGAGTAAGGGCAAGCCGCAAGTAACCGTTGCTGCGCCGCATGACCCGCAAGACGTTGGCTACACATTGCCAATCATCCTCGCGGTCGCTGTGCATTTGGCTATTATTGTTTTTAGCCTTATCAATTGGCCCAGTTCAACCCCGGAACCTGACTCTTCATCCATTGTTCAGGCCACGTTTGTGAGTACCGAGACGTTCACAGATCAGGCCCAACAGGTAACTGAACAGCAGGCGGCAATGAACAGCTCAACTGAACCTGTTCCTGAGCCGGAGGTCGCTGAGCCAGAGCCGGATAACCAAGAGGCCGAGCAGCAGGCTGCCGCTGAAGCTGAAGCGCAGGAACAAGCTTTGGAAGAAGCCCAAGCCGCAGCAGAAGCCGAAGCGCAACGCCGCGCTGAGGAAGCCGAACGACTAGCGCAAGAACAGGCGGCGCAAGCTCAAGCCCGTGAGGCAGAAGCCCAAGCAGCGGCGGAAGCAGAGGCCCAGGCAGCGGCTGAAGCAGAAGCCCAGGCAGCGGCCGAAGCAGAAGCCCAGGCAGCGGCCGAAGCAGAAGCTCAGGCAGCAGCCGAAGCAGAAGCTCAGGCAGCAGCCGAAGCAGAAGCTCAGGCAGCGGCCGAAGCAGAAGCTCAGGCAGCGGCCGAAGCAGAAGCCCAGGCAGCGGCTGAAGCAGAAGCCCAGGCAGCGGCTGAAGCAGAAGCTCAGGCAGAAGCCGAGGCAGAGCGTCAACGTGAAGCTGAAGAGCAGCGTGCTCGTGAAGAAGCTGAACGCCAAGCTGCTGCCGCAGCGGAAGCCGCTATGCAGCGCCAGTTAGAAGGTGAGGCGGAAGCAGCAGCCAATGCACAGCAAGCGCAGCAGGCCGCCAATAGCTTTATCAATATTGTGCGTCGAGCGGTTGAACAGGCATGGTTGATCCCACCTGGAGCAAGCGACTCATTGAGTGCTACGCTACAAATACGTTTAGGCCCTTCGGGCGAACTACTTGCAACGTCAATTGCTACATCTAGTGGCGACAGTGCATTTGATCGATCTGCCATGCAAGCCGTTGAACATGCTGCACCGTTTGGTGAATTAAGAGATTTACCTGCGGAACAGCAGCGGAACTTACGTCAATTTAATCTGCGATTTACCCCGGGGGATGTTCGCTGATGCAAAAACTAAGGAAAGTGTGGTTATTTTGCGTACTACTGCTAGTAAGTGGTTTCGCAGCTGCGAATGCAAACTTGACCATCGAAATTACACGGGGCAGCGACCAGGCATTACCCATTGGGGTGGTGCCTTTCGCAGGCAATCAGGGCATGTCGGAAGATGTTGCTCAAATCATTCAGGATGATCTTGAACGTAGTGGTCTATTTTCACCGCTAGAGCGTAGTGCCATGTTTGACCAACCAAGCCAAGCGGATGATGTTGAGTTTGGGACCTGGCGGTCATTGGACGTGCGTTATCTGGTCGTCGGGCGTGCCGAGCAAACGGACAACGGCTATCAGCTACAGTTTGACCTGATGGATGTCAGTGGCCAGCGCCGGATGATTGGCGAAACCGTCACAGCGAATGCCGATGATCTGCGTGGTGCGGCACACTATATCAGCGACCAGATATTTGAGGCGATTACTGATATACGCGGTGCTTTCTCAACCAGCATTGCTTACGTAACGGCCCAAGGGGTTGGCGATAATATGCAGTTCGGTCTCTATATAGCCGATGCTGATGGTCGCAATAGCCAGCAGGTATTAACGTCTGATCAACCGATTATGTCGCCCACTTGGTCGCCGGACGGACGCAAGCTTGCTTATGTTTCCTTTGAAACGGAGCGCCCAGCGATTTATATCCAGGATATCGCCACCGGTCAGCGTGTCATGGCAACATCCTTTGACGGTATCAATGGTGCACCCACGTGGTCCCCCGATGGTCGCCGTATCGCTATGTCGTTATCCAAGGATGGGCAGCCTGAAATCTATATCATGGATATCGCTAACCGCTCGGTAGAGCGCGTTACCGACAGCAATAGCATTGACACCGAGCCCGCTTGGTCACCGGATGGTCGTAGCCTGCTGTTCACCTCTGATCGTAGCGGCGGCCCTCAGATTTACCAGCTTTCGTTAGGTAGCGGCGAGACAAATCGCGTGACGTTTACCGGCAATTATAATGCCCGTGCGCGCTACTCTCCGGACGGCGATCAGATCTTTTTAATCCACCGTTCCAGCCGAGGATACCAGGTCGCGCGCCAGGATTTGGATGGAGGGCGGCTGGTCGTAATAAGCGATTCGATAAGAGATGAATCTCCTAGTGTTGCGCCGAACGGGACCATGGTAATCTTCGCTAACCAAGAGGGTAACAATGGGGTGCTAAGTGCCGTTTCTGCCGACGGGCGATCGTCATTCCGGCTTCCTGCTGCTCAAGGCGAAGTACGTGACCCCGCATGGTCACCGTTTTTAAACTAATGATCTATCGTGTTATTTTTTTCAGGCAAGGAGTCTGATTATGCAACTTAAGCCGTTGGCTCGCTCATTGGCCGTAGCGTTATCTATCGTAGCGATTGCTGGTTGCTCCAGCACCGGCGGAACCCAGGATGGGGATTCTTACGGAAGCCAGAATGGCAGCAGCACGGGCGCTGGCACTTCTGGTGCGGGTACCGGTGGTCAATATGGCTCTACTACCGGCTCAGGTACAGGCGCTGGTCAACAAGCTGACTCTCGCATTCCTGAAGTACGCACGATTTACTTCGATTATGACCGCGATGCTATCAAGAGCGAGTATGAATCTGCGGTAATGGCTCATGTACGCTACCTGCGTGCTAATCCGAGTGCCCAGGTTGTGTTACAGGGACATACCGATGAGCGTGGTACCCGGGAGTACAACATGGCACTGGGCGAGCGTCGCGCACGCGCTGTTCAGCGTTTCATGAATATCCAAGGCGTTTCTCCTTCACAAATGACTGTTGTAAGCTATGGCGAAGAGCGTCCGGCAGTAAATGGTCATAACGAAAATGCTTATGCCCAAAACCGTCGCGTTGTATTTAATTACTGATATTGACGGCGTGTAAACGGCACGCCGACTTTGTCTACGGAGTCGTCATGAATCACAGTCTCAAACGCTGTTTTGAGAGGCTGTGCGGTGCGGGAGCCTTAGTGCTCCCGCTGTCCGTATTGCCCCTTGCAGCTATTGCCCAGCAGCCGCTGGTCCAGGATCTTTCTTCCGGTAATTCCAGCGGATTTTATCAGCAGACTCAGCGTCAGGAAGCATCCGGTGGCAACCTTGTGCTGTTCAACCAGGTGGAAGCGCACACGCAGGAAATCCAACAGTTGCGTGGCCAAATTGAAGAGTTGCGCCATCAGCTTGAACAATTGCGTCGCCAATCGCAGCAGCAGTATCTGGATATCGAAGACCGCCTAATGAGCAGTGGATCTACGCCCATAGAGCAGTCTACGCCACAGGTTGAACCTGAGGCCGCTCAAGAAGTTATCAGTGCACCCTCAGCACGTAACGTGAGTGATGATGCCCAGGCGGACTATCAGGCTGCCTTTGCCCATGTTCAGGCACGCCAATTTGAAGAGGCAATTCAAGCGTTTGATGAATTCGTCACTGCTCATCCTGATACCAGCTTGACCTCTAATGGCTATTACTGGTTAGGTGAATTGTATGCCGCTGAAGGCCAGCTTGATAATGCCGATGCGGCCTTTAGCCGGGTTATTACCGACTTTGATAGCAGCAGTAAAGTGCCCGATGCCCTTTATAAACTTGGTTTGGTTAAAGCACGTCAAGGCGATGCAGAGCGCAGCCGTGAGCTGCTAGAGCAAGTGCGTGACGACTATCCGCAAAGTAGTGCGGCTGGGCTTGCCAATGATTTTCTTCGCCAGTCGGCTGGGTAATATCACGTTAAATGTTTGTTTGCAGGAAGTATCATGAGTTGCAAAATCGACTATCAAGCATCGCCGCAATTGCTTGAAAACCGTGTCGTATTGGTCACTGGAGCCGGCGATGGGATTGGTCGTGCGGCAGCGTTGCAGTATGCGCAACACGGTGCGACCGTTATCTTGCTAGGCCGTACTATCGAAAAGCTGGAGCGGGTCTATGACGAAATTGAGGCGTTAGGTGGGCCACAGCCCGCTATTTTTCCGCTTAATTTTGAAGGCGCAACGCTTAGTGACTTCGATGATATGGCAAAAACGCTCGATAAAGAATTTGGTCGTTTGGATGGGCTTTTGCATAATGCTGGATTGCTGGGCCGGATTACTCCCTTCGAGCAGTACGATGCTGAGCTATGGGAGCAGGTCATGCAGGTGAATATCAATGGCCCAGTATGGATGACTCAAGCGTTATTACCGTTGCTTAAGCAATCAGACGACGCCTCCATTATTTTCACCTCATCCAGTGTGGGACGCAAAGGGCGCGCGTATTGGGGGGCCTACTCGGTTTCCAAATTTGCCACCGAAGGGTTTGTTGAAGTGCTGGCCGACGAGCTTGAGCATCAAACCAATATCCGGGTGAATACCCTTAACCCGGGAGCTACCCGCACTCAAATGCGGCGAAGCGCCTACCCTGGTGAAGATCCTGCCACACTTCGAATGCCCAATGACATTATGCCGACCTATTTATGGCTAATGGGCCCCGATAGTGCCGGTGTTAGCGGCCAAAAGTTTGATGCGCAACCGCCGCGTGT
This sequence comes from Halomonas sp. AOP27-A1-41, assembly GCF_052378605.1. Classification (NCBI taxonomy): domain Bacteria; kingdom Pseudomonadati; phylum Pseudomonadota; class Gammaproteobacteria; order Oceanospirillales; family Halomonadaceae; genus Halomonas; species Halomonas sp. AOP27-A1-41. The sequence goes on from NZ_JBQSXT010000012.1 coordinate 59,610, forward strand.
TTGATTCTTAATTCTACCGTTAGGGCTTGAATGCAGCGCCTTTAAAAAAGAGCCTTTAAGAAGAGCCTTTAAGAAGAGCCTTAAAGCAAGGCCCTAACGGTGGTTGTTACGCCAGCTGTAGTGAAAGCTGCTAACTACGCCGCATCATTAAAAGCGTTTAATGCATCAACCAGCATTGAGCACTCTTCAAACCACAGGTCGGCGGGCCACTGCTGATAATCATCCTCTTCACTGATATAACCATATCCGACCGCAACGGCTGTCATGCCAGCGGCTTTCGCTGCTTGCATATCACGTACGTGGTCGCCGACATACCAGCACTGTTCCGGCGCGACGCCCAAACGACGGGCCGCTTCCCACAAAGGTTCCGGGTCGGGCTTCTTAACACTCAGGTCATCGGCACACAGCAACGCACCGGGCTCCAGCGCTAATGCGGCGAGTAAAGGCTCGGCATAGCGGCGCGGCTTATTGGTGACAATCCCCCAGGGCCGTTGATTTCCGTGCCATTCAATAAGCCATTGGTCAAGCGGGATAAATACTTGGCTATGCACCGCTACGGCTTGTTCATAGGCATCGAGCAGAAACTGGCGGGCGGTATCATGGCCTGGGGCTTTGTGATCAAGATCCAACGCCAAGGTGACTAGCGCGCTCCCCCCATTGGAAACCTGACGACGAATCTGCTCGTAGGCCAGGGGCGCCAGCCCGTGGTGGGCGCGTAGGGCGTTTGTTGCTTGAGCAAGATCGGGCGCGGTATCCACCAGGGTTCCGTCAAGATCAAACAGAATGGCAAGCGGTGGCGTTGTTGGCATCTATTGACTCACTTTGCGGCAATACATCATGTAGTTTACAGAGACATCGTCAGCCACTAAGCGGTAGCGACGAGTAAGAGGGTTGTAGGTCAGCCCTGTTTGCTCACGTACTTCCAAGCCCACTTGGCGGGACCATGCCGCCATTTCAGACGGACGAATAAATTTGGCATAGTCGTGGGTGCCGCGGGGCAGTAGCCTAAGGACATATTCGGCGCCTAATATCGCAAATGCGTAGGATTTTGGCGTACGGTTGAGCGTTGAAAAAAACACATAGCCGCCAGGGCGTACCAACGCACAGCAGGCCCGAATCACTGAGGCGGGGTCAGGTACATGCTCCAGCATTTCCATGCAGGTAATGACATCAAAATGCCCCGGGGTTTGAGCAGCCAACGCTTCAACACTAATATTTTGGTAGTCAACGGACACGCCGCTCTCTTCTGCATGCAGCCTGGCAACGCCAAGCGGCGCTTCGCCAAGATCAATGCCCGTTACCTTGGCACCACGATGTGCCATGGACTCACTCAGGATACCGCCTCCGCAGCCCACATCCAGCACCTGTTTTCCGGCTAAACCGGCGCGTGCGTCAATAAAATTCAGACGCAGGGGGTTTATCTCATGTAGCGGCTTGAATTCACTCTTTGGGTCCCACCAGCGGCTAGCAAGTGCTTCAAATTTAGCAACTTCCGCTGCATCGACGTTGCCTTGGTAGCGATCAGCAGTGCTATCCTGAGGTGTCGCTTGCATGTGTTGACTCCCATCGTCAGTCAGCAATGGATAGTGTTTTCCTATCCAGCCTGGTTATTAGCATCAAGTGCGAGTGGCATCCACTCAATCATTCAGTATTATGGACATTCTAACCACTCCCAGGTCAGAACGCATGAAAAGGACCATTGTATGAATCTTATGGCTATATTTTCTCGCTTTTCCGCCGTACAAGGAGTTCGGTAAATGCGAGTATTTCTTTACGGCAGTGAACTAAGTGCGGTGACAGCAGCGTCCGCATTAGCCTGGGTAGGTCATCAAGTAGAGTGGTTACCTCATCAGAGTGCGCCCTGGACGGTTCTTTCGCAGGTGGATTGGCTGCGCAGTGAGCCGGAGCTAATGCCGCATATCGAGCAGGGACTGGCCGATGGCACGTTAGTACTGATTGATGATGTATCACAGGCGTCTTCGGCTGATGTTGTCTGGCTTGCACTTTCGCCAAGCCAGCGTAACGACGCCAGCACACTGCTTCAACAGTCGGAACTATGTCTGCAGCAAGGTGCCGTGTTAATTAATAACTCTACGTTTCCGGTCGGCGAAACGGAGCGCTTGGATGATTTAATGAGAGGCCAACATAGCAGCGTGGCCTTGCCTGATACGCTTGAAGAAGGGCGTGCCTGGGCGTCGTTTACTCGCCCCACGCGTTGGCTGCTTGGATGTGATGATGCCCACGGAGAGCACGTTGCACGCGAGCTTTTACGCGCATTCAATCGCCGCCAAGAAGTTTTCCAGCCCATGCCGCGCAGGGCGGCAGAGCTTACCAAGCTTGCCATCAATGGCATGCTGGCCACACGAATTAGCTACATGAATGAAATTGCCGGTTTAGCCGATACACTAGGCGTGGATGTTGAGCATGTTCGCCAAGGTATGGGGGCCGACACACGTATCGGTTTTGAGTATTTGTATCCCGGCTGTGGTTTTGGTGGCCCCAACTTTTCGCGGGACTTAATGCGCCTGGCAGATGTTCAGTCAAAAAGCGGCCGTTACTCCGCGTTGCTTGAACAGGTCATGGACATTAATGAGCAGAAAAAAGAGACGCTGTTCCGTAAACTTTGGGCCCATTTTGAAGGCGAGTTAGCGGGTAAAACGATCGCTATTTGGGGGGCCGCGTTCAAGCCTGGCACAGCACGTATCGACCATGCGCCGGTATTGACGCTTTTAGACGCTTTGTGGGCACAAGGTGTAAAGGTAAAGCTTCATGATCCCGCCGCTACTAGCGCATTACATCAGCTTGTTGGGCAGCGCGATGACCTTCAAACATTTGATCAAGACCCATATCAGGCGTGTGAAGGTGCCGATGCGCTAATGCTGGTTACGGAGTGGAAGTCATACTGGAACCCGGACTGGCATCGACTTGCAGGGCTACTCAGCGCTAAGCTGGTGTTAGATGGTCGAAATATTTACGACCCTACATTTGTTGCCAACTGCGGCTTAAAGTACCGTGGTATTGGTCGTCGTGCCGACCCTACGTCTTTTTGAGAAAATGCCATGCCTAATCCGACGCCTTCCCAACGTATTGTTCCCGATGTAGGCCAAAGCTTAACGGCTCAGCATCTGCGCCACCGAAAAGGGCCTCTCGTATGGCCCTTATGGCTTGGAATGCTCTTGTTCTGTGTGCTACTCGCAGGCGCCGCTGTCGTGCTGTGGTTTGAGCGCGAGCGTTTATTAACCGAACTCCACCGCGTCAGTGGCGAGGTCTCTAACGTTCATGCTCGGTTGGACTCAGGTGATACTGATGTGCAGGATACAATTGCGCTAGTGCAGGCTCAGATGACAACGCTGTTCCAAGAGCAGGAGCAGCTGTCTGTTGCGTTAATCAATACGCGTGAAGAGCTCTATGGTGCGCTGACAGATGACGAAGAGCGCCCATCCAATGAGATGATAACGTCGTTTAATCAGCGCCTTTCCCAGTACCAAGAGCAGGCTGCCTTACGTGATCGCCGCTTGGCAGCGTTTAGCACCTCCCTGGATGCGCTGGAACAGGCGGGCATATCCGGTCGGCAGAACCTTGTTGAAGAGGTTAATCATTTGGAGCAAACCACCGCTCAGCAGCTCACGTCACTGGAAGAGCAGGTCAATCAGTTAAACCAAACAGTAACAGGGCCGTTGGAAGAGAAAATCGCTGCTTTGAGCGAGCGCTTTAATCAATTGGACACTCAGCTAAATACGCTACAGTTAGACTCATCCTCTCCAAGTGATGAAATTGCGGCATTTGAAGAGCAGTGGACTCAGCGTTTGTCTACCCTTGAAAGTGATATACGGCAAATTCGCCAGGCCCAACTCGCTTTTAGTGCCCAAATAGAAATGCTTAGATAGTAGTAGTGGAACAGGCTATAACCGCCAACAAAAGAGTTTGTTAGGGAGTTTATTGTATGGGAAGACAGTGGCGTTGGCTTTCAGCTACTCGGATGGCTTGTTTGATTGCGCTCCCTCTGAGTTTTGCCTATGTTCCATCAGTTTTGGCGTTAACGGCTACTATTAACGGGGTTGACGGCGACGTTGAAGATAATATCAGCGCCTATTTAGAGAGCATTGATGAAGAACTATATACCCAAACTCGTTTAGAGGGTGAGATACGTAGCCGTACAAGAGTGGCAATGCGTGTCTATGGTTATTATGAGCCCACCGTTGAGGTTCAAATTGACCCTGCCGTTGTACTCAATATTGATTCTGGTCCTCGAGTCGAAATTCAGGAGCTTGCGATTAATGTTGATGGCGATGCCAAAGATGATCCTACGTTTAAAGACGCCCTGGATAGCTTTCCCTTAAAAGTAGGCGACCCGTTAGTTCAGCCGCCCTGGGATCAATTGCGTTCGCAATTTTCGGGGTTAGCTATCGAACGTGGCTACTTTGATTGGGCTTTTACCAAACGGCGTATGGAAGTGCGCCCTTATTTACGAAGTGCGCGCCTCTATATGGATTTTGATAGCGGCCCACGCTTTCGGTTTGGTGAAACCAATATCACAGGGAGCCACATTGTTCTTGATCGCCTGCATAACATGCAGACGTATGAGAATAACGATCCCTATCTCACGGAGTCGCTTGCTACTTATACGCAGCGCTTGGTTGAAACCGGTTGGTTTCGATCCGTTTCGATTCGCCCTCGTTTGACAACGGCCCAAGAGCTGGTTGTTGCGCCTCCTGAGGGGGGAGCCTCGCCTTGGTGGGAGTCAGCCACAGCTTCCCAGCCGAAGCGCCCGCGGATTAGTAGTGCGGCACTGGCGAGCGTACTGACTATCAATAAAAATGACGATATTCGTTTGCCTATTGATGTGAACGTTGATCCTGCGAACCGTCACCAGTTTGAGGTGGGTATCGGTTATGCGACAGATGTAGGCCCCCGTTTACGCTTTAGCTGGCACCAGCCATGGGTTAATAGTTTAGGTCACAGCCTGGATCATGACCTTTATCTTTCTGCGCCGGAACAGCGTTTTACCGGTGTGTACAACGTTCCCCTTGAAGACCCGCTCCGCGATAGCTATCGATTGCAGTACGGGGTTCGCAATATTGATAATAGCGATACCCGGTCGATGCAAGGCTCTGTTGAGCTGGCTCGTCGTTGGCAATTTGACAACGACTGGATCCAGTCGGTGTATTTTCGAACAACGTATGAAGACTTTACCCAAGGGGGAGAGGCAGACAAAGTCTGGCTCTTTTATCCAGGCATCCAGTGGTCCCGAACGCGGACACGGCCACAGCGATTCCCTCTTTGGGGCGACCGTCAGCAGCTCTCGATTGAGTATTCCGACACAGTGTGGGGATCAGACGCCCAGTTTTTGCGTTTAACCGGTGATACCGAATTTATCCGCACTATCAACAATGATAATCGCTTTTTAGCACGGCTAAGCATTGGCGCTATCGAAACAGATGATTTTTCCAAAATTCCACCCTCGCTGCGTTTTTTCGCAGGGGGCGATCGCAGCGTGCGCGGATACTCCTATGAGAGCCTGTCGCCACGAAACGACGAGGGACGCTTGCAGGGCGGGCGTCAAATGATTACCTCGACGCTTGAATATCAACGTCGTGTTAGGGGCGACTGGTGGGCGGCGACGTTCGTGGATACCGGTGATGCGTTCGATAACTGGGGGCCACACGATTTAAAAACCGGCGCCGGGGTGGGTGTCCGCTGGGTATCGCCGGTAGGACCAATTCGCCTTGATGTAGCGCACCCCTTCGATAACGACGATGCATATCGTGTGCATTTCTCCATCGGCCCGGAATTCTAGGAGTACGCTTTGTCCCAGGTTGAATCTTCTACTTCTACGACGCGCCAACCATACTCATCCCGACACCGGGCGTGGTTATTGATCTGGAGCCTTATACGGCTGGCTATTGTTCTGCCACTTTGGTTATTTGGGTTAGTCGCACTGCTACTGGGTACGGCATTATCACCTTGGGGGACTGATTTTTTATTCTCACAAGGGGAAAAGCGAGGATACTTTTCTTACGAGCAACAAGACGGCGCATTACTGGAACAATTTACGTTAAAAGGCTTTCATCTTGATCTAGGTAACCTAACGATCGGCATTGCTGACCTTGAGATTGCCTGGGCCGATGATTGCCTCCTCTCTGGACGACTCTGCCTGGATACATTGCACGCTGATGGATTAAATGTGCGCTTGAGTGCAGATGACACGCCTGAAGAGCCACAAGCGTCGGGCGAGCCTTTCCGGCTACATCTGCCATTTCCTATCGAGCTGCGCTCGGTGGTTGTCAATAATAGCAATGTGCAGCTTGCGGATGGTACGCGTATCCAATGGGCATCATTTGAATCATCTGCTAGTGCCGCGTGGAGCAACGTTGATTTAGCGCCAACACATCTTGATCAGTTGACCATTTATTTACCGCCCTCAGCGGGTGTTCAGCTTACGCAGGGTGCTCAAACCTCACTAACGGCTGAGGGCATTGACGGCGCCATTGCCGTGGCCACGCCTCAGCCTCAAGAGGATGCCTTACCTGCTCCGTCGCCCGAGCAACGCTTGGCTGACGGAGAGCGTATTGAGCTGCCTGAGATCGCTTTACCTGTCGATATAAGCGTGAGCGACCTGACAGTAACCGATGTTCAACTGACAGGTGCCTTTGAATATACTGTCGAGCGCTTGCAGTTAGCGGGTAGCACGAAGGAAAGTAAGGTAGATATCACATCTTTTGATGTGGTGACCAAGGATGTTGAAGCCACTCTTGTAGGCAATGTGGGCTTAACCGGTAGTTATCCGCTGGAAGCGCAGTTAAATGCCGAGCTGTTTTTACCCGAACTTTATCCAGAATTAAGGGGGGAAAAACTGGCTCTTACGCTGTCCGGTCCGCTAAACAATCTACAGGCTGAGCTTAGTGCCTCAGAGGTGGTAACCGCATCCCTTGCAGTAAGCGTAGATGCATTAGCACCCGACGTACCTTTCCATGCGCGGCTACAAAGCGACCGGTTGCAATGGCCTTTGGTAGAGGAAACGCCGCCAGCGGGCGAGAGTGCTCTTGAGCCTTATGTGATTGAAGCCGTTGACCTTACGGTAGAGGGCAGTCTTGAGGCTTACCGCACCGAGATTAGCCTACGCGCGCAGGGCCCTCAGTTACCACCGACTCAGGTAACACTTACTGGCGATGGAGACGTTGGCCATTACCAGTGGCAGCCTTTAGTTCTGCAACTGGGGGAAAACACGCTGCGTAGCGAGGGGCATGTCGATTGGTCAACACCCGATTTATCCTTCCAGGCGCGTGTACAAAGTGAACGACTGCAATGGCCCTTGGTAGACGAACCTGCGGCCGACGGCGTGCACGCTACTCAACCGTATGTGGCTGAGGCGGTCGACCTGACGGTGGAAGGCAGCATGGAGGCTTACCATGCGGAGGTTAGCCTTGAGGCGCATGGCCCTGAGTTGCCTCGCGCCAGCGTTACACTGACAGGCGATGGCGATGCTAATCATTTCCGTTGGGAGCCGCTGGTTCTTCAGGTAGAAGAAAGCAGGCTGCGCAGCGAAGGGCGTATCCACTGGTTAGCGCCGCTAACGGTCGATGCACAGGTCTGGTTGGATCAATTTAATCCCGGCAATTTTGTTGACCAAATGGAAGGTAGCTTAACCGGCGATATTGATCTCAACGTGCGCCAGCTAGACGATGTATGGTCGGTTAACGTGGCAAACATCGATATTGAAGGCAAGCTTCGCGATTATCCCTTGACCTTGCAGGCGGCACTGGATGCTAACAGTAATCTGGAAATCGATATTCATCAACTTCAGTTCGCTCAGGGCAACAACCGGCTTCACGCGTCAGGCCAGCTAAGCGAGCGAGCAATGTCCTTGAAGGCTGATATTGACCTGAGTGAACTCAATACGCTCTCGCCTGAGTTGGGCGGTACATTGACGGGTAACCTGCAGGCCGGAGGTAGTTTTGAGCAACCTACTCTTGTTGCTGACTTGTCAGGCAGTGATCTGCGCTTCACCGACAGCCTCGTGGAGCAACTCTCGCTTAACGCTAATGTGCGGGGGCTTGAGGATCCAAGACTTGATGTTCAGCTAGGCTTGAAAGAAATTTTTGCAGGCGGGCAGGATCTTGAGGCCGTTGACCTGAACCTAACTGGCCGACTTTCTCAGCACCAGCTTGAAGCGACTGTGCAAGGTCAACCAGAGAGTCCATTAAGCCGTGTGGTAGTGGCGTTGAATGGTCGCTTTGATCAACAGCGCCAAGTCTACCAAGGCCGTTTGACACCGCTGGAAATTGATTCCGAGGCGGGCACTATTCGCCTGGAGGAACCCTTGGACCTAAGCTACAACCTCGCCAATGGTCAAGCGCGTCTCTCCGCGTTTTGTTTGCGCCGTGAGGAAGGCGGGCTGGTGTGCTCTGAAGAGCCGATTAACGCCTCGGCTAACCAGGGCCGTGCGGTGGTAAGCGTACGCGAAGTACCTATGGAAATGCTCGAGCCTTTCCTGCCTGAAGAGTGGACGTTTGAGGGTGATACAACGGCCGATATGGTTGTTGACTGGCGTCAAGGTGGAGCGCGCTGGCAGGCTGATGTAGAACTGCTAAGCAATCTCGCCATTACCGCTGTTAACGACTATGGTCAGCCGGTTCAGCTTCCTGCTATTGACCTCAATGTTCAGGTGCAGGCGAATCAAGCGCAAGCGGACGCCAACATCGTACTCTCGTTTTCTGAGGCGGGAGACCTAACCCTGGATCTTACCCTCGATGATCCGATGGGTCGGGGCACGCTAGAAGGCGATCTACGCGCGAATAAACTGTTGCTTGAACCTTATCTACCCATGGCCATCGGCTTAGACCGTCTTGAAGGCGAGTTTGATGGGCGGGTGCTCATTGGCGGAACCACAAGCCAGCCAGATTTACAGGGTGCGTTAGCGTTGCGCAACCTGCATGTTCATGGGCCAGGTATCCCTGTTGACGTCCGTGATGGCGAACTTACGCTTTTATTTGATGGAGAGCAGGGGAATATCAATGGGTTTGTGGAAGCCGAAAAAGGTCGGCTTAACATTACCGGCGACAGCTATTGGCCAGCGCTAGATGATTGGCGTATCGGTGTCGATCTTGAAGCCGTTCAGGAGCCCGTCCTTCTGGTGCTGCCCCAATTTGGTCGTATAGAAGTCGCCCCGGATATTCGGGTACGTGTTACACCCGAGCATTTACAGGTGCGCGGTAATGTTAATTTACCGTGGTCCCGGCTTGTTATTGGTGCCAGATCCTCGTCCGCTATTGAGCCAAGCCCTGATGAGGTCGTCATTACTGAGCGCGACGACCGCATGGCAGAAGAGGCCGCGCTAAGGGCCGCGGCAAATGGGGGGATTAGCAATTCGGAGGAGCTAGGCCAAACGGGCATGACGCTTGATGTATTGATTGACCTGACGCTAGGTCGCGATATGCATATTTCCGCTTATGGTCTGGAATCCGATTTGGGCGGGACACTTCAAGTTCGCCAGGATAGCGGTGGACTTCAGCTTTTTGGGGATGTAAACCTGGTTGACGGGCGTTTCCAGGCCTTTGGGCAAGACTTGCTGGTTCGCCGTGGCCGACTACTGTTTAGTGGTCCACCATCGCTTCCCACACTGGACTTTGAAGCAATACGTAATCCTGATAGAACAGAAGATAACGTTATTGCTGGGGTCCGCGTGACTGGAAGTGCTGTCGAGCCTAACGTAAGGATTTTCTCAGAGCCTTCCATGAGTGAAACACAAGCGCTTTCCTACTTACTGCGCGGGCGTAGTCAGGATTCCGGTGGTGGGATGGACAGCGCACTGACAACCGCGTTGATCGGAATGTCGCTAGGCCGTGTAGGGGGGGCTGTCGGCTCTATTGGTCAATCGTTTGGCATTGATGACCTAGCGCTGGATACAACCGGCGCCGGGGATGAAAGTCAGGTTGCCCTTAGCGGTCAGCTGACCGAAGACATTAGAATTAGCTATGGTGTGGGAATTTTCTCACCCATTGCAGAACTAACCGTTCGCTATACGCTATGGCGTAACTTATACGTGCAGGCTGTATCGGGTACTAATCAGGCGATCGATTTGATTTATACTTTTACTCGCCAAGGCAACCCAGTGATTCAGCACGAAACGAATAGAGAGTGATATGACACGATTAACCGAGAACTATGTTCATACTATTAGCGGACACTCGCTACAAGCGCAGTATCCTGAGGGTTATCAGGAAATCGTTCTGGGAATGGGGTGCTTTTGGGGTGTCGAGCGGCTCTTTTGGCAGCAACCAGGCGTATACGTGACTGCCGCAGGCTATGCGGGTGGCCAAACGCCTGACCCCGATTATGATGCACTCTGCTCGGGGCGGACCGGGCACGCTGAAGTGGTTCGCGTGGTGTACGACCCCAGCAAGACCGATATTGACACCTTGCTCCAGATATTTTGGGAGCAACACGACCCAACCCAAGGCAATCGGCAGGGAAATGACATAGGCTCGCAGTATCGTTCTGCTATCTATACAACCACCGATGAACAGCTGCAGGCGGCTGAGCAGAGTGCCAAAGCGTACCAAAAGGCGTTAGAGGCGGCAGGTAAAGGTACTGTTACCACCGAGATAAAGCCGCTGGATACTTTCTATTTTGCAGAAGCGTACCATCAGCAATATCTGGACAAAAACCCTAACGGATACTGTGGCTTAAAAGGGACAGGGGTAACATGCCCCATTGGCGGGTAGGTAACGCGGTATTAGCAGGCAAAGGCGACTATTGCTTCGGGCAATAGTCGCCTGGGGCTTAATCGGTTGGCTGCACTCGATCAATGCGGTAAAGCGTTTCTACCTGATCCAGCCCAGTGACGGTGCATTTAAGGTCTTTAACACGACCATCGCTTAAGCCGTAGACCCAGCCATGTACTGAAATATTCTGGCCGCTTTGCCAGGCGCGTTGCAAGATTTTAGTGCGACATAAGCTTTTAACCTGTGCTTTAACATTAAGCTCACACATACGGTCAATTTGCTCATCCAACGGAAGGTGATCAAGCGAGTGGCGATGGTGGTTATATTGCTCACGGACGGAGTGCAGCCAGTAATCAACGACACCGCACTCACCCCCCGTCACTGCCGCTCTAATACCGCCACAGCCGTAGTGCCCCACAATCATGATGTGGCTCACGTTAAGGACATCGACCGCATACTGCACAACAGAGAGCGCATTCATGTCGGTGTGATGTAAAAGGTTGGCGACATTGCGGTGAACAAATACTTCGCCCGGTGGCAATGAAATAATCTGATTAGCGGGAACCCGGCTATCAGAACAGCCTATCCATAAATAATCAGGGTTTTGCTGATTAGACAGGCGCTTAAAATACTCGGGATCCTCTTCGCACATGCGTTCAGCCCAGGCACGATTATTTTCGAGGAGCGTCGCAATAGGGTCAGACATTGAGTCTCCGTATCGTTACATCGTCAGGTTAAGGCGAAATCAAGCAAGCGATGAAGGTTTTAACCTTCATCGCGACTAAGGTCAATAAGCATGTGCCGTCGGTTTCTTAACGCGCATGCCAATTTTTAGGAGCAAATAATGGTAGCCGATTCTGAGTATCAATATGACTTATTAGTGATTGGCGCAGGTTCAGGGGGCGTTCGCGCTGCACGCATGGCTGCAGCAACGGGTGCCAACGTCGCTATTGTGGAAGACCGCTATCTCGGGGGGACTTGTGTCAACGTAGGCTGCGTACCCAAGAAACTTTATGCCTATGCCGCACATTTTCATGACAGTTTTGATGACGCTGCAGGTTTTGGCTGGCAGCTATCCGAGCCGGCCACCTTTGACTGGGCCACATTGCGAGACAATAAAACAAGTGAAATTAAGCGTTTAAACAATATTTACCAACGCATGCTGGAAGGAGCAGACGTCACCCTGCTTAGCGCTCGCGGTCGACTGGTCGATGCGCATACGGTGGCGTTAGAAGATGAAAACGGCGTTACTCACGTGAGCGCAAAAAAAATACTATTGGCCACCGGTGGCTGGCCATGGGTGCCTGACTTCCCGGGTAATGAGCATGCGCTGGACTCTAACCAGGTGTTTGACCTGGACGAATTTCCCAAGCGTTTTATGGTCCTGGGCGGCGGGTACATCGCCGTTGAGTTTGCGAGTATTTTTAATGGCCTGGGCAGCGAAACGCATTTGATTTATCGTGGCGATCTATTTTTGAAACCCTTTGATCATGAAGTGCGTGAATTCACTCGTAAGGAAATGGATAAAAAAGGTGTCAATCTCCATTTCAACGCCAATATAGAGCGTATTGAAGCCATTGAATCCGGTTACAACGTTCATCTGACGACCGGCGAGACGTTAGAGGTAGACGCTGTACTGGCAGCAACAGGGCGTAAAGCCAATATTCAGGGCCTGGGCCTTGAAGAGCTGAGTATTCAGTTGGATGGCAACGGCAAAATTCCGGTTAACGCACATTATGAAACACTGGTCCCATCTGTGTTAGCGCTTGGAGATCTAACGGCTGGTCCAGAGCTCACTCCAGTGGCGCTGGCTGAAGCCATGCAGTTGGTGGATTATCATTTCAAAGACACCACGCCGACACGGCTTGATTTCACTACGGTGCCTACCGCGGTTTTTTGTCAGCCCAATATTGGCACGGTTGGCTTAAGCGAGGAGGGCGCCCGCCAAAAGTTTACCAACATTCGGGTTTACTCCACGGAGTTCCGGGCGATGAAGCACACCTTGTCGGGAAGCCAGGAGCGCACGTTGATGAAGCTTATTGTTGATGATGCAACGGATATTGTCGTCGGAGCGCACATGGTAGGCGAAGAGGCCGGGGAGATTATTCAAGGCATTGCCATCGCCGTTAGAGCTGGTCTTACCAAACAGGATTTTGATCTCACCGTTGGTATTCATCCAACCGGTGCTGAAGAGTTTGTCACCATGCGGACCGTTACTCGGCAATAACCTGCCAGCAGCTTCCTAATGTGCAGTACATCAAGCGAGCCAGTGGCTCGCTTTTTTAATATCACCGTTTTTTAAAAGTTGGACTAAACTCATATTTTTATTTCGCCAGTGGCGATGTCAGTATTAAAAAACCAAGCCTAATATAACCATAAATTATGGAAAACAGGGTGGTGGATAATATGGCTTTTGAATTGCTAATAATCAGCTGTTATAATGATGCTCAAATTCGCTACAGCGAAGCATAACCATGAATACGCCAATGCAACCTTTTACCCCTTCATCTGAGCTCGCACGACCCACCGTTGCCGACGCGGTCGTTGGGTTTTCAGAAGCGCCTCTCTATATCCGAAAGCCAAATGCAGAGGACGGTTGGGGAATATACGAGCTGGTAAAAGCGTGTCCTCCTCTGGACGTTAACTCTGCTTACGCTTACTTGCTGTTAGCCACCCAATTTCGTGATACCTGCGCTGTTGCCACCAACGAAGAGGGCGAAATAGTCGGATTTGTGTCTGGCTATGTAAAAGACAATGCCCCCGATACCTATTTCTTATGGCAAGTAGCCGTAGGTGAAAAAGCACGCGGTACAGGGCTTGCCCGCCGCCTTGTTGAAGCCATTCTTTCTCGCCCTGAACTCGCCGATGTTCACCACCTGGAAACCACTATTACACCTGACAACCTGGCTTCCTGGGGACTGTTTCGACGTTTAGCCACTCGCTGGCATGCGCCGTTAAATAGCCGTGAATATTTCTCTACCGAACAGCTTGGTGGGGAGCATGACCCAGAGAACCTGGTTCGCATCGGCCCATTCCAAACTGATCACATCTGATTTTTCTTTTTCTATCCGTATTGCCTCGATGCTCTCGACATCTCTCGGCTTAACGATGACACAAGGAGGTCGCCAATGAAGACCCAATCGCTTGAACGTATGGAATCTAATGTTCGTACCTATTCACGTTCATTTCCCGTTGTGTTTACCAAAGCGCAAAATGCTCGTTTAACCGACGAAAACGGTCGCGAATATATCGACTTTTTGGCGGGTGCCGGAACGCTTAACTACGGCCATAACAACCCGCATCTCAAGCAAGCCATGATTGACTACCTGTCTAGCGACGGTATTGTCCACGGTCTGGATATGTGGACGGCAGCTAAACGGGAATATCTCGAAACACTCGAAGAACTCATCTTTAAACCGCGTGGGCTGGATTATAAAGTTCATCTGCCTGGCCCGACCGGGACGAATGCAGTTGAAGCGGCTATTCGTTTGGCACGCGTAGCCAAAGGTCGCCACAATATTGTGACGTTCACTAACGGTTTCCACGGTGTGACCATGGGGGCGTTGGCCACCACCGGCAACCGTAAATTCCGTGAAGCAACCGGCGGCATTCCGACGCAAGGGGCAAGCTTTTTACCCTATGATGGCTATATGGGAGAGCATGCCGATACGCTTGATTACTTTGAAAAATTACTGGGCGACCAGTCAGGCGGCTTGGATATTCCCGCAGGGGTTATTGTTGAAACCGTGCAAGGCGAGGGCGGTATCAACGTAGCAGGCTTGGACTGGTTAAAACGGCTTGAAAGTATTTGCCGTGAACACGATATTTTACTCATCGTGGACGATATCCAGGCAGGCTGTGGCCGTACCGGCAAGTTCTTCAGTTTTGAACACGCCGGCATCAAGCCGGACATCGTCACTAACTCGAAGTCACTGTCTGGCTTTGGCTTGCCCTTTGCTCATGTATTGATTCGTCCAGAGCTGGACGTGTGGAAACCTGGCCAATATAACGGCACCTTCCGTGGCTTTAACCTTGCCATGGTAACGGCGACTGCCGCGCTTAAAAAATACTGGGCAAACGATACGTTTGAGCGCGACGTACAACGCAAAGCCCGCATCGTTGAAGAGCGTTTCCAGAAGCTAGCGGCGCTGTTGACTGAAAATGGTATCCCAGCTACCGAGCGCGGCCGCGGCCTGATGCGTGGTATCGACGTTGTTTCGGGTGACATCGCCGACAAGATTACCAGCGAAGCGTTTGCAAACGGCTTGATTATTGAGACAAGCGGCCAAGGCGGCGAAGTCGTTAAATGCCTCTGTCCGTTAACGATTAGCGACGAAGATCTGCTTGAAGCGCTGGATATTCTGGAAGCGGCTGTCAACACGGTTATCAACGGATAACCTGACGTTACTTTGGGTAGTTAACGAACCTTAACGATAAACTCAACGGCTGGTATCGCCAGCCGTTCAGGCATGGAGCATATTATGATCGTCCGTAGTCTTGAAGAAGCACGTAAAACAAGCCGACTGGTAACTGCTGAAAATGGTAACTGGGACAGTACCCGTTTGGTGCTTGCCGAGGATAATGCGGGTTTCTCTTTCCACATCACACGCATCTTCCCGGGCACAGAGACTCACATTCAGTATAAGCATCATTACGAAGCCGTTTTTTGCTATGAAGGCGAAGGTGAAGTCGAAACCCTCGCGGATGGCAAAATCTGGCCAATCAAAGCGGGCGATATTTATCTACTGGACAAGCATGACGAGCACCTCCTGCGCGGCAAAGAAAAAGGCATGACCGTGGCCTGTGTCTTTACACCGGCACTGAGTGGCAATGAGGTGCACCGCGAAGATGGATCCTATGCGCCGGCCGATGAGTAAACCTTAGTTATTTACCGCTTTTAAAAGCAGCCTTGCTAACGCAGGCTGCTTTTTAGTGCCTGATGACTAAGATGACCTGTCTGGGCTTGTCTGCAGCATAAATGTCATCTCCGCGATCGGAATTGGTCCAAGAGGAAGCAATCGGAATCTGGTTATGTAAGAATGAACACGTTAAAGCCATTGGGGTCCAAAAATCAGCCAGTTAGGTGGGTATACGCCATCTTAATTGTTCTGTGTGAAAATCAAGACCCCGGCATTCGCATAATATATATTATGTTAAATTACAGATTCAGATAGCTTCTAAAAAGTTAATACGGCGTTGGACAACTGGTCTAGCTTCTCCTTATTATTCCTTTTTAATTTTCAAGGATGTCTCTCGTTATGCGCCCAGGTGTTTTGTGGCTGATGGCTGGTTTATCACTTCTGTTTTCTGGCTGCGCCCTTCAGCAACCAGATTCTAATGAGCCACCGTTATTGAACGAGGTAGCATTCAATACCCGAATGCTCGAGCTACAGGATGCATTAGGGCAACAATGCAGTGCTAATGCTCAGCATCAGGCGCAACAACTCAGCCATCAGCAGGTGCTTACCGCTGATGTTCGTGAAGTGGGTAGCCTGCTACGCCTTTTACGCGGTGATATAAAGGAGCTTGAAGCTCGGGGTGACGAGCCCATCATTATCCGCGAAGAGTGTGAAGTGGATACCACGCTAGATATGAAAACCATGCTGGGACGTAGCGAATGGGTTGGCCTGCCGAGTGTAGGTACCTATTTAAAAGCACGCGTGGACTCCGGTGCAGAGACATCATCATTATCAGCCTCCGACATTACGCGCTTTGAGCGCGATGGCGAAGATTGGGTGCGCTTCAAGCTGGCACTGACTGAGGATGATAGTGTCGTGGAGTCATTGCGTAACGAGTGGATAGAGGCACCTGTTCAACGGCGTGTACGCATTGTTCAAGCGTCTGGTGAAGAGTCTCGCCCCGTTGTCTCTCTATTAATGACGCTCGGTCCTATTCGTGAAAACGTCGAATTTACGCTGAATGATCGTACCCACCTCGATTTCCCCGTATTGCTAGGCCGCCGTTTCTTAATGGATATTGCTATTGTTGATGTGGCGCAAACCTACTTACATGAGCGTCCAGAATTCCCCGGCGGGGACCCTGCTGAACAAGCCGCTGAAGATGAAGCGGTCGACCAAGACGATATCGAAGAGTAAAAGCTCCCCTGCCGCTTTTCGCTGAAAGGAATTTTAATGTCACGCCTTCCGTTTTATATCATTGTAGGTCTACTTCTTGTGGCAGGTATTGCCACCAGTGTGCATAGACATCTTCATTTTGAAATTCCGTGGGTACCAGGCGAGCAGCGTCAGGTATGGGAAATTGAGGCCGTTATCAATTTCAATGCCCAGAATGGCCCCGTAAAAGTGGACTTAGCGCTGCCCTCCCATCAGGCAGGCTTTCGTGTACTGACCGAAAATACCGCTTCTTCTGGCTATGGTTTAGCCTACCAGACGGATGATTTCGGGCGCCAAGCGGAGTGGACCATTCGGAATGCTGCTGGCAGCCAGCAGCTCTATTATTCGGTGCAAATGCTGGTATCACCTGATTCCCGCCCGCCGGTACAAGCACCGCCAGGGCTGGCGTCGAGCACGCCTTGGGAAAGTCCTTATGATTCAGCAGCTACCCAGCTAATTGATAGAGCGTGGGCCAGAAGTGCAAATAATGCGACCTTTGCGCGTGAGCTAATTCTTGATGTAAATGGTGAGCGTCAGGGTGAAAATGCCCGCTTACTGCTCACCCAGGAAACGCCGTCAGCACTCATCGTGCGCTTGCTAAATCAAGCGGGTGTACAAGCGCGAGAAGTAAGCGGACTGCTACTGGAAGATGGGCGCCGGCGTCAACTATTAAGCAGTTGGATTCAGGTATTTGATGAGCCTGCAGAAAGCTGGAATATATTCGACCCTGCAACGGGCGAGGAAGGCCAGCCCGAGAACCTGCTGCTCTGGGAAACAAGTGGCCGGGCGGTGCTTGAAGTTCAAGGTGGTACAAACTCGCGGGTTAGCTTCTCTATGCTAACGCACCATCAGCCAGCGTCTGCTGCTGTGCGCAACCACTTTTCTGATGATACGCTGCTGAATTTCTCAATCCATAGCTTACCGCTTGAAGAACAAGCACTTTTCCAAACGATTCTGCTGATTCCCATTGGCGCTTTGGTCGTTGTGTTTTTGCGTGTATTGGTCGGGGTGAAAACATCAGGCACCTTTATGCCTGTTCTGATCGCCCTCGCCTTTATACAAACCACCCTGCTGACGGGTTTGATTGGCTTCCTGCTGATCGTGGCTGTAGGCTTGGTTATTCGTAACTATCTGTCTTATTTGAACTTATTGTTGGTGGCGAGAGTATCGGCGGTTATCATAACGGTCATCGCGATTATCTCGATCTTTACCGTATTGGCTTACCGTATGGGTCTAAGCGCGGGGCTCACTGTCACCTTCTTCCCCATGATTATCCTGGCCTGGACGATTGAGCGGATGTCGATCCTCTGGGAAGAAGAAGGCCCAAAACAGGTCATTATTCAGGGGGGCGGCAGCTTGTTGACAGCCGTGCTCGCATACCTTGCCATGAACAACCCTTGGGTGCGTCACATCACCTTCAACTTCCTGGGTGTTCAGCTGATTTTGATGGCGCTCATTCTGATTTTGGGTAACTACACCGGCTATCGTTTGCTTGAGTTACGCCGCTTCAAGCCGATTACTGATGACGAGAAGCCGTCATGAGCTGGCTCAACAACTGGACATGGCCTAGCCGCCTGCGCGACAAAGGCATTATCGGCATGAACCGGCGTAATATTCGCTATATTGGCCGGTATAATTCACGGCGCCTTTACCCGTTGGTGGATGACAAGCTCAAGACTAAACTTTTGGCGCAAGAGTATGGCATTACCACACCAGAGCTTATTGGTACGGTAACCACGCAGTTTGGCGTTCAGCATATTGGCGATATGCTGACAGGTCATGATGGTTTTGTTATCAAACCTGCCAAGGGCAGTGGCGGTAAGGGTATCCTGGTTATCGAAAAGGTAGTTGATAATCAGTTTGTTAAACCCAGCGGAGCGCATTTAACGCTTGAGGCTGTAGAGCGTCATGTCTCTAATATTCTTTCAGGGCTTTACTCCCTGGGCGGCTCTCCGGATGTAGCCGTCATTGAAACGCTGATTAATTTTGAAGAAAGTCTGATGGCGTATACCTACGAAGGCGTGCCGGATATTCGGGTCATCGTTTTCAAGGGCTACCCCGTCATGGCGATGATGCGCTTATCAACGGCGGCCTCCGATGGCAAAGCCAACCTGCACCAGGGAGCAGTCGGTGTTGGTTTGAATATTGCCACCGGAGAAGCCCTTCGCGGCGTGCAGTTTGACCGCCCTTGCTTCAACCACCCGGATACCGGGCATGACCTGGCAAGCCTGGAGGTCCCCCAGTGGGATACCCTGCTAAACCTGGCGGCGGGTTGCTATGAAATGACCGGATTAGGCTATTTGGGAACCGATATGGTGTTGGACAGGCAACATGGGCCCATGCTGCTTGAGCTGAATGCACGCCCGGGCCTTGCTATTCAAATGACCAACGGAGAGGGTTTGCGTCGCCGGCTTGATCTCATCGAGCGTCAACCAGAAGGGGTGCCAGTTGCCGAGCGTGTAGCGTTTGCTCAGCACCACTTTGCTCGCAAGAGTGAGCTAACAGAAAGCCCTGACACAACTATCGCAAGCGCGTAGACTAAGCTGATGACGTTTACTGAGTGCACCAATGACTGAAGCGAATACGCTACTTCAACAAGCGGAATCACAGTGTCACAGCCGCGGCGTTCGATTTACCCCCATTCGACGCCGCGTGCTTGAATTGATTGCTCACAATGGCGGCGGTTTAAAAGCCTATGACCTGTTGGATAAACTTTCAACCGAGCATGCAGCTGCCCGCCCTCCTACGGTTTATCGAGCGCTGGAATTCTTGATTGACCAAGGATTGGTGCATCGTATCGAGTCGCTAAACGCCTATGTGGCATGCGCCTGTCCTGAACATATTCATGGGTTCCAACTGCTGATTTGCCGTCAATGTGGTTACGTCGAAGAATTGCATTTGGATGAAGTTAGCGATCAGCTGTCAGCCTTTGCCAGCCGGCAAGGCTTTAGTGTTGAACGACAGACGATTGAGCTGCAAGGCCTTTGTCAAAACTGTCGAGCCAAGAGTGAATAATAGATATGTCTCGTTTTGATCAACTACCGGCTGATACGTTATTCAAGGCACTTGAGGCGGCAACGCCACAAGATACATTACCCGCCACCACGACGTTATTGGATGCTGTTAGATTTAACGCGGAAGGTTTATTGCCTGCTATCGCTCAACAGTATGACACCAAAGAAGTGTTAATGATGGCCTGGATGACGCGTGAAGCACTAGAGGAAACGCTGAGCACGCATCGCGTTTGCTACTATTCGCGTTCACGCAACAAGCTCTGGCGTAAAGGCGAGTCATCCGGACAACAGCAGCATCTTAAGTCGGCGGCTCTGGATTGTGATGGCGATACATTGCTGCTACAGGTAGACCAGACAGGTCCTGCTTGCCATACCGGTCGCCGAAGCTGCTTTTATCTTTCGCTAACCAGCGCCGATGCCACCATTAATAGTGAACCGCTTATTCACCCGGATGAGCTTTACGGTAACCGTTAGTCATGCGCTGGGTGCATTACATATTACGTGCTTTACGCAAGCTGGCGGTTTTAGTAATGGTTGGCACGGTGCGTGCCTATCAATACCTTATTAGCCCCCTGCTCGGGCCACGCTGCCGATTTTGGCCAAGTTGCTCCTCCTACACCATTGAAGCCCTTCAGGTGCATGGCCCTGCCAAAGGTGGCTGGATGGCTATCAAGCGAATCCTAAAATGCCATCCTGGCAACCCTGGTGGCATGGACCCTGTTCCCGGAGGGCGTAGTGAGCAACTTTGTAAAGAGGACGACGAGTCGCCGCCCTCTCCTTCATGCTGTCATCAACATCAACGTTAATGCCGTATTAGGCTTGCTGCGCCACTTGGTAAATACGCTCAAGCATGGCGTGGAGGCCATTGCTGCGCGTGGGGGAAAGATGTTTATCCAGCCCAAGATCCGCTAAAAAGTGCGGTTCGGTAGTGCGGATTTCAGCCGCTGTGCGCTCGCTATAGATGCGTAACAGCACCGCAATCAGCCCAGAAACAATTGCCGCATCAGAGGTAGCGCTAAAGACCAGCGTGTCGCCCTGCTGTTCATGGCGCATCCATACATTGGATTGGCAGCCCTGAATTTTATACTCCGCAGTTTTGCAGGCCTCTGGAAAATCAGGAAGCTGCTTGCCCATATCGATAATGTATTGATATCGGTCCATCCAGTTATCAAACATTTCAAACTCTTCGATTAGCTCTTGCTGGGCCTGCTCGGCGCCGGAAGTGCTCATACTCGTTCCTTTTCATATTCGATTTAAAAGCGTCAGACCATTATACGGGTTCAAGGTGGCTTGCGTGGATAGCTTTGTCAGCCTGACGTGCCTTATGGCGTAAGCCGGTGACGTTGCTGTTCACGGTGCCACTCGTTATCTTCGGTGTGCAGGTAGCGCGACGTGGTGTCCAACCGTGCATGGCGGGCGCTTTCTGCCAAGTGACGCAAGCTAATACCCGCTTGAGCCTGGTGTGTGATCGAGGTGTGCCGCAGCCAGTGCGGTGTTGCCTTGCGCAGCGCAGCCACATAGGCGGGCGCCCCCTCTTCAGCTTCAAGCACGTCGGCCGCTTCTGCAAAGGTTTCACGGATCAGCCGGTAAAGCTGATTGTCACCAATACCCCGCTTTCCATCCAGCGCTCGGATAGCAGGCGTCTCGTCAAACTGCATGGGCAATCCATCAAGCCCAAGCGCTTGTCGCCAATCAGCCAAACATGCCTGCATATCATCAGGCACAGGGACGCGAGCAAGCTTGCAGCCTTTGCCCACCACGGACCACCACCAGCGCCCTTCTGATTGGGAAAAATCGCCCATGCGGGCACCCGCCATTTCGCTAATACGCGGTGCTAATAAGTAGGCAAAGCCAAAAATAAACCGGCGTCGGGCCTGTTCATACCCGGCGCGACTTCCCTTCCCGTCACTCATTGGCTTATTAAGCCAGCACCAAAACCACTCCCATAGCTCACGTTCCAGATAGCGCTCAATACGCGGTGTCTGATTATTTAAGCGGCGAGATTTATCGCGCATCAACCGAAACGGGTTATGGCTGACCCATCCTGCTTCTACCAGCCAGCTAAACAGCCCCTGCAAAATAATCAAACTTTGTCGGCGGCTGGCGGGTGATAACGCTCCACGAAATGGCCGCCACTCCGGGTGGTAACGAGGTTTTGAAGGCCCAACCCAGTGCTGGGCAGGCTGCGGGTCTGCCAGGAATGCTTCAAATTGGCGCAGCGTTTCCCGGTCCATAGCTTCCAGCGTTAAGTGCTGGTGGTCAAGCCAAAGCAACAGTCGCTCGGTTTCACGCCGGTAGCTTTTCCAGGTTTGCGGGCTGTCCTGATACTCGGCAAGCCATGCAGCAACGGCCTGAGCATCTGTATGCGCATTAATGCGTGATGACTGAAACGGCAGCTCCACTACAGCGCTTGACGCCTGCATACCGCCCTTCTGTCCGGCAATTACGTCCATTTGATCATAAATATACTGATACCTATCTCGATAACACTATCTGGCTCTATTTTAGCCTGCATCGCTATGCCGCTGTTTGCTAAGGGATAAGTGTGATGCCAAACGTGTATAAATTCAAGATTATAATAGTAATCTTGAATTTATGTGCTTAATGATAAATAAAATTACGTAATACATATAACGTAATTATTGTATTTATAAGCCATTACGCGGAAAATAGAACGATTCAATAGGCAATATCAGGAAGAGACAGCATGGCGCGCAGTGGCATTCAGTACAGTGACGTACAGCACGCAATCGATACGCTTCTTGCCCGTGGCGATACGCCCAGCGTGCAACGAATCCGCGAGGTGTTGGGTACCGGCAGCTTTACGACGATTAGCGAGCACTTCCGCTATTGGCGCACCGAGCGCGAACAGAATCGCGACGTTCCTCCACCTAAAGGTGTCCCTGAGGTAGTTGTTAATGTCGCCAGTGAGCTATGGCGTGAAGCGCAAGAAGTCGCCAATCAGGCGCTGCTGCACTACCGCGAAGAGGCGAATCGACAAGTCGAAGAAGCCCAACAGCTGGCTGAGAATGCCGAACAGTTAGCCGCGAACGCCGAACAGCGAGAAAGCGCCCTAGCGGAACACTTCCGCCATACCGAGCAGCGTCTTGAAGCGCTTAACCGTGAGCTGGCCTCAAGCCAGGCCAAAGAGCAGCATTGGCAGCAGGCTGCCACTGAGGCGCATGAGGAAAACCAGCAGTTAAAAAAAGCGAATGAAGCCTTACACCAGCATAATGAGGCCCTTGGCCAGCAACATACCGCTGCGTTAAAAGAGCAACAGAGCGCATGGGAAAAACGCCTGGCCCAAGAAGAGCAGCGCAATGAAAATGCCGAGGGAAGATTGATGGCGATGCTGGATGAGGCTCGCCAGGAGCGTGCTCAGGAAGAAAAAGCCTCGCAAAAGCGGCTCCAGCAGAAGCAGCAACGCATCGAGGCGTTAACGGAGGAGCTAAAGCAAAATCGCGGCGATCTACTAAAACAGCAGACTCAGGCAAAAGAACAGGAGCAGCACATCGCCACCCAGGAAGAGCGCGTTGCATCGCTAGCTCAGCAATTGGAAGATGCTCAGGAAAACAACAAACAGCAGCGAGAGCAGATGAAACGTGAGCGCGAATGGCAAACCACCATGGGTCAACAAATGACGGCGTTACAGCAGCAACTTTCTGAACTACCTGCTTCGATAAACGTCAGAGAAAGGCAGTTGAACGAGAATGATTGAATGACGTCGACACCGACACCGGCTAGCCTGCCGACATCATTTAACCAGCCGATGGTTGTTGACCGGCAGGAGCATCACCATGCTGATTAAAATTGCTAAACCTGGTGACTTACATGAATCAGAGATCACCCCTGAGTCGATTTACTTATCACGCCGACGTTTTATGGGCG
Organism: Halomonas sp. AOP27-A1-41; assembly: GCF_052378605.1. Classification (NCBI taxonomy): domain Bacteria; kingdom Pseudomonadati; phylum Pseudomonadota; class Gammaproteobacteria; order Oceanospirillales; family Halomonadaceae; genus Halomonas; species Halomonas sp. AOP27-A1-41. The sequence goes on from NZ_JBQSXT010000012.1 coordinate 83,349, forward strand.
GACTCGCGGGCCTCGGAGCAGGGCTGGCATTAGCAGGCCACACCTCAGCCAGTGAGCAAATGCCTGACTACAACGATGTTCCCGAAGGCGATGCGCCTGAATGGTTTAAGGCCAAACGCGATGCGGCCGAGTGGCGGGCAGTTGTGCCTACTGACCCGAGCCAGGACAAAATGGCCCCTTATGCGGATGCCAGCAGCTACAACAATTTTTTTGAATTTGGTACCGGCAAAAGCGACCCCTCACGCAAAGCGGGTTCGCTGGTGACTAAGCCTTGGAGCGTAGTGATTGATGGTGAGGTCAATAAGGGTGGGCGCTTCGCCCTTGAAGATCTCGTCAACCCTTCCCAGTTTGAAGAACGCATTTACCGGCTACGCTGTGTTGAAGCCTGGTCGATGGTTATTCCTTGGCTAGGCATTTCGCTTGCCGAGGTTATTCAACGTGCAGAGCCGACGTCAAAAGCCAATTACGTGCGCTTTGAAACGCTAGTCGATCCTGAACAAATGCCTGGGCAAGGCTCCGCTTTTGCCCTAATCGACTGGCCCTATGTAGAAGGGCTACGCCTTGATGAGGCAATGCATCCGCTAAGCTTTCTAGCGATGGGCATGTATGGACGAGAGCTGCCTAATCAAAACGGCGCACCGCTTCGCCTAGTGGTGCCATGGAAGTATGGCTTTAAAAGCATTAAATCGATTGTGCGCATTTCATTGGTTGAAGAAGAGCCACTCAATTCCTGGCAGCAAATCGCTGCCAATGAATATGGCTTTTACGCCAACGTGAACCCTGAAGTCGATCATCCTCGCTGGAGCCAGGCTACCGAACGCCGTTTACCGAACAGCCTCTTCAATACCAATATCATCGATACGCGTATGTTTAATGGTTATGCCGATGAAGTCGCTGACTTATACGCAGGCATGGATCTTCGGGTTCACTACTGATGCCGGCTTATTTTATGACGCTATGGCGTATAGGCGTTTTCATTTTCGCCTTGGCGCCCTTGGGCTGGTGGAGTTTGCAAGTAGCTAACAACCTGGCGGGCCCAGAGCCTGGGCGCTATTTGCTGTTAAATATTGGCCAAGGCGCACTATGGCTATTGTTGCTTACCTTAAGTCTTACGCCTCTGACCCGGCTGACACGCTGGAAAGGTTTTAGCGTTATTCGTCGCCAGCTGGGCCTGTGGACGCTGGCCTATGCATTTTTGCATTTCGTTTGTTACGCGTTATTTATTCTGGGACTTAATTGGACGCAGCTAGGCAGTGAGATCGTTAAACGGCCGTATATTATTGTGGGCATGCTTGCCCTGCTGGGTTTGGTAACGTTAGGCGCTACGTCTAACCGTTGGGCCATGCGTAAACTGGGCAAGCGCTGGAAAACGCTCCATAAGTTTAGCTACGTTATTTTGGTGCTGGTGTTGCTGCATTTCTTGTGGATAGTACGCGCCGACATGCAGGAGTGGTTTTTATACGCGATGGCAGGCGCACTGCTGATGTGCCTGCGCATTCCGGCCATATCGCGCATGTTGCCCAAGGTACGCCAACGAATAAAGCATTCCGCGTAACGAATCTTAAAGACTCCTTATCCTTGTACAACACGTATCCCGTATACGCTTGGATAAAACGCAAAAACCCAGCCATAAGGCTGGGCTCGAATCAAAACACGGCTTTATCTAGCGGTAATAAGCGTTGGTGTTATCGGTATGGTCTGTCACATCACGAATACCGGCAAGTTCAGGAATGCGCTCCATCAGCGTTTTTTCGACGCCGTCTTTAAGCGTTAAATCTACCGCTGCACACCCTTGGCAACCGCCGCCAAACGCCAGAATAGCCATTTTTTGCTCGGTTAACTCAATCAGCTTGATCTCACCGCCATGCGCTGCCAAGCCAGGGTTAATCTCGCTATACAGCACGTAATTAATACGGTCCTCAAGCGGGCTGTCAGCATTTACCTTGGGCATCTTGGCGTTGGGTGCCTTGATGGTCAGCTGCCCCCCCATACGATCAGCATTGAAATCGACCACGGCTTCTTCTAAAAACGCCAAGCTGTTTTTATCAAGAAATACGTTGATTTTTTCAAGTTCAAGCGTAACGTCAGCGGGTTCTTCTTCGCCCGGACGGCAGTATGCAAGGCATGTCTCGGCATACGGCGTGCCCGGTTGGGTAATGAAAATACGCACAGCGATACCTTCAACGTTTTGCTTTTCAAGCAATTCCGCAAGGTACTCTTGGGCGCTATCGGTAATGTCGATACCTGGTGCTTCGGTAGTCGTGGTCATGAGGCTATTTTCCCTCCCGTGAACAGTGGCAATACCACTTCACATGTCATTTTATTGCTATGGTAAGCAAAACAGCGCGTCGACACAATCCCGACTGTTTTAGTAGGCTATTTAAATGGCTAACGGGCTAATGATTTTTTAACAGCTGCATTGTATAGCTGCCCTGCTTGGCGGCCTTTGGTATCATAATGTCCGTTTGGTTATTGATATGTTGTAAAACGCCGCTCATACCCCTTTTCGAAAACGTATTTTAATAAAATATTTTCGATCAAGACGCTGGAGAAGATTCCCTGTTATGGCCGCTAGTGATTTGAACGCCTCGCTTACCCAACGCATTCTAATTCTGGATGGCGGTATGGGGACCATGCTGCAAAATGCCCAGCTGAGCGAGGAAGACTTTCGTAGCGAACGCTTCAGCGATTGGCCGTCAGATTTAAAAGGCAATAATGACTTGCTGGCGCTCACCTGCCCCGACGTAGTGTCGCGTATTCACCGCGGCTACCTGGAAGCGGGCGCGGACATTATTGAAACCAATACCTTTAACAGTACGCGCCTTTCTCAAGCCGACTACGGCATGGAAGACATTGTTGTCGAGCTTAACCGTGAGTCTGCGCGCCTAGCTCGGGAAGTGTGCGATGCGGTCGCGGCTGAAACCGGCGTGCCGCGTTTCGTTGCTGGCGTATTGGGACCCACTTCACGCACTGCTTCGTTATCGCCGGATGTGAACGACCCGTCCAAGCGTAACGTGACCTTCGATGAGCTGCGTGAAAACTATTATGAAGCTGCTCAGGCGCTGATCGAGGGCGGCGCTGACCTGATCATGATCGAAACCATCTTCGATACGCTTAACGCCAAAGCCGCGATCTATGCACTTGAAGTGCTGTTTGAAGACCTTGGCAAGCGTCTGCCGGTCATGATTTCAGGCACGATCACCGATGCCTCGGGCCGGACGCTTTCCGGGCAAACCACTGAGGCGTTTTGGAACTCGGTTCGCCATGCCCAGCCGCTGTCAGTAGGCCTTAACTGTGCGCTAGGGGCTGAAGAGCTACGTCCTTACCTTGAAGAGCTATCCACCAAAGCCGATACGTTTGTCTCCGCACACCCTAACGCTGGCTTGCCTAACGAATTTGGTGAGTATGACCAAACGCCGGAGGAGATGGCGGCGATTGTTAGCGAGTTTGCCGAGAGCGGGCTGGTTAATATCATTGGTGGCTGCTGTGGCTCGACGCCTGAACATATTCGTGCAATTGCAGATGCGGTGCGTCCCATGGCACCGCGTCAGATTCCTGAGCGTAGCTCCGCTTGCCGTTTGTCCGGGCTTGAGCCTTTCAACATTGATGCAGACTCGTTATTCGTCAACGTGGGTGAGCGTACTAACGTAACGGGTTCGGCGCGTTTCAAGCGACTTATCGTTGAAGAAGATTTCACCACGGCCCTGGAAGTAGCGCTTGAGCAAGTCGAGAACGGCGCGCAAATCATCGATATCAATATGGATGAGGGCATGCTGGAGTCGCAGGAAGCCATGGTGCGCTTTCTGAATCTGATTGCTGGCGAGCCGGATATTGCCCGCGTGCCGATCATGATCGACTCGTCCAAATGGGACATTATCGAAGCTGGCCTAAAATGCGTTCAGGGCAAGGCCATTGTTAACTCGATTTCTTTAAAAGAAGGCGAAGCGGCGTTTCGTGAGCAGGCCACCAAATGTCGTCGCTTTGGCGCGGCTATCGTGGTCATGGCCTTCGACGAGGATGGTCAGGCCGATACGTTCGCACGCAAGACGGAAATCTGTGAGCGCGCCTACCGCCTACTGGTCGATGACATCGGCTTTCCGGCCGAAGATATCATTTTCGACCCCAACATCTTCGCCATTGCCACAGGCATCGAAGAGCACAACAACTACGCCGTCGACTTTATCGAGGCGTCTCAGTGGATTCGCGAAAACCTGCCCCATGCGATGATTTCAGGCGGCGTTTCCAACGTCTCCTTCTCGTTCCGGGGCAATAACCCGGTACGTGAAGCGATCCACTCGGTGTTCCTGTATCACGCCATCCGTGCGGGTTTGAGCATGGGGATCGTTAACGCCGGGCAACTTGCGCTATACGACGACTTACCCGCCGAGCTTCGCGATGCCGTGGAAGACGTTGTGCTGAATAAGCGCAGCGACGGCACCGAGCGCTTGCTGGAGCTGGCAGACAAGTACAAGGGTGACGGTAGCGGCCCGGCCAAGAAAGAGGACCTTGAGTGGCGTGATTGGCCCGTTAATAAGCGCATCGAACACGCGCTGGTGAAAGGCATCACGGCCTATATCGAAGACGACACCGAAGAAGCTCGCGTTCAGGCCGAGCGCCCTATCGAGGTCATTGAAGGGCCACTGATGGATGGCATGAACGTGGTCGGCGACTTGTTTGGCGCCGGTAAAATGTTCCTGCCCCAGGTAGTGAAATCCGCGCGGGTCATGAAGCAGGCGGTTGCCTATTTGATCCCGTATATCGAAGCGGAAAAAAACGAAGGCACTCAGGCCAAGGGCAAAATTGTCATGGCCACGGTTAAAGGCGACGTTCACGATATCGGCAAAAATATTGTCGGCGTGGTGCTGCAGTGTAATAACTACGAAGTTATTGATCTTGGCGTAATGGTGCCTGCCGAGAAAATTCTTCAAGCCGCGATTGACCACAACGCCGATATTATTGGCCTCTCGGGGCTGATTACGCCGTCGCTTGATGAAATGGTACATGTAGCCAAGGAAATGCAGCGCCGAGGCATGAACCTGCCGCTGCTGATTGGTGGCGCGACGACCTCCAAAGCGCATACGGCCGTTAAAATTGAGCCACAGTACGAGCAACCGGTCATTTATGTGACCGATGCTTCTCGCGCGGTAGGTGTCGCCGGCCGATTACTCGCCCCCAATCTAAAAACGGCGTATGTCGCGGAAATTCGTGAAGAGTATGTCAAGGTGCGCGAACGTAACGCCAAGCGCCGTCCTAAAGCGGCGGACCTGGATTACACTCAGGCGCGCAAACGTCGTTTCCGCACCGACTGGAGCACCCAGACGCCGGTTGAACCCAAGTTCCTGGGCCTCAAAACGTTCGATAACTATGACCTTGAAGAGCTGATCGAGCGTATCGATTGGACGCCCTTCTTCATGAGCTGGCAGTTAGCGGGTAAGTACCCAAAAATTCTTAACGATGAGGTCGTGGGCGAAGCGGCGCGCAACCTGTTTGCCGATGCGCAAGTCATGTTGCGCAAGCTTGTCGATGAAAAGCGCGTTCAGGCTCGGGGCGTTATCGGCCTGTGGCCGGCCAACAGTGTGGATGATGACGTCGTTGAAGTGTATGCCGATGAATCGCGCAGTGAGGTCATCGAGCGCCTTCACCATATTCGCCAGCAAACCACCAAGGGTCGTGACGGTATCTGCTACAGCCTGGCGGACTTTATTGCGCCTAAAGAGAGCGGCAAAGCCGACTGGATCGGCGGGTTTGCGGTCACCGCCGGCCATGGCGTTGACGAACTTACCAAGGCGTATGAAGCGGCAGGTGATGACTACAACGCGATTTTGGTTCAAGCACTTACCGACCGTTTGGCAGAGGCCTTTGCAGAGCGCATTCACGAGCGGGTACGTAAAGAGTTCTGGGGTTACGTGCCAGAAGAAACACTGGATAACGACGCGCTGATAGCAGAAAAATATCAGGGCATTCGCCCCGCCCCCGGCTATCCTGCCTGCCCGGATCACACCGAGAAAGGCACCTTGTTCAAGCTGCTAAACGCCACAGAAAATACCGGCCTTGCGCTAACCGAAAGCTACGCCATGTGGCCGGCCGCTGCCGTTGCGGGTTGGTATTTTGCTCATCCGCAGTCAAAGTATTTCTCGACAGGCAAAATCACCCGTGACCAGGTAGAAGCAATCGCTGAGCGTAAACAGATGCCGCTTGAGGAAATGGAGCGCTGGCTATCGCCGGTACTCTCTTACGACCCCAGTTGATATGGCGTTAGCAACTCGACGCCATGGCAAGGTCGTTCGCTTGGCGCTACCGATCATGTTGGGCATGCTTTCTCAGAGCATGCTCAACATCATTGATGCCGCACTGGTGGGGCATTTAGGCCAGGTCGCGCTGGCGGGTGTGGGTGTGGGTGGTTACGCCATGTTTATGCTCACCGCCCTGGTGTTTGGTCTCTCTTCAAGCGTTCAATCGCAAACGTCCCAGCGCCTTGGAGCGGGCTGTGAGTATTCGGCTCAGCCTTTACAGGCAGGCGTTGCGGTTGGCTTGGTAGTTGGGCTGCCGCTATCGCTGCTGGCCTGGTGGCAAGCGCCTGCCCTGCTGCATTTGATAACGCAGGTGCCTGAGATTCAGCACGTGGCGGTTGATTACTTTCGCTGGCGCGTTGTTGCGCTTACCGCTATTGCATTAACGCTATGTTTTCGTGGTTATTGGAATGGCCGCCAACAAACCCACCTTTATCTGCGCATTATTATTGTCGTTCAGCTGTTTAACGTAGCGGCCAGTAGCGGGCTGATCTATGGCCTGTTTGGGCTACCTCGTATGGGGGCAAGCGGCGCAGGCGTAGGTACAACTCTCTCGATGTTTTTAGGCCTTTTTATCTGGCTTTGGGTCACTGTAAGACAGCACGACCAGAATGGATTTTTGTTCAGCCTACCGACGTTCGATACGCTGCGCACAACGCTAGCACTTGCTCTGCCTCATTCCCTACAGCAGATATGTTTTGCGGCGGGCTATGTGGTGCTTTTTTGGTTGTTAAGTCGTATGGGGACCGCAAGCGTTGCGGTTGGGCATGTGTTGGTTAACTTGTCATTATTGCTAATCCTGCCGGGCGTGGGTGTGGGCGTTGCTGCCATGAGTCTGGTAGGCGAAGCATTAGGCCAGGATGATCAAAGGGCGGCCCATCGGTGGGGGCTGGATGCGCTGGGCGTTGCCGGTGTGCTGCTCACCCTCTTGGCACTGCCAATGCTCGTATTCCCGATGCAGGTACTCAGCATTTTCTTTTCCAGCCCCGAGCTTATCGCCCTGGGCTCGCTGCCCTTACAAATTACCGGTGCAATGATTGTGCTGGATGCGGCGGCGCTGGTGCTGGCTCAGGCATTGATGGGCGCTGGCGCGCAGCGTACGGTGATGCTGCTGACCTTAAGCATGCAGTGGCTTTTGTTTCTGCCCCTTGCCTGGTGGGTTGGGGTTGGTTTACAACAAGGCCTGCTTGGGGTTTGGCTGGTACAGATAGTTTATCGACTTGCCAACTCGGCGGGTTTTTTATGGATTTGGCAGCGTAAGCGCTGGCTAGCTCCCAATGTTTTAAATATCGTTTAGCGATAAAAAGATAATTATATATTCTTTTGTAGAATATGAAACACGCGTTAAGGTAACACTACATTAATGTCCGCCTTGACGTGACCATTTCGCTTTTTAGCAGGATCGTGCCACATGTACCGTTACGATATTCACGACCAAACGCTTGTTGATGAGCGCGTTGCTCAATTTCGCGATCAGATGAACCGCTATCTGGCGGGTCGACTCAGCGAAGAAGAGTTTCTTCCTTTGCGGGTACAGAACGGTTTATACGTTCAGCGCTATGCTCCCATGCTGCGGATCGCCATTCCCTACGGCATGCTGGCTTCCTATCAGTTGCGTAAGTTGGGGGACCTAGCGCGTGACTTTGACCGCGGGTACGGTCACTTTACAACGCGTACCAACCTGCAGTTGAACTGGCCTAAGCTTGAGACGGTGCCGGATATGCTGGCGGAGTTGGCAACTGTCCAAATGCATGCAATTCAGACAAGTGGTAATGACATTCGTAATACCACGACTGATCAATTTGCAGGTATTGCGGAAGACGAAGAAGTAGATCCTCGCCCCTGGTGTGAGCTGATACGCCAATGGTCGACATTTCATCCTGAATTCGCTTATCTGCCGCGCAAATTTAAAATTGCCGTGACCGGCGCTGAGCAAGACCGTGCAGCCATTCAGGTTCACGATGTAGGGTTACGCCTATGGCGTGATGATGCGGGTGAAGTGCGCGTAAAAGTTCTCGCGGGCGGCGGTCTGGGCCGCACACCGCTAATCGGTGAAGTTGTTTGTGAAGACTTGCCTTGGCAGCACTTGCTTACGTATCTGGAGGCTCTGGTTCGCGTTTATAACCAGTTTGGCCGCCGGGACAACAAGTTCAAAGCACGGATCAAGATACTGGTCAAAGCGCTAGGTGTCGAAGAGTTTAGCCGCCGAGTAGCCGAGGAGTGGGCGCATCTTAAAGATGGCCCTCAAACCTTAACGCCTGAAAGTATTGAGCGGGTTGCAGGATACTTTGTTGATCCTGACCGCCGCCCGGTAAGTGACGACGCTATCGCGGCTATTGATGCACTGCGCCAGGAAAATCGTGCTTTTGGCCGTTTTATGACCAACAATGTTCAGGGGCATAAAGTTAAAGGCTATAAAGCGGTGACGCTGTCACTAAAACGCAGCGGCCATTCACCGGGTGACGTTACCTGGGAACAAATGCACCAGATAGCAGACCTGGCAGACAAATATAGCTTCGGCGAGCTTCGTGTAACTCACGAACAAAACCTGGTGCTTGGTGATGTACCTGCCGATCAACTGGAAGCACTATGGCACGATCTGGAAGCTCTAGGCTTGGCAAATCCCACGGTCGGTACACTGGCAGATCTTATCTGCTGTCCGGGGGGGGACTACTGCGCGCTTGCTAATGCGAAGTCAATCCCTGTGGCACAGTCAATTCAAGAACGCTTTGAAGACCTGGACTTCCTGTATGATCTCGGCCCGCTGGATCTTAATATTTCAGGCTGCATGAATGCCTGCGGACATCACCATGTAGGCCACATCGGCATACTAGGCGTCGATAAGAAAGGTGAAGAGTGGTACCAGATTTCGCTGGGTGGTGATCAAGGCAACAGTGCCGCTTTGGGCAAGATTCTTGGCCCATCCTTTAGCCGTGAAAATGTGCCTGATGTGATTGATAAGCTGCTAAACGTTTACGTGGGTGAGCGTCATAGTGGCGAGACTTTCCTGGACACTTACCGTCGTATCGGCCTGAAGCCTTTTAAGGAGCGCGTTTATGCTTAACCAGCCTTCTTCTGAAGAGAACCTGCCATTCGAGACAGATCTGGTAGAACGCCAACGTCCTTACCTGTTTCGCGGCCAAGAAACGCAGGATAGCTGGACGTTAGTACGCGATACTGAAACAAACGCAACAGTATCTGACGCGCATACCATCGTGCCGCTCTCAATCTGGCTTGATAGCACTTCAGAGGGCAAGCTGACAGCTCCCTGGTTGCCTGCGGATACCGAGCTGACACCAGAGTTGGCTGAACGCCTTTCAAGCGCGCCATTAATTGCAATCGATTTTCCAAAATTCACTGACGGCCGTGGCTATAGCCTGGCGCGCCTACTAAGGGAGCGCTATGCCTACCAGGGTGAAGTGCGTGCCATTGGCGATGTGCTGGTTGACCAGCTGTTTTTTATGACCCGCTGTGGATTTGACGGACTTTCGCTTCGAGAAGACCAGTGGGTCGAAGATGCTCTGCGAAATCTGCATATTTTTAGTCGCGCTTATCAGCCTGCGACCGATCAACCCGAGCCGCTGTTTCACTTGCGCCAACAGGCAACCAATAAGGTAGCTTCTTACGCTTGATAGCGAGACACACAGTGAATGCCCCTGCTTTCAGGGGCATTTTTGTTGTTATCCTTTCCTTTTTTGCTGGCGCTCACGGTTATTGGCTTTCGCCCGCTGGCTTTTGCGCAGCATCACCCACGTAGCGCCAAGCCCGCCTTCGGAAGGCTGGGCAGAGACATACGCCTGGACCTCTTCAAACTGGTCAAGCCACTTGGCCAGGTAAGAGCGCAGCACGTTGGCTGGGCTGTCCAGTTCGCGCCCTCTTCCATGCACAATCATGACCGAACGCAGGTCATGCGCATAGGCTTCCTGAATAAACGGAAACAGCATGCGGCGACATTCAGCCAACGGCCGACACAATAAATGAAGTTGTGCCTGTACGCTATATCCTCCATGCCTTAATTTATCGACAACGCCCTGCTGAATGCCTTCTCGACGGTATTCGATAGGATCAAAAGGGGGCAGTAAATCAACAAAGTCATCGGATAGAAAATTACGTTCACTAAGCTCTTCTTGAGCGCTTTCTCTGCGTGCAAGCTGTGCTGCAGAAGGCTTCCTCCGGTGATTACCTGCGTCGGCCTGATTACTACGTGCCAACGGCGTTACATCACCCACAGAGGCTCGGAAATCCATATCATCACGAAGTGGCTGGTTCATTGCAGGCTCCTCCGATAAGGTCTACCTCTATCCTAGCAAACCATATCGTATTGCTTAAGCAGATTGCTCAACACTTGCTTAAGGGAGAACGGCACGCCAGGCTATCCCACTCACGTTTTTAAAAGGGCAACGGATGGGCTGGGTTAAAAAAACAGTCGCTCTGGCAGGTTTATTACTGCTGTCAGCGGCCACATGGCTATGGCTAACCCTGTTAAGTCCCTGGCTCTATTCCCCGCCTGATGAGGTACAAACGGTAGAGCAACGCACACATCAGCTGTTTGTGTATGGAACGCTACGTTATCCACTGATTCGCTGGTTAGTCGCTGGCAGTTTAGGCAGTCCAGAACCGGCGGTTCTTCCAGGGTATCAGCGTCACGATCTGGACGTCGCTCCCCAGCCAGGTAGCCACGTCGAAGGCCTAAAATTAACCGTGACGCCGGAAGCGTTAAGGCGGCTTGATCGCTATGAACGCTTGGGCGTTCGGTACGAGCGCGTTAAAAAACGGTTAGCCGATGGAAGCGACGTCTGGGTTTACGTCAGGTTACCCGAAACCAGCTACCATCTTTTAAAGCCATCTCCTGCCAAGTACATAGCTCTGATACCATAAGGTATCAGGCAGGGCTTTTATCGGCGTTCTTCCAGGACCAAGGAAAATTTATGAGTAACACCACCCCTTACGTATTGGTTCTTTATTATTCTCGCTCAGGGGCGACGGCCGACATGGCCCGTCAATTGGCTGCAGGTATTGAAAGCATTGCAGGTATTAAAGCGCGTTTACGCACGGTGCCTCCAGTTTCAACAACTTGCGAGGCCGTCGCGCCGGAAATCCCTGAGGAGGGAGCGGTGTATGTTGAACTTGATGACCTGCGTAACTGCAGCGCGCTTGCCTTGGGCAGCCCCACGCGCTTTGGCAATATGGCCGCTCCCTTAAAGTATTTCCTGGATAGCACAAGCAGCTTATGGATGAACGGTGCTTTGGTCGATAAACCAGCTTGTGCATTTACATCGACCTCCAGTCTACACGGCGGCCAGGAAAGTACGTTGCTGACCATGTTAGTGCCCTTGTTGCACCACGGAATGGTCTATGCAGGTATTCCCTATAGTGAAACGGCCCTGTTAAGCACCCAAGGCGGAGGCACGCCTTACGGTGCCAGCCATTTGGCAGGCCCACGTAGCGACCGTTCGGTAGATGAACATGAACGAGCACTATGCGTAGCACAAGGCAAACGACTGGCTAAACTAGCAGTAGCGCTTAATGCCATGCGCCAGGGGACATCATGAAGCAGTGGCTAACTAGCCTGGAGCAGCGCCACGGCATAAATACGTTAACACTGCGTGCTAGGCAGTGTGTATTGATCAGTTTTACGCTGCTCTTGCTGCTGGTTATTTATCGTGGCTTTACATTGCAAAGCGATACGTTTGATTGGCGGCCTGTGGTGGCCTTTATTTTACCGCTGGTGCTTTTTTTACCTTCCATTCTTGGCCAGCGTGCACGTGGCCATGCCTGGCTCGCCTTTGTCAGCCTTCTCTACGTTACACAAGGTGTCATGCTAGCCGCTGTACCCGGGCAAACGGTGCATGGCATTGTGGAAGCGCTCGTATCGCTGGCGCTTTTTGTAGGTTGCATGGGGTACGCACGTTTTCGTAGCCAACAACAGCGCCAAACAGGTAAGTGAATGTTTTGGGCGTTATCTAAAGAGTGACGAACATTATTAAAATTCAGGGCGTTATTAAAACTTAGGGAGTTCCGCTAATGACTCGCAACATAGCCGACATTCGGCGTGATTACGAAGGTGGCAGGCTTGATGAAACCCATGTCACTCAAGGGCCTTTCGTGCTGTTTGATGAGTGGTTTAGCCTGGCCATGGAGAAGGAGGACAAAGACGCCAATGCCATGACGCTGGCAACAGTGGATAGCCAAGGGCGGCCGCATGCACGCGTTGTATTGCTGAAAGGATTTGATGAGCAAGGTATGGTGTTTTACACCAATTATCATAGCCATAAAGGTAGTGAGCTGAGCAACGTGCCGTTTGCGGCAATGACGTTTTGGTGGCCATCACTTGCTCGCCAAGTGCGTATTGAAGGTTCCGTCGAACAGGTTGCGCCGGATGAATCGGATGAGTACTTTGCCAGCCGCCCTCGCGGTAGCCAGTTAGGCGCCTGGATTGCAACGCAAAGCGTTGTCATTCCTGATCGTAACTGGATTGAGGAGCGTCAGAAACGCTTTGAACAGGCCTATGAGGGGCAAGAAATCCCGCGGCCCATCCATTGGGGCGGCTACCGCCTGCAACCTGACATGATTGAATTTTGGCAGGGCCAGCCCAGCCGACTACATGACCGTATACGTTTCGAGCGTCGCGATGGTGGAGAGTGGAGCCAGTTCCGCTTGGCCCCATAACCCCTATAAAGATCGCTCATTATTGTTCAGCGCAGGTCTGTTTCGGTGATACGTTAATTAGGCAGGCCTGCTGTAGTGGTGATGTGTGGTGATGCACTTGGCCGGGTTAATCGGGCAGACTTTTCAGGCGAAGGCGCTGCCACTCGCTTTCGGGCTCATTTAAGCGCAGGACAGCATCAATCACCTGTTCTTCCATGTTATAGCGGCACGTGAACCCCAAGTGTTTCATTAACGCCCGCATTGGGTGGTTATCGACCATGATTTTGCCTATCATTTCGAGCGTACCGATATGCGTGCAGTAATTGACCATCTTCTTCATCAGCAGGCTGCCAATCCCAAGCCCTTGTAAATCATCACGGATAATCACCGAAAACTCGGTGCGTATATTGTCAGGGTCGTTCCACACACGCACAACGCCTAACATCTCTTTACTCCCATCTGCGTGCTGGTGCTCGGCGATAAATGCCATTTGTCGATCATAATTAATATGTGACAAAACCGATAAATCGCGTTGAGTGAGGTTGGACTTATTGTGGAAATATCGGAAACGAATACTCTCTTCCGATAGCTGACGGTGAAAGGCGGTAATTAAAGGCGCATCTTCGGCTCTGATGGGGCGTACTTCTACCTGCCAGCCGTTTTTCAGCGTTACCCACTCTCGCAACTCTTCCGGGTATGGCATGATGGCAAAGCGCGCAGGCGTGCCTAAATCCATCGCAAAATCCACCGCCAGCATGCCATCACGATTAAGCAGTAACGGGTTGATCTCCAACCCTCGCAGATCCCCCAAATCAGATGCCATTTGCGAAAGCTTGACTAACAGCTGACATAGCCGCTGAATGTCGCGCTCAGGTTCAGCGGAGTGCTCACGAATTAAAGAGGCTGCGTGCGTCCTGCCGACGACGTCGGCCGCCAGGCTCATGTTCAACGGCGGCAGAGCGACCTGGCGGTCTGCCAAAATATTGACTTTATAGCCGCCAATACCAAACACAATCAGCGGGCCGAAAACCGGGTCGCGGGTAATTCCGGCACAAATCTGCATGGAGTGCTTACCCCGCTGCATAGGCTGTAAGCAGAACTCGCGAATAGTGTACTGGGGAAATTTCTCATGTACTTTATCACCCAGCTGACGTACCCCTAGCGCCACTTCAGCAGGCGTTTCCAGGTCTTGTAGCAGCCCGGCAGACATTTTATGGGGGTGTTTACGGTATCGGTAAGGCCGACAATTACCTTCATGAACCACTTTCAGAGCCATCGGTCCTTGGATTTTTTGAGCTGCGGATTCGGCCTCTTCAGGGTTGCTCAGATACACACTTGGCGCCGTAGGAATACCATATGCTTTAAGTACCTGGGCTGTTTCTGAGTGGCTGAGTGTCTTTCTCCCCTGCTCTTTTGCCTGGGTGATCAGTGACCGACACTGGGCACGTATTTCCGAGCTCGTTGAAAATGGCAGGCTAGGTGGAATTTCATGCAGCAAGGCTTGAACACGCTGGTAAATTACCATGTGCATGAAGGCCTTAACGGCTTTTTCCGGGGAAATATAGGTCGGTATACCCGCGATGTTGCAGAGGTGGCGTGCATTAAGGGCTTCCTTCAGCCCCATCCAACTGGTCAGCAAGTTACGCCGAAATTTTTTGCGATTATCAATTAGTGCTTGAGCCGTCATCGCTGAAGGTGCCAACCGTGTTGGAGCATGGACCACCAGCACCGCATCGACATTGGCATCGGCGGCCACAATTTCCAGCGCCTCAACAAAGCGTGCAGGGGTTGCGTTGCCACCCAGGTCAACCGGGTTTTCGCCGGGCTTACTTATATCGACTTGGCTTTTATGTAGCGCCGCTTGGGTTTCCTCGCTAAACACGGCAAGCTTACCACCTGCGCTAACCAGCTTATCAATCGCCAGCATGGCTGGACCCAAGCCATTAGAAACAATGGCTAACCGATCACCGCGTAGTGGCTTCATGCGCGAGAGCGTTTCCAGAGCATCCAATAGCTCATCGGAATCATCGACTCTTACCACCCCAGCGCGTGCAAACGCCGCATCGAAAACGACATCACGGTTAGCAATACCCGGCGTAGGTGCCATCCCCGAAATATCGGATTGCGGCGTACGGCCGCTTTTAATGGCAAGTACCAAGCGGTTACGCGAAGCATCGCGCACAGAGGTCATAAAATGTTGTGCGTCATTCACCCTTTCCAGGTGTAATAAGATGGCCTGAGCGGGTGAAAACTGGTTCACGTAGTCGATTAAATCCGGCAACAAAACATCGACGCTATCCCCCACCGTAATCAAGTGAGAGAACCCCACATCGCGTCCAGCGGCCCAATCAATCATGGCGTTGGCAAGCATGCCCGATTGCCCCAGGTATGCAACACGA
This sequence comes from Halomonas sp. AOP27-A1-41, assembly GCF_052378605.1. NCBI lineage: Bacteria > Pseudomonadati > Pseudomonadota > Gammaproteobacteria > Oceanospirillales > Halomonadaceae > Halomonas > Halomonas sp. AOP27-A1-41. Next base: position 98,686 of record NZ_JBQSXT010000012.1, read on the forward strand.
CCCGCTTTGACAGGCTGGCTGGCGTAAGAGGCATTCAAACGCTTGCTTGGGACGATGACACCCATGCACTCTGGGCCCAACACTCGAATACCTGAGGCGATGGCGGCTTTTAACATCCGCTCACGAATAGAACCGGTATTGTCGCTATCGCGGTCCAGGTAGGCGCCTCCGGAAAGCACCAACGCGGCTTTCACACCAGACTCGCCCAAGCGTTTAATTAATTTTGGAACGCCTTTAATCGGCGAGCAAACAACCGCCAGGTCCGGCACTTCGGGCAAATCCGCTACACTGCTGAAACAGGGCACGCCGAATACTTGGTCATAACCTTTTGGATTGACCGCCCACAGGGTGCCTTTAAAGCCCCCCTCTTGCAGGTTATTCAGCACTAACCCACCCAGCAAGGCCGGTTTTTCAGAGGCGCCAAACACGGCTAGCGTGCGAGGTTCAAAAAAATGATGCAAAAAGCGCGTACTCAAAATTGAGCCTCCCCTGAAGTAAATAACGACGGTGTACGACTTATTGACACTGTCGCGCAAGCCCCAGAGGCGATTAAGGTGGCCTCAATACAATGGAGCGCTTGAATGATCACCTCTTACCTTACCCATCCAGACTGCTCATTGCATCATATGGGACCAGAACATCCTGAAAGTCCACAGCGTCTGGAAGCAATTCGCGCTCGCCTTTCACTTGCCGGTTTATTACAGCAGACCATGCAGTCTGATGCCAAAGAAGCCAGTTTTGAGGCGTTGGCAAAAGTACACCCGCCCCGGCACCTTAATGCTTTAGAGAAATGTGTGCCTACTGAAGACATTGTCGCCCTGGACAGCGAAACACTCATGAATCCGGATAGCTTAAAAGCTGCCCGGGTTGCTGCCGGGGCCACTATAAAAGCAGTCGATCAGGTGTTTAAGGGTCACGCTGATAATGTTTTTTGTGCCGTTAGGCCTCCCGGCCATCATGCCGAAGCAAGCGAGGCGATGGGCTTTTGCTTTTATAACAATATCGCCGTAGGTGCCGCCCATGCACGTGACGTATATGGTGCCAAGCGTATCGCTATCCTCGATTTTGATGTCCACCAGTGTAATGGAACTATCGATATTTTTAAGGGCAGATCAGATGTCCTGATCTGTACAAGCTTTCAGTACCCGTTTTACCCGTGGCGTTATCTGCGTAGTGAGTGGCACAACGTTGTTAATACGCCGCTAGAATCAGGCACTGACAGCGCTGAATTTCGACGCCTCATTGAGCATCAGTGGCTACCCGCCCTTCATGCGTTTAAACCGGACCTGGTGATGATATCGGCAGGGTTTGATGCTCATCGCGACGATACGATGGCCGATATCTGCCTGGATGATGAAGACTATTATTGGATAACACATTTGGCAATGGAGATCGCGGCGCTTTATGCGGATAACCGCGTTGTCTCTGTACTGGAAGGTGGCTACGACCCTAAATCATTAGGAAGAGGTGTGGAGGCGCATATTAGAGCCTTGCTGGGGCTACCTTTTTCAGAAGAAGGTTAAATATTCTGTACTCGCGAATACCCTGGCAGACGCTAACGCTATGTTACTATGGTCCCTATTGCTGTCTCTTATGTGACCATTATGACCGCCACTTCTGAAGAACATGCCGCACTGCGTATTGCCTCCGGCAGCAAACCGTTTGTAGAACCGCTTCTCTTGGGTGCGCGGCTCAAGCAGATTCGCTTGGCTAACCAATGGACGCTGGAAGATGTCAGCCAGCGTACCGGGCTAGCGCGCTCTACCCTTTCAAAGATTGAAAATGATCAAGTCTCGCCTACGTTTAGCGTCGTTCAAAAACTCACCACTGGTCTTAATATCGACCTGCCCCAGCTCTTTACGCCGCCCAAACGTGAACGCTATACCATGGGACGACGCGACTTAACGCGTAAAGACAAAGGGCAGCTACATCCAACGCCTACTTACGAGCATGAGTTACTGGGGCACCAGTTGGCTCAAAAGCGCATGATTCCCTTTAAGACCATTGTGCGCGCACGCAACTTTGACGAATACCACCAATGGGTGCGTCATGATGGCGAAGAGTTTTTGATGGTGCTTCATGGCGATATCATGCTGTACAGCGAGTTTTATGCTCCGCTGCTGCTTGTTGAAGGTGACAGCATCTATTTTGATAGTGATATGGGGCATGCACTGGTGTCTACCAGTGCTGATGATGCGGTTGTTCTGTCCGTTTGTACCCGAGGCGATTTGGCTTAATCTTCAACTTACCGCTTCTACAGGCAGTTGGTGGGTTTAGGCAACCCGGCAAGCCGCGCTATACGTTTCGCAGGGCTGCCGGGGAAAAGTGACATTAAATACATCGACTTGCCCTTCTCTTCTCCCAGCGCATTCTTCGTGGCTTTTACCAAGGGACGCATAGCCGGCGCCATTTCATAGCGGTTATAAAAATCACGCATTACACCAATTAATTCCCAATGTGCTTCAGTTAATACGAGCCCTTCATCACTGGCCAGCATTTCAGCTACAGCTTTTGACCATTTCGACTGCTCTACCAAGTATCCCTCAGGGTCTAATCCAATTTCTTTATCTGAATCAAGATAACGGTATATTTTTGAATCCGACATATTAATACCACGTAACGATTTGAGGGTGGTGCCCAGTTAACGTAACGAATCCGTTCATATCAACCGTAGGTAAGCCATTCGCTGTAACGGCAGCATTTAAGCCCCACGCCGCGACATCTTCGGCTAACAGATAGATGCGTGACTGATACGCCTGCCAACCTTCCCAGTGCGTTTTCAGCGCCGCTTGTACACCTTCTTCCGTCAGTACTACGATATCCTCTTCACCAACGGCTTGCTGCATCTGTTGCGCAGCGTCGCTATTTAGCGCCTTGGTTAAAATATGCAACATACTGAGCATCCCACTAAAAATTAAGTATTTGCGCGTACTGCTGAAGAAACCCGGGTAGTACTTTAGCTTTCAAAAACTGCACATCGTCTCGCAACGTGGATGCGGGCACTCCTAGAGTAACCAAGGTCTCTTCGGTGGTCCAAAGCTGCTCGATATCGTACATCTCCAGCATATCGATGGTGGGGAGGCTGGCTTTCTGCCCTGGCGCCCCTCTGCCTTGCTCTTTTAATAACGCCATAGCGCCCTGCCCAAGGAACAGCAGGTCTACAGGCTGTCCAAATGCGGCTGCTACCAGCGCTGTATCCAGCCCTTCTCGCAGCAGGTTGGAGCCGTAAGGAGCATGACGAATGATAACCAGCAAGCTGTTTGACTCAGCCATTAGCTCTCCTGTTAGGCAAACGTAATAAAACGATCACAGCGCTGCTGTAAGGTTAACAACTGCCCTAGCCCGGTTAACTCAAAGGGCGCATCTATATTAAACGATGCTTTACCATGACGCAGCGCTTCCGCTTCACTTGCCAAGCCACGCCTTAGTGCCGCCGCTATGCATACGTCCAGGGGAACGTTATGCGCGCGGTGTAATTCGACCCAGGCATCGCGCAGGTTAAGCTCATCCTGGGGTGGGGCCATGAGTGAAGACGCGTTGTGCACCCCTTCATGATAAAAAAATACGCCCGACAAGTGGTGCCCCTGTGCCAGCAGCGTACGAGCAAACCTTAAAGCAGAGTGTGGTGCGGGGCTGGTATACGGCGCACCCATCACCAATAAACCATACTCCATTATCGTCTCTCGAATCGGATAGCCAAAAAAAGACAGACCCTACAAGTAGGGTCTGTCCGGTTACCAGCTGACAACGCTATTGGTTAGTCGTTGCTCATGATACCTAAAATTGAAAGCAGGCTGATAAACAGATTGTAGATAGAAACATACAGCGTAACGGTTGCCAGAATATAGTTCGTTTCACCAGCGCGATGAATGATTTCACTGGTTTGATACAGGATGGCCGCTGAGGCGAACAGAACAAAGCCTGCTGATACCATCAGTGACAGGGCAGGAATGTTGAAGATCAAGCCAGCAACCATCGCAAGCACTAGCACAATAGCGCCAGCCAGCAGGAAGTTACTTAAGAAGCTGAAATCCTTCTTGGTCGTTAACGCAACCGCTGAAAGGCCAAAGAAGGTAAGGCCTGTCATTGCCAGCGCATTCATAATCAGCGCGCCACCGTTAGGGAGCGTTAAATAGGCTGAAATGATGGGGCCCAGTGTGAATCCCATAAAACCGGTAAAAGCGAAGGTGGCCAGCAAACCAGCCGCAGAATTTGCCGTTTTATGCACCAGGAACATCAAGCCGTAGGCCCCAATAAAGAACACAAAGATGTTCATTTGTTGGATACCCATAGCCACTGATGCGCCAGCGGTCACTGCTGAGAAAAGCAGTGTCATTGCCAATAATGCGTAGGTATTGCGCAGTACCTTATTGGTGCTGACGCTGTTGGCAACACCACTGGATCGTGTTTGTGCCGTGTTTAGATCGTTATAAGCCATCTACGTATGCTCCCCAAATAATAGTGCTAACAATAGACCAGCATGCCGTTACCAAGTTCCAGACGCAAGTCCTTATCGCTTCGTTCATGTAAAGTACTCAACTTTCTTCTAACGAAAGAATTGACGGATTTGAATAGCGGCATCTTGCAGAAAAAACCACGACTGACGATATTGTCATCGCCAGTCGTGGTGTTTAATGCTCGATTTCTAGCTCTCTATTTCTTCATCTTTTTTCAGCGGAGTCACCGCGCTGCTGGCGGTTTGGCGAATATCCTGCGAGGCATATAACCGGGCATCAACCACATGCAGCACCGCAAGTTGTACGAAAAGCACTGCAAAACAGATGATTAAAGCTTTGATCATGGCGGCTTTCCTGAACCAGGCTGGCGATAGCCAGCCTTTTGCTGAATGCTAGCTTAAAGCAGGCTGAAAGCAATAGCGGTATTCGATAAAAACCTGCCATGAAAAATAGCGCCCTATCTCTAGTCTACTGAGTAAACTCTTCCGTATCGATGTCCGCTTGCTGCGCTGGACTATACCGTTCACCGGCTACCTGATCAGGTGTCATCATTGAGTTGAGGTCACTGAGATAGTTTTTATCGAGCACCCAACTATCGGCTGCCAGGTTTTCACGCATATGAGCGATTGAGCAAGTCCCAGGAATGGGCACTATATGGCCACCTTGTGCTTTTACCCAGGCCAGTGCCAATTGGGCGGTAGTCACGTCAAGCGCTTGGGCTAGCGCCTGAAAGCGTGAAAGCACCGCTAGATTTTTAGGCAGATTGTCAGCGTTAAAACGAGGCATGTTAGCCCGCATATCGCCCTCACCAAACACTGTATCGACCTGAATCGCTCCTGCCAAAAAACCACGACCCAAGGGGCTAAATGCAACCATCGCCACATCCAGTGTTTGGCAGGCTTTAATGAGCGCAATTTCGGGGTTGCGTGTCCAGAGGGAATACTCTGACTGCACTACTGCTACGGGATACTCCTTATGCGCTTTGGAAAGCGTTTTTGCTGAAACCTCCGACAGCCCCACACCGCCTATCTTGCCTTCATCGACCAACTTACCCAGTTCGCCGACACTCTCCTCGACGGGTACGCCGGGATCAAGCCGGTGCAGGTAATAGATATCGATATGATCGGTCTTTAAACGTGTCAGGCTTGCCTCACACTGTTGGCGTAGTATGTCTGGTCGACCATTGATAACCCGCTTTCCCGTCTCAGCATCAATCGCCATACCGCATTTACTGGCCAACAACAGCGCTTGGCGCTTGTCTTTTAAGGCATTGCCCAGTAAGCGCTCATTCGCCGTGGCCCCATACAGTGTCGCGGTGTCAAAGTGCCGATACCCCATTTCAAACGCTTCATGCAATGCTCGCAGGGCGTCTTTTTCAGATACCTGCTGACCATAACCATGAGACAAGTTCATACAACCAAGGCCAACAGCAGGCGAAGACACTTCTTTAAGACGCTGGAAAAACATCGACATAGGCATTCCCTGAAAGAAAATTTCTGCAGTACCGTTATGCCGTATAATAGTTAACAACTCAACGAACGAAAGCCCCACGGCACACCATGGGGCTTTCGGCAACGAACCATAAATTTCAGATGGCAGGTTTTCAAAAGCCTATTAACCGGTATGACGGCCTTGAAGCTTATCCAGTAGCCGATCAACCATGCCGACGCCCGGCCCGACGCTCTTATGAAATAGCTCAGAATGAGGTGCGCTAGGGTGCGGCCGTGTCGGCGCTAGCTTTTTGGCAGCGTCGACTTTATTCCCCAAGTCGATAAGTTCATCAACGGGTATATGATTACGTAGTTTGGGAAATTGGTCGGACTCTTCATCATCAATGTGGTGGCGAAGCTGCTTTTCCATCTCTTTAGTCAACGGCATAAACGTGGGGTCTGACGCATCGACATCCTCTAGCTTCTTCATCACGTTGACCAATTCATCATGCTCTCTCTTATCGTGCTCAACTTCATCACGCCCATTAGGAATATGTTTCTCCATAGCAGGGTAAACATACATTTCCTCAGCAACGGCATGGCGCATCACTTCGGCAATAGCGGCGTCTATCAAGACTCGACGTTGCTCGGGGTCGTTACTGCTTTCTACTTGGGCAAGTAGCTCCAGCATTTCCTGGTGGTCAGTCGTTAAAATATTGATGACGTCCAACCCGTTTCCTGTCTGGCCTTGCGTGTGGTTATCCATACCCTTCTCTCCCTCTTATTCAGAATCCATGAGCCGCCAGCTCCATTTCAAGCTAGCTCGCCTGACCGGTATTTCCAAGCTAACAGCCCGTGACCTAATACATGTTAAGAAGGTTTTTAAAACTGATTGGCAGGTGGCTGACATCGTATTCAAGCCGCACGCCATCAGCTACGTTATAAAAGGATTTCAAACCAGGGAGCGGATGATGGCGACGTTTATGGTGTATCGAGCGGTTCAGGAAGGCGCTGAAATTGATGCCCAGCCTGAGTGGTGGGTCGTAGACTTGCGTGAGGAGGAAGAAAGAGATGGCGATTTGGTACGCAAACGTTGTGCGACCAAGCCTGAAGCCGATGAAGCCGTTAATGAACTTAACAAAAAATATGCAACGACTTAGTAGTATCGATAACAGTACGACGGCTGAACATCCACCAGCCTGACAGCTAACAGGCTGGTGGACGATAATAATGTAGCAAGCAGAAGGAGGCCGCTATTTTTTACCCGTTAACGATCTAAGCAGCGTCTCAACCTGGTGGTCGCCCTCGCCTTCATTATCCAACTCCTCTTTCGCCAGCTCTTTTTTATTTCCCACGACGGCATTGCAGGCACTGCAGTAGATATTGTCATCTTCGTCTGTGTTTTCAGGGAAACGGTAGTCTTCGCTGCCACATTGGGCACATCGTTTCGGAAATGCCATTTAAACTTACTCCTTGTGTTGTGTGCGACATACCTTTACAGCTTAGCTGAGAAGTGAATTAACTGCGTATGTGCACCTATAGCACATTCAGCGCCTAGCTCTCTTGTGGTGGATACGGGTTCTGCTTTAATAACGTGGCCAAGTGAACACAATTAAGCGCCAGGCCTGCCGTAGCGCTCTGAGTCGCTTCTGGTGTCTTCTCAAAATCCTTGAGGTCGACTCCCTGCATGGCTTCACCCACCCAATAGGTGCATGCGTTGGCAGGAAGGGTAAAACCAACGTCGTTTAGCCCCTGAAACAGCTCGGCAACAATATGATGAGCGCCATCTTCATTACCTACCACCACGACACCGGCGACCCGACCATACGAGACCATTCGTCCCTGCTCATCGGTTTCGCCAAGAAACGCATCCAGTCGCTCTAATACACGTTGACAGATACTGGAGTGATGGCCCAACCAGATAGGGCTACCCAGGATGAAGATATCGGCATCCAGAATCTGCTTTCGTATTTGCGGCCAATCATCACCCTCACCTTCATCCGATGTCACACCGGGCTTAATATTAAAATCCGCAGCACGGATTTTCTCGCCAGTGACGCCATGGCGCTCAAGCGCTGCCAAGGCCTCGGATATAAGTCGATCACAAGAAGACGCTGCGGGTGACGCTTTAAGCGTACAGTTGATAGCCAAGGCTTTTAACGGCATGAGACTCTCCTTTTATGCGGCTTGGGGTGTCAGTGCTTGCGAAGCTTGGGGGTTACCTGCCGGGCGAACTGCCGAAACGAGGCTTTAACCGTACCCAGCGCGTCGGGGTCGCCGTGCAAAAGCGCTGACATATAGGCTTTCGCCTGCTCGGGCTTTATATGCGGCGGGATCGGCGGAACATCAGGGTCAGTTATAACTTCCAGCACAACGGGGCGGTCAGCACTTAAGGCCTGCTCCCAAGCATTCGCTAGCATCTCGGGATCGCTGACCTTAATGCCCTTGAGCCCAATAAGCTCAGCATATTCGGCATAAGGAAAGTCAGGGAGATCCTGCGAGGCTTCATACTTCGGGTCGCCTTCCATTACCCGCATCTCCCACGTGACTTGATTAAGGTCCTGGTTATTAAGCACCATAACGATCAAGCGTGGGTCCGCCCACTGCTGCCAATACTTGGCAATGGTAATTAACTCCGAATTACCGTTCATCTGCATGGCCCCGTCCCCAACCAATGCAATGGCCACCCGTTCGGGATAAGCGAACTTGGCGGCTATCGCATAGGGAACGCCATTTCCCATCGTGGCAAGTCCGCCAGAAACCGATGCCATCATGCCACGGCGTAATTTGAGATCACGTGCGTACCAGTTAGCAGCGGAACCGGAATCGGTGGTGAGAATGCAGTTATCAGGCAGGCGCGGCGACAGCTCCCAAAAAACACGCTGCGGGTTAACCGGGTCAGCCTCCGCCATGGCACGCTCTTCAAGCACTTCCCACCATTGGGCAACACTTTTCTCAATATCTTGACGCCAACCACGATCTGTTTTCTGCTCTAAATAGGGCAACAGCGCTTGTAAAGTAGTCGCGCTATCACCCACGAGGTTCACCTCCATTGGGTAACGCATACTCACCTGGCGCCCATCAATATCGATTTGTACACCCCGGGCCTGCCCCTCCTCCGGTAAGAATTCCGAATAGGGGAAGCTTGAGCCAATCATCAATAGCGTGTCGCAGTTGGCCATTAACTCCCAGCTTGGGTTAGTACCCAGTAACCCGATAGATCCGGTAACGAAAGGCAAGTCGTCAGGAAGCACTGCACGCCCCAGTAGCGCCTTAGCGACACCAGCGCCTAGCCTGTCAGCCACCTGAATAATCTCATCGGTCGCATTCAGAGCCCCAGCACCCACTAGCATCGCCACTCTCTTTCCTTCATTTAACACTTGGGCGGCTTGGCGCAAATCATTGTCATGAGGCACGGTAATGGGGCTTGAGTAGCCCACGCCCGAATGCACAGTACCGTGAGCATGCGCAGGTGTTTCAACCGCTGGCTGGGACTGAAGGTCATTGGGAATGATGATAACCGTTACGGTCCGCTCGGCCAGTGCTATACGGATAGCGCGGTCAATAAGGTGGCGTATTTGAGCTGGGCTGGTCGCCATATGCACGAATTCATGGGCGACGTCTTTGAAAAGCGACACCAGGTCGACTTCCTGCTGATATTCACCACCCAGGGCCGCACGTGCTTGCTGGCCAACAATGGCAACGACTGGCTGATGATCTTTTTTGGCATCGTACAAGCCATTAAGCAGATGAATGGCACCAGGCCCGGAAGTCGCGGTACACACACCAACTTCCCCCGTAAACTTGGCATGAGCACACGCCATGAATGCCGCCATCTCTTCATGACGGGCTTGCACGAACTCGAACTGGTCACCCGCTCGTTGTAATGCCCCCATGATGCCGTTGCTGCCATCCCCCGAATACCCGAAAATACGTTTAACACCCCACTCACCCAAACGTTGAACCAGAAAATCACCTACCAGCTGCTTACTCATTCAAGCCTCCATGGCAAAGCTACGCCTTAGCTCGTCACTTTCATATAAATGTTCACTAGGCCTATAGGTATAGATACGGGTATCAGCAAAGGTCAACTTGGCAGGGCTTTTTGTTAATTATTATTAAACAACAACCTGTAGAGTAGGCTAGTTTGGTTGCTAAACGGTCATGTTCATTTTTTAATTCTCATGGATTACCCACCATAACGAAATGTATGCCTCGCACCTGAGAAGAATTTAGTGATTTCAATGCCAACTATTTTACACTTGGGCAAGGCGAACCCAACGTAACCGACGATATAATCTAGCTATACGTTATTTACTTTTACGCTTAAAGCAAGAAGCCCGACCAGAGGCCGGGCTTTAACGTTGCATCCTTGTACACTCCGCAAGCTTCCTGCCTGCCCATCCTTAGGGAGTCTTCCTGACTCACTACTCCTTGCTGAACATCCTTGTCCAGTGGGTTGAGATTGCCACACTAAAAATAGCCTGTAAGTAACATAGTATAATTGATAGTAAAAACGCACTTATTTATTAACCTGCAGTAACTCTGTTAGTTAGCCAACTAGCCAAACAATGAGGCCACCTGCTAATCCACTTCGGGTTAAGTAGTAGAAACTTAGCCATAAGTAGTTATAACTATAATCTTATTTATCATACTTATTGAGGACGCCATGCACTCTAATACAAATTAACAATAAGAAACGTTCTTTTGATTTAAAAATAGTATGTAACATTAGATGAAAAAAGGCCTATAGTCTTTCATCACCTGTATTCGGGTTGATACATAACTCATGGAGGAGAAAGTGATGATCGCTGTTCATCAGGGTACCAAAATTGCGTTTTCAGCTATTTACCGGCGTTTGGTTATCAACCAGCTTATAACGATGTAGCGTGATATTTAGTTCTGCGACCCTTGGCTAGCCGTAACGACGTCTAGGCCAAGGGTGGCGGAGTCTATGAGAGTTTTCAGCCACAAGCGGTTCAATCAAACTTTCTTTTTATCTCCGGTAATTTCATCGGTGACTTTTCGCAATCCCCTTTCAATCGGATGCTCATCATCATTATCACCTGTCACGCTAAACTCTGAGTTCGCCCCCCCGCTGTATATTTCTGCACCACAAGTGCCACACGTTGGGAGGGCATTTTCCGTATCGTTTGCGTCGGCGATATATTCCTTACCACATTTCTGACACTTATCGACATGTTCCATGACCGTTCTCCTTTTTCCTATATCACTTCAACCTTAGAAGAAAGAAATGGTTCCATAAAGTCCGGGCAAGCCGATAACCACGCAGAGTGGTCCTATTGCATCAGACTACCGCCCGCGTCGTCGTCAAGCGCGATTCCCTGGACGCCTATCTCCGCCTCTAATGACAACAGGTAGTGGCGCAATGCGCGCCGCGTTGCCTGTTCCTCCAGGTGATGGCGAACACGTTCGGTAACGGCTTCGTAAGGCAGCAACTGCCCTTCCTCGCGGGCATCAACCACCACCAAGTGCCAACCATAGCGGGAGGCAATGGGCCGCTCATGGAGGCCGTTGGGTAAGTGGTGTAGCACTCGGTCAAGTTCAGCAACCGTTTGCCCTTGGGCCAACCAGCCGAGCTCCCCACCTTGGGTGTTGGAAGGACACGCTGAGTGGCGCTGGGCAAACTCCGTAAAGCGCGCAGGATCGTCCTTCAATGTTTCCAGCAGTGTTACGCCTTGCTGATAGTGTGCATCCCGAGCCACAGCATCTTCAGGCGCCGCAGCCAGCAAAATATGACGCACCTTTAAGCGTGTGGGCTCACTAAAACGCTCGGGGTGGTGCGCATAAAAGCGTTGGCAATCTTCGGTGCTGGGCTCCGGCACGTTCAGCGCTTGCTCTAGAAGCTGTGCAATCACCTTGTCATCCGCTGTTTCATTATCAGCCAATAACCCTTGCGCCTGGGCCTGCTGACACAGCAGCTCACGGACAACCAACGCCCGCGCAGCCTTAAGCTGGGCACTCCCCGCACTGTCTGACGGGTGATACTGCATTTCATGGGCAATGTCGCTTTCTTCAATAGCGCGGCTGCCCACCTGTATCAATGGTAGCGTGGCTTCACTTGGCAGCGCTTCGATATCAATCATTTGCATAACAACTCTCCTGATAAATTAGCGCTTAGCCGCGTTTACGCACTAATTGATAGCGCCGGGTCAGATAACCGAAAGGCGCGCTCCATACATGCACTAGCCGAGTGAAAGGGAACAACAGGATAATGGTTAGCCCCAAAAAGATATGCAGCTTGAATATCCAGGAAACATCTTGCAGATAGTTCGCTGCGCCGCCGTTAAAGAACACAATGGCCTGTGCCCAGCTTGCCAATGTCAGCATCATTTCGCCATCCATATGGCCCAGCGTGAAGAAAATGGTCGTCAGCCCAAGGCATGCCTGAATAAGCAAAATAGCCAGAATCAGCGTATCCATTTTACTCGATGAGGCGCGCACACGTGGATTGAACATCCGCCGATAAAGCAGCATCGCCCCGCCGATCACACACAACACGCCGGCAATACCACCAATCACCACGGCAAGCAGTTGCTTGGTGCTAGGGAGAAGAAAGTGCTCATACATCCAGTGTGGAGTAAGCAGACCAACCAAGTGGCCAAAAAAGATGGTAATGATGCCGATATGGAAGAGATTGCTGGCCAGGCGCATGTTTTTGGTCGACAGCATCTGGCTGGAGCCGGTCTTCCAGGTGTATTGCCCGTAGTCAAAACGCACCAGGCTCCCAAACAGAAATACGGTACCGGCGAGATAGGGATAGTAGCCGTAGATAAAATGCTCGAGGTAAGTCGTAATAGCGGACATTGAGATTCTCCTGTTAACGACCCATTGCCGGAGGCTGGGCTCCGGGAGAGAGAATGCGAACGGCATCGTGTTGAACACCCTGCTTGCGTTCAGCCAAGCGACGCCCTTCGGCAGATTGCAACGCACAGTCCTCGTCGGATGCCGCAGAAAAGCGTACGGCTTCCTCTTCCCATACGGCATCCAGCGCTTCGGGGGTATTGTCAGGCTTTTCCGCCTTCACAACGGGGCGATGCGCGTTTATGTCCGCTTCGGCGCCGATGAGCGCCAGCAGCGCATGGGTCACCAGGGCATAGTCGCTATCACGCTCTTCCAGGCGAGCGGCAAGTAACGCCAGAATATGGCGAATATTGCCAATCCAGCGGGCCATTTCCGCATCGCTTCGCGTGGAGAGATACTCCAGGAACAGCGGTAAATAGTCAGGAAGCTCCCGGGCGTCTAGCTCAAAACCCGCCTTTCGATACTCATCCATGAGATCCACCATGGCCTGGCCACGCTCTCGTGACTCTCCGTGTACGTGTTCAAACAGCAGCATCGATGTAGCCCGACCCTGTTCGAAAAGCGCGACATACTCGGCTTGAAGGCTTAAAAGCTCGCTATCGGCAATTTGCTGACACCAACTCATCAAACGTTGGCGTAACGAAGCGGGCCAGCGATTCTCCGCGGCCACGATCTCGACAAGCTCCCCTACGGCCTGCTGCAATTCAGCTGTTGGGTAGTCAAGCAACCGCGACAGTACACGCAGGCTGCGCATGGTCTGTTGCTCTGGGGTCAAGAGCGGTTCTGCCAGATTACTCATGACGAGCCTCCTCGGATTGCGCCTGCGGATCAAAAACATTGACCGGCTTCACCATCGTGCTCTCAACAGGCCGACCGTTGAACAGGTTCGCTGTGCTCTCGCCGTTGCACCCGTCACCAAAGGTGAATCCGCACCCACCCCGTTCCGGGAAGGCGTCGCGCGCCATCTCGCGGTGGCTGGTTGGAATCACGAACCGATCTTCATAGTTGGCGATTGCCAGATAGCGGTACATGTCCTCCACCTGAGCAACGCTTAGACCCACATCTTCCAGCACGCTGATATCCGCTTCTCCTTCAACATGCTTACCGCGCATATAAAGGCGCATCGCCATCAAACGCTTAAGCGCGAGCACAACGGGGGCTTCTTCCCCGGCGGTCAGCATATTGGCCAAGTACTTCACCGGGATGCGCAGCGACTCAATTTTTGGCATCACGCCATCGAACTCGACCTTACCCGCTTCGGCCGCAGACTGAATGGGCGACAGCGGCGGTACGTACCAGACCATGGGCAGCGTGCGGTATTCAGGGTGCAGCGGAAGCGCCAGCTCCCAATCAATGGCCAGTTTGTAGACAGGCGATGCCTGAGCGGCCTGAATGACGTTGTCGGGAATACCGTCTTTCTTGGCTTGGGCAATGACCTCAGGGTCGTGAGGGTCCAGGAAGATGTCGCGCTGGCGATGGTACAAGTCCTGCTCGTCGGCGGAGCTTGCGACTTCCTCAATGCGGTCGGCGTCATAAAGCAGGACACCTAAATAGCGAATACGCCCCACGCAAGTTTCTGAGCAGATGGTTGGCTGGCCCGACTCAATACGCGGATAGCAGAAAATGCACTTCTCGGATTTGCCGCTTTTCCAGTTGTAGTAGATCTTCTTGTAGGGGCAACCGGAAATACACATCCGCCAGCCGCGGCACTTATCCTGGTCAATCAGTACGATGCCGTCTTCTTCACGTTTATAAATGGCGCCACTGGGGCAGCTTGCCACGCAGGTAGGGTTAAGGCAGTGCTCACACAGGCGTGGCAGATACATCATGAAGGTGTTTTCGAACTGGCCGTAGATATCTGCCTGCACCTGTTCAAAGTTGATGTCCTTGCGACGCTTGGCAAACTCGGTGCCCAGAATTTCCTCCCAGTTAGGGCCCCATTCAATTTTCTTCATGCGCTCGCCAGAGATCAGTGAACGCGGGCGGGCTACCGGCTGGTGCTGGCCGGGCTTGGCAGTGTGCAGGTGCTGGTAATCAAAGGTGTAAGGTTCGTAGTAGTCATCAATAGCGGGTAAGTCGGGGTTGGCGAAGATATTGGCCAATACACGCCATTTACCGCCAATGCGTGGCTCGATCTTGCCATCACGGCTGCGCATCCAGCCGCCCTTCCACTTGGCCTGGTTTTCCCACTCTTTGGGATAGCCGATACCCGGCTTGGTCTCAACGTTGTTGAACCAGGCATACTCGACACCTTCGCGGCTAGTCCAGACGTTTTTGCACGTTACTGAGCAGGTGTGACAACCAATGCACTTATCAAGGTTGAGGACCATGCCTACCTGAGAGCGAATTTTCATTTCACGGCCTCCTGAACGTCATCCTGGCCTTCACCATCCAGCCATTCGATATGCTTCATCTTGCGTACCAGCACGAACTCATCGCGGTTCGAGCCTACGGTTCCGTAGTAATTGAAGCTGTAAGCGAGCTGGGCGTAGCCGCCGATCATATGAGTGGGTTTAGGGCAAACACGCGTCACAGAGTTATGAATACCACCACGCGTGCCGGTAATTTCCGAACCGGGGACGTTCACCTGACGCTCCTGGGCGTGGTACATCATCACCATGCCATCCTTAACGCGCTGGCTGACCACGGCGCGGGCAGCAATCGAGCCATTGGCGTTATAAACCTCTATCCAGTCGTTGTCCTGAATATCGATATCGGCGGCGTCAGCTTCGGAAAGCCACACCACGGGGCCACCGCGGTTCAGCGTCAACATCAGCAGGTTGTCGGAGTAGGTGGAGTGAATCCCCCACTTTTGGTGCGGTGTCAGGAAATTCAGTGCCTTGCTTTTGAAGCCGTTATCCTCGGGCAGCTTGAAATTTTCCGCGGCGCGAGTATTGATCGGTGGGCGATACACCAACAGGCTTTCGCCGAAGTCGCGCATCCAGGCATGATCCTGATAGAACTGCTGACGGCCACTGACCGTGCGCCACGGAATCAGCTCATGAACGTTGGTATACCCGGCGGTATAGGAGACGTGCTCATCCTCCAGGCCCGACCAAGTGGGGCTGGAAATGATCTTGCGCGGTTGCGCCACGATATCGCTAAAGCGGATTTTTTCATCCTCTTTAGGTCGTGCCAGATGCGAGTGGTCGCGCCCGGTAATTTTGGAGAGTGCCTCCCACGCCTTGAGTGCTACCTGGCCATTGGTTTCTGGCGCCAGCGTCAGTACGGTTTCTGCCGCGTCAATAGCGCTTTCGATGTTCGGGCGCCCTTTTGCCGGGCCTTCATGCTTAACGTGATTCAGTTTGCCGATCAGTTCTATTTCGCTATCCGTGTTCCAACTGATGCCTTTGCCACCATTACCGAGCTTTTCAAGCGCCGGGCCAAGTGAGGTAAAACGCTCGTACGTGGCGGGGTAATCGCGCTGTACTTCTATCAATGCAGGCATGGTTTTGCCGGGGATGGGCGCGCACTCGCCTTTTTTCCAATCCTTTACATCTATCTGCGCAAGCTCGCCCGGGGAGTCGTGCTGCATGGGGAGCGTGACTAAATCCGTCTCTTCGCCCAAGTGGCCCACACACGCTTTCGAGAACGCCTTGGCGATGCCTTTATAGATGTCCCAATCGCTGCGCGATTCCCAGGCAGGATCGGTGGCAGCCGTTAGCGGATGGATAAACGGGTGCATGTCGGAGGTATTAAGGTCGTTCTTTTCATACCAGGTCGCCGTGGGTAGCACGATGTCCGAATAGAGGCAGGTCGTCGACATACGAAAATCAAGCGTGACTAATAGATCAAGCTTGCCTTCAGGCGCCTCGTCGTGCCATTTGACCTCTTCTGGCTTCTGCCCGCCAAAATCGCCCAGGTCTTTACCCTGAATGCCATGCCGAGTCCCCAGCAGGTACTTGAGCATGTATTCATGCCCTTTACCGGAGCTACCCAGCAGGTTAGAACGCCAGATAAACATGTTACGCGGGAAGTTCTGGGGGTTATCCGGGTCTTCGGCAGCAAAAGAAAGCTCACCGGCTTTTAATTGCTGAACGACATAATCCTTGGTGGCCATGCCGGCGTCTTTGGCCTTGCCCGCCAAATGCAGCGGATTCGTGGTTAGCTGAGGAGCAGACGGCAGCCAGCCCATACGCTCGGCGCGTACGTTGTAGTCGATCAAGCTGCCGGTATGACGACGTGGGTCAGCCAGTGGCGAAAGGATCTCTTTGATCTCAAGCTTCTCATAGCGCCACTGCGAAGAGTGGTTATAGAAGAATGACGTAGAGTTCATATGACGTGGTGGGCGCGTCCAATCAAGCCCAAATGCCAAGGGCAGCCAGCCCGTTTGGGGGCGCAATTTTTCCTGGCCGACATAGTGTGCCCAGCCGCCGCCGCTCTGGCCAATACACCCGCACATGATCAGCATATTGATCAAGCCGCGGTAGTTCATATCCATGTGGTACCAGTGGTTCATACCGGCACCCACGATAATCATGGAACGCCCACGTGTCTTGTGGGCATTATCGGCAAATTCCCGCGCGATACGAGTACACTGCTCTGCCGAGACGCCGGTAATTTTTTCCTGCCAAGCGGGGGTGTAGGGTTTTATCTGGGCATAGTCGGTAGCGCCATCGTCCTCACCCGCTTGACCAAACCCACGGTCGATACCGTAGTTGGCACACATCAGGTCAAAGACTGTCACCACCAGCACGCTGCTGCCATCGGCTTTTTGCAGCCGTTTAGCGGGCAGGCTATGGAACAAGCGGTCGCCACTCTCGCCTTCTACATGCGCAAAGTGCTTATGCTCGATACCGCCGAAATAGGGAAAGGCCACGCGCGCGATGTCGTCATGGCGCTCGGCAAGGCTCAAGAGAGGTGAAATTTCAACGCCATCGGCATCCAAAGACTCCAGGTTCCATTTACCCTGGTGAGCTTCTTCTTCCCCCCAGCGGAAACCAATAGAGCCCTGCGGTACCACCAGCTGATCACGTGCGTCATCCCAAACCAGTGTTTTCCATTCAGGATTATTTTCCTGCCCCAGGTGATCAGCAATGTCACTGGCGCGCAGTTGGCGTCCGGGCACAAGAGAGCCATCATCGCGTGGCTCCAGCTCGACCAGGCAGGGCATATCGGTATACCGGCGCACGTAATCGGTAAAGTAGGCGCTGGGATTTTCAAGATGAAACTCTTTGAGAATGACGTGGCCCATGGCCATGGCGAGTGCTGCGTCGGTGCCCTGTTTGGCAGAGAGCCACTCATCTGTGAGTTTGGAAACCTCGGCGTAATCGGGGGTAATGGAAACGGTTTTGGTGCCCTTATAGCGAACCTCGGTGAAGAAGTGGGCATCTGGTGTGCGGGTCTGAGGCACATTCGACCCCCAGGCAATGATATAGCCTGAGTTGTACCAGTCGGCAGATTCGGGAACATCGGTTTGTTCGCCCCACGTCATCGGCGAGGCGGGTGGCAAATCGCAGTACCAGTCGTAAAAGCTCATGCACACGCCACCGATTAACGACAGGTAGCGGCTACCGGCGGCGTAACTGACCATCGACATGGCAGGGATAGGCGAAAAGCCAATGATGCGATCAGGCCCGTACTGTTTGGCGGTATAAACGTTGGAAGCCGCGATTAACTCATTAAGCTCATCCCAGTTGCCACGAACAAAGCCACCCATGCCGCGGGCGCGTTTGTACTCTTTTGTTTTGGCCGGGTCTTCAACAATAGAAGCCCAAGCCTCTACTGGGTCACCTTTTTCACTTAACGCTGCACGCCAAAGCGCCAGCAGCGGTTTACGGATAAGGGGATACTTAAGGCGGTTAGCACTGTAAAGATACCACGAGTAGCTTGCCCCTCGAGGGCAGCCGCGAGGCTCATGATTAGGCAGGTCGGGGCGTGTACGTGGGTAATCGGTCTGTTGAGTTTCCCATGTCACCAGGCCGTTTTTGACGTAAATTTTCCAGCTACACGAGCCGGTACAGTTAACTCCGTGGGTAGAGCGGACGACCTTGTCGTGTTGCCATCGGCGGCGGTAACTGTCTTCCCACTGGCGGTCTTCCTGGCGAACTTCGCCGTGGTCATTGGCAAAAGGCTCGCGCGTTTTGCGGAAAAAATTTAGCCGGTCAATGAAATGACTCATGGTCGATCTCCCTGGCGCCAAAAAGAAAGCAATGCCTAAACAGGCGTCTTGGAAATCGATTCTGAGCGATTAAAACGGCAATATCTGCCAGGTTACCTCCATATAACCCCACCCTACCTCTTAAGGGATACGCGGCTAAAGACCACAGGTGACGACGTTTCATTCATGGCAGTAAATCAGACAAGATAGCGATGAAACTCCGTATAACCCCTCAGCGAAAAGAGGTGGTTCTTGTTCACAAGAAGCTGTTTTAATCCAGAGATAAACGTATGATTGAGCACTATTTTGCGGTTAAGCATCTTCATATGGCGGCCGCCTATGCGAGCCTCGCCTTCTTTATAGTACGTGCTTATTGGTCAGTCACTGAGCGACCGATTCTTAAGGCGCGCTGGGTCAAGATACTCCCTCATATCATCGATACGGCGCTTCTAACCTTCGGCGTGCTATTGGCCATCATGCTGAGCTTCTGGCCACTTCCGCCATGGCTCAGCGCCAAAATCACCGCGCTGATTGTTTATATTCTGCTCGGCACAATGGCGATTAAACGCGGTAAAACGCCAGCCATTCGGGCCGGTGCCGCCGTGGCAGCGGTGCTTGTATTTATCTATATACTGGGCGTTGCGATGCATCGGACTCCGCTTTCATGGCTAAGCTGATGACGCTACCTATAAAAAGTGACGCCATTAACGCGCATTACTCACCAGGCGGGAATAACATACCGGCATGAAGTTGGTAGAGGTCTGGCTGATGCGCTTCCGCAATTCGGGTGACGCGTTCGATTCCCTCCTCCAACAAGTGCACCTCTATTTGGCGGCGGTCTTCACGTCCTTGACGGCGCTCAACGAGTGATAGCTGCTCACAGCGATCGATCAATGCCACAGTGCCGTGATGCTTGGCTTGCAGCCGCTCGGCAAGCTCACCTACCGTTGCCCAATCACGCTCAGCAAAGCCGCGTAAGTGCAGCAACAGCTGGTATTGCAACGCGGTGAGCCCATGCTTGCGGCAGATATCTTCGCTGCGACGTAAAAAACAGCGTAACTGATAGCGAAACTGGGATAGACGCTCGAAATCTTCCTTATCAAGCTCGCCTTTTTGCACTGCTGTTTTTTCTGCCATGGATGCTCCTTAACGTGCTCGTGACGACTTTTCCCCGCTTGACAATACCGAAGACGTCCTCTAAAAATAAAATATCATTATATGATATATAGCCGTTTAATTTTAAGACACCAAGAGGTAGTTGAGATGAATGTACTGACATTTTTCAAAATGCCCTTTAGTCATCGCGCTGGTTGGCAAGCGCTTAAAGCGAACTCGCCCTCCATTCCGACGTTAGCGTGGTGTGTGGTTCTTCCCATGTCGTTATTGCCCCCTTTAATGCTCTATTATGCAGGGACGCATTATGGCGATACCTTTATGACCGGTTTTGCTGAAAGGGAATGGCGGTTTATTACGACGATTCTTTTTTTGGCCGAGCTGCTGACTTTTTTTATAATGGGCTGGGTTATTCACGCAGTCGTCAATGGTGTCGAGCAACTTTCAATTAGCTATAAAAATGCCTATTTGCTTGCCACACTCGCTCCTCTTCCCTTATGGATTTCATCCCTTGCGCTATGGGTGCCCTCGTTATTTTTCAATATGATCGTCGGATTGGCGGCTCTAGGCGTTTCATGCAGTCTGATTTATCACGGCTTGCAAGCGCTCTGCACTCGTAACGAGCTGGATGTTGCCACTATATCAGCCACTTATACTATTATGTCAGCCGGCATTCTTGGATGGGGTGTTTTGCTCGCGGTTGTTTGGGCTTACTAAACACCGTTGAACGCCATAGTTCTAGCGCATTTTCAATGTGCGAAGACGTCGCTTGTGAGCACTAAAAATAACGCTCATCAGAAATACTCAAATCTAAAAAAACCACACGCCTCACTTTTTTAAGTTTTACGTGATAGGCCTCTTAACCAACCATTATATTGACGAGAGACAAAGAAGATTACATGATTCATCAGGATACGATGTATCTGCTTCTCATATCTTTCGATAAGTAATATAGTCATTTATCGTTAGCCACACCGTCGGCTTCAGCAGCTTTTACTTATCTTT